>QIAH01000569.1 GCA_003225465.1 Acidobacteriota bacterium | reverse complement strand
GCTCGCCTTGCGTACAACCAACCCGAGTTTTTCGAGGCGATCTACTGCAGCAGTCATCGAGCCACTGGCTAGGCGCACCTTGTCCTGGATCTCCGAGATCGTGAGCGGGCCCTTGTGTAAGAGAGCTTCGAGCGCGGCGAAATCCGTGAGGCACATGCCCGTGTTGGCGATACTCCGCTCAGCGAGTAGGCTTAGCGCACGATAACTCTTAAAAATCACCAGCCAGAGGCGAGGTGCTGTAATGCGATCGCTCTTTTTCACCATAGTTCCAATCAGGCAGCTTGGGGCCGGGCCGGGGCCTCGATCGTGATGTTCGTGAAAGAAGACAGTAGGCGATCCACGGAAGCTGCTCCTGCGCCGCGAATCATCAGAAGGGCCGACGCCGCCAGCAAGAGGAGGTGGTATTCATAACCTTCTCCCTTCTGTGCTCCCGTCCAGTTCATCCAGAAGCCGAACTGACCATGAATCATCGCGACGGCCACGATCATGTTGCAAGAGACTCCAAAGGACGCAAGGCGAGTGAGCAGTCCGAAGATGAGACCCAATCCGCCGAAGAATTCTGCGGCGATGGCCAGAAATGCGAATACGGCCGGAATGTGCAGGACTCCCGTGAAGAAGCCCATCGTGCCGGTGAAGCCATAACCACCGAACCATCCGAGCATCTTCTGGGCGCCGTGGGCGAAGAAGATCACTCCGAGCACCAATCGAAGAATAGTCGTAGCACTGTCGTTGTCGGTGGCGATCAATTTACGAAACATAAGAACTCCCTCCGTCGCAAGTTTCGCTGCCCCGCGTGGGGCAAACAGCATATGAGATTACTATCCTTATATAAGGATTCTTTTTATCGAGGTAAATCGGAGTCTACAGACGCTGGCCAGGAAAGGGGTGCTTTGAGGCGGAATTCTTCAAGCGTTCTGCCACGGTCTTTAGTATTTCCCGCGATAGCGCCTCATCCGATACCGCGCGTGCCAAAGACATAGCCCCGACGAGCGCACTAAAGGTTAAGATCGCTTGCGACCTCGCAGCATGCGGCTCGTTGTCGGGAATCAGACCCGCAATCAATTGAATATCGTTGCGGACCTGCTCGGTTGTGAGGGCTCGGGTCCGCTCATGGCTGCGTCCGATCTCTGCCGCTAGCGCACTGAAGGCACAGCCCGTGCCTGGATTGTCGCGGTGCGCTTCGTTCAAATAGTCGTCGATCAACTTTGCGAGGGATACCGATGGCCCGCCAGCCTTGGCAGCGTCCACTCGACGTTTCCAGCCGCCGAAGGCCGAGCTAACCGCTTCGGCAACCAGATCGTCACGCGAATCGAAGTGCTTGTAGAACCCGCCTACCGTAAGACCGGCTTCCTTCATTAGCTCAGCGATTCCGAATCCTGCGAGTCCTTTTTCCCGGAATCTCTTTGACGCAATGCTAACGATGCGCTTATGAGTCCTCGTTTTTTGCGCCTTGGAATGGCCCATGTAGCCCTCCCCCGAAAAATAAACTGCAACTAAATCAGGATTACGAATCTAATCCTGTAGATGGATTATAACAATAATCCAGATCGCTGGTTTAGCAAAGGCTAGGATTCTTGTTCTTAAGGGCCGCGAATATCAGGAAACGATCGATGGACCCAAAAGCGGAAGCTGAGGACATACACCAAAGAAGAGAGGGCAAAACGAGCAAATCAACAGCCGCAAACAATAAGGCCATCGTTCTAGAAGCGATCGAAACCCTGTTCAATAAGCGCGATTACGCGGCGGCGGAAAGGTTCTGGTCACCGAATTACATTCAGCACAGTGCCCACATTGCTCCGGGACGCGACGGACTCTTCGGACTCGTCAAGAGTCCGCCGGACACGCTGAACTACGAGCACGACATGATCGTGGCTGAAGGTAATCTCGTGATCGTGCACGGACGCTTTTCCGGTTCCGGCGCTCCAACTAGTTGGATAGCCGCCGACATCCTCGTCATGGAGGAAGGGGTTTTGGCCGAGCACTGGGATGACACTCAAGACGAAGCAACAAGTGTGCAATCCAAGAGCGGGAATCCGATGTTCGGCAGTTCATTCCCCGGATAGGACATCCGCGATCTCGGCCGCCGCCTTTCGGCGGCGCACTCAAACCGTAAAAGGTTTTGAACGAAAGGAGTTTTCACATGCGGCAGTTGCAGCTCATAGCTCACGGCGAACCTTCAGATGTGATCGAACTCAACACGGTCTCCGAACCGGCTCTTGGTCAGGAGGATGTTCTCATTTCGATGGAGGCGGCCCCGATGAATCCGTCGGACTTTTTGTTCGTCCGTGGCATGTACGGCGTCCGGCCGGCCTTCCCATCTTCGGTAGGGGCGGAGGGTGTTGGCCGAGTCGCCAAGATCGGATCGAAGGTTGATGCGGCTCTGCGGGGCAAGCGAGTCCTGATTCTTCCTACCTACGAGCAGGGCACGTGGGCAGATGAAGTTGTCGTCCCGGTGCGCAACCTCGTGCCGATGAGCGACGAGGCGGATCCCCTTCAACTCTCGATGATAGGGATTAACCCGGCTACCGCCTATCTCTTGCTTAACCGGTACGTTTCCCTGATGCCCGGCGACTGGATCGGTCAAACCGCAGCCAACGCGGCCATGGGGCAGTACATTGTGGCGCTCGCGAAGCTTGCGGGAGTCAAGACGCTGAATGTCGTCCGACGGGACGAAGCTGCCGAACAGGTGCGGCAGTGGGGAGGTGACCGCGTAGTCCTCCAAGGCGAGAACCTACACAAGGACATTGAGGAGGCTCTCGACGGGAAGAAACTCAGCCTCGTCCTCGATATGGTGGGTGGAACTCCCGTGGGCGAGTTGGCAAAATCGCTTAAACCTGGCGGCTCGATTGTTGTCTACGCCCTTCAAAGTGGGCAGTTCCCTGCCGTCTCGCCCGGAGACCTCATCTACCGTGGTCTTAGCCTCCACGGATTCTGGCTCATTAATTGGATACGCAACGCGCCCCGCATAGAGATCAAAGAGGTTTACCAGAAGCTGGGAGACCTGGTAGCGGATGGATCGCTCTCCGCCGCAGTGGAGCAGGTGTACCCGCTCGACCAGTTCAAGGAAGCGTTCAAACAATCCTTGCAATCGAATCGCAGCGGGAAGATTTTGTTCAAGTTCGGGGCTACTGATGAGACCGATCGTGGCTAAAACCTTCCCCGCTGGCCGTAGCTGCTGAAGCTCTCCGTTATCTGGTTGAGGGCCGCCCCTTCGGTAGGGGCGTCGTCACAATCTGACACGATTTCGCAAGCGCAGGGAAACACATGACGTAAATCTGCCAGCTTGACCAGGATCGAGGCGGCAACAGGAACGAGTACAAATCTTTGTCGCAGAAATACAGAATGTTCAAAACGAATAGAGGATTCAAATGACAAGCACATACGAAGCAGTGGAGGTCTCCGCACCGGGCACGCTACGAGTAGTGGAACGACAAGTCTCCGAGCCTGGAGCGGGACAGGTTCGGATTCGGGTGGAAGCATGCGGAATCTGTCACACCGACGCAGCCGCCGTCACGGGCATTTACCCGGGTTTGAAGCTGCCGCGCGTTCCTGGGCATGAAGTGGTGGGCCACATCGAAGCCTTGGGCAGCGGAGTATCCAGATGGAAAATCGGTCAACGCGTGGGTGTCGGCCTTGTTGCCGGCGAGGATGGGGTGTGCGAGCCGTGCCGACGTGGTGACACTGTGAATTGTCAGAACCCGGTCGTGTCGGGAGTGACCGCCGACGGAGGATATGCGGAAGTGATGATCGCTGAAGCACGCGCCCTCTCTTCTGTTCCGGATGAGCTCACATCAGCAGAAGCCGCTCCTCTCCTGTGCGCGGGTGTCACGACTTACAACGCTCTTCGCAACGCCGGCTTGCGTGGTGGCGACCTGGTTGCTGTGCAGGGCATTGGCGGCCTTGGGCATCTGGGTGTCCAGTTTGCGCGGCAGATGGGATTCCATACTGTTGC
>QIAH01000202.1 GCA_003225465.1 Acidobacteriota bacterium | reverse complement strand
CTTCGACTCGGGAGTGCGCTTATGAAAGCTGCCGTCATCCACGAATTTGGTGGTCCGGAAGTTCTTCGCTATGAAGATGTGCCCGACCCGCAGACACGCAAGGATCAGATCCTGGTTCGCGTAAAAGCTTGTGCGTTGAACCACCTGGATCTGTGGGTGCGCAAGGGATTGCCGGGCGTCAAGCTGCCTCACATTCTCGGCAGCGACATTGCCGGGGAAATCGTGGAAGTCGGCGAGTACGTGAGCGGCTTCAAACCGGGGCAGCGCGTGTTAATCGCGCCCATGCACTTCTGCAATCATTGCGAGCAGTGCATGGCGGGCCGCCAGAATCTGTGCCGTGAATTTACCGTGCTGGGGAATGGTGTGGACGGCGGTAATTGCGAATTGATTGCCGTGCCTGCGGCCAATGTTATTCCTATTCCCGATAGTCTTGGGTTCAATGAAGCGGCAAGTGTCCCGCTCGTGTTTTTGACTGCTTTTCATATGTTGACCGGGCGGGCGTCGATCCGTCCGGGGCAGACCGTGCTGGTGCTGGGCGCGAACTCGGGCGTGGGAATAGCCGCCATCCAGATTGCCAAGCTGTTCAATGCGACCGTGATCGCCACGGCGGGCGATGAGCGCAAGATTCAGAAGGCGAAGGAGCTAGGCGCCGACTATGTCATCAACCACTATCAGCAAAAAATCGGGGATGAAGCGCGGAAGATTACGAACAAAGCCGGGGTCGATATTGTGATCGAGCACGTCGGGGCGGCTACCTGGAATGAAAGCATGAAGGCACTGAAGCCGGGGGGAACACTGGTCACTTGTGGGGCGACGTCGGGACCTGAGGTCAGTTTCGATCTGCGTTTCCTTTTTGCGCGCCAACTGGCGCTGCTCGGCTCCTATATGGGAACGATGGGCGAACTCCATGAGGTGCTGAAGCTCGTGTTCAGCGGCAAGTTGAAGCCGGTGGTCGACAGTACGTTTCCGCTGCGTGAAATCCGCGCGGCGCATGAGTATCTGGAGAACAGCAAGATGTTTGGCAAGGTGATCTTGAATCCTTGAAGGCTGGCGACTTTCGCGATTCTAAATTTCTGGACCGATAGGAATTATGACTACTTGCCAATTGGGAGCGGGCTGTCTCGAAGCAAGCTGCCGCCGGGCTGGCGCCCGGCCGCCCAGACGAGGGCGTCTGGGCCTACGTGTGCATGAAAGCCGAGCCCTTTCATGCCACGGATCTTTCAGAGTTGTTGTCGAGCCTGGTATTTCGAAAATCCCCACCCGGCACTCGCGCGCCGTGCTAGCGCAGATTCCTCCGCCTCGCGGCGTCGGAATGACAAGAACGCAAGAAAGAACGCAAGAACGAACGCACAAGAACGAAAGAGGCGGGGCCGAACTGGATGCCACTCTGGTTTAGAATAGCTTTATGAGCGGCGAATTGAACTTTGGCCCTTACGTCACGATTGAGAATGGCAAGAAGAAGGTCAAGGATCTGACCTATGGGAATCACACGCCGGAGGGCGTGGTGTTGACGACTCTGGATGCGGCGGCCAACTGGGTGCGTAAGAATTCTATTTGGCCTATGACTTTCGGGTTGGCCTGTTGCGCGATCGAAATGATGTCCATGGGCGCGTCGCGGTTCGACATTGCTCGTTTTGGCGCGGAAGTCTTTCGTCCTTCTCCTCGGCAATCCGATCTCATCATCATTGCGGGACGCGTTTCGAACAAGATGGCTCCGGTCATTCGCCTGCTTTGGGAGCAGATGCCAGAACCGAAGTGGGTCATTTCGATGGGGGCTTGCGCAACGTCGGGGGGAGTCTTCAATAACTACGCACTGGTGCAGAGTGTGAACCAGGTGATTCCCGTGGACGTGTATGTGCCCGGGTGCCCGCCGCGGCCTGAGCAGCTGATCTACGCGATCACGCTCTTGCAGGAAAAGATCCAGAACTCGCGGGGTACGGTCCGGGAAGTGCTTAATCTGTCCTGACGGGCTATGAGCTTCGAGCTACGAGCAACCCACGTCGTCGATTGCTCGCAGCTCAACGTTTGCAGGTCGTATGATTTGCGCTTCTGCGTGGACGGGCGGGGCGCCCGTCTCTCCACAAGAAAAACTACGGCAGCTTGAACTGAATGGTGACCTGGTTGTGGATCGCCACCGGCCTGCCGTTCAATTGAAAGGGCTGGTAACGCCATTGCCTTACGGCGCTGGCGGCCGCCTTGGCGAGCAGCGGTTGGCCGCTCGTTACTTGCACCCCGTGCACGTTGCCATCTTCTCCCACCAGAACGTCGAGCACGACTGGGCCTTCTACTCTCTGCAGACGCGCTTCGGATGGGTAAACCGGCTCTACTTTGTGTGTGAGCCGACCACCGGTGACTCCCTGCGAGACCGGAACCGCTACAAACGGGAACATCGGCTGCGGGTTTACCACCGATTGGGGGACGGGCGCCGCGCTGGCTCCAGCCATCGCTTCCGAGAGGTCGGGAGCGGGCACGTCCACGCTAGCAGTTTGTACGGTACTGTGCGCCGGTTGCGGAGAGGTCGAATTGTCTGTGGTGGGGATGTTCTTTGGCTGAGAAGATCCAGAAGATCCGCCGCGGGCGGTCACGACCGATGAGGACGCCCTCTGCACGAGGTCTTTCGCGCCCACGTCCGGGCTCGGCTTCACCGGCTTTCCTAACGTGATGTCCGTGCTTCTGCCGGTTCCAGACAGCGCGGAAGAACTCAAATGGCTCGCGTCGCTGGAGGCGCCTGCCGCGAGCAGGGCCGGAACCGCCTCGTTGCTGGCTGCGTGCACAGCCTGGCCGCGGCTGGGTCCGCCACGCGACCGGGTCAGCATCCAGCCAAAAAATACCAGCACGATCAACAGAACCGCCGCCGCGGCCAGGCGAATCGGCTGGCCTTCTTCGCCCCGCATGCGGGCGGGCAAGAAATTAAAATTAAGCAGGTCCTTGGGCAGGCGCTCACGCAGGGCCGGCGGTTCAGTCTGAACCAGAGTCTCCGTCGGCGTTGCCGGGTTGACGCCGTTTGCGCGGCCCATGACCGCGATCTTGGCCAGCTTCTTCAGCAGGCTGATATGGGCGTCGGAAAACGCATTCGGACGATCGGAAAACACCTCGAGAATGCCAATCACGCCTTGTCCACCGCGCAGGGGTACGGCCGCCAAGGCGCGGATACCCAACTCTTCGCACACTTCAGCATCGACGCGCGGATCGGTCTGGGTGTCATTGCAGCGCTGCGAGCTGCCGCTGCGCAAGCATTCGCCGGAGATGCCTGCGTCGACGTCGACTTTGGCACCCAAGGGTGGAGCGGAATCGCCCGAGCGCGCGCGGCAAATGACTACGCCTTGGCTCCAGAGAGCCAGCGCAGCACCGGTGGCATCCGTGAAATATCGCGCTGCGTGAGTGGCTTCTGAAAGAATGCTGCTCAAATCCATCCGCCCGGCGGCGGCGTCTTCGCGCAAACGATCAATCAGAAGATAGTCATCTTCGGAAGGTGTCTTACTGGAGGGGGTTCGGGCTTCGTCTTCGGGCCGAGTGACAACTCCAGATTCCGTGGGACCTGGGGAGGGAGGCCTAACCCATGGATCTGCCATGCGCAAACTCCTAGCGAACGGCCAGAGTGATGAGTCGAACTGCAACTGCCGTATCGGAATAAAGTGCTTCTTCGGAATATCCGACAAATGCTGATCGCTGTCAACAGAAGATCAGAGGCATTGTCCTAAAGACTCGTGTGGACAGGCTTTTGACCTTAGTTTCTGGAAGAAATGGAAGAAGAAGAGAGCGCGCGCCTCTATGCAGTAACGTGATTACGCTGGTTACTCCGTGCTGCGGGCCTCGACAGAGCGTTCGGTCGCCGACCCTCCGTGATACAAACTCTGCATGGAAGCCTCCTGGACGTTGCCGAAGCAAGGCGCCATCATCGCGCAGGCGCCTTGCCGCGCGGATCTAGCCGGCGGAACGATCGACCTGTGGCCGCTTTATATGTTTCACCCCGGAGCGTTGACGCTTAACTTTGCGGTTAACATCCTGACCACTTGCCGCATTACGCCGCTGAAGGGGAAGCGCATTCAGTTGCGCTCGGTTGACACGCGGCGGGAAGAAACGTTCTCGAGCTTCGAGGAATTGCGGCGTGGGCGGCGCTTCCGCCTGCCTCTGGCCGCACGGCTGCTGCAGTTTTTTGCACCCAAAGAAGGCTTGCTGATTGAGACGGACTCGGAGTCTCCTGCGGGTGCCGGGATTTCCGGTTCCTCGGCGCTCATGATCGCGACCACTGCGGCCCTGGCCCGATTCACCGACCACCACCTCACGCTCGAGCAGATGCGAGTCATCGCGCAGAATATTGAAGCGCAGATCATCAATGTGCCCACCGGATGCCAGGATTACTATCCGGCGCTTTATGGGGGAGTCAGCGCCATCCACCTGAACGCGGATGGAATCCACCGGGAGAGCGTTCCGGTTTCGCCCGAGGAGATCGAATCACGTTTCGTGCTGGTGTATACCGGAGCGCCGCGGCAATCGGGCATCAACAACTGGGAGGTTTTCCAGGCACATATCAACGGCGACAAGCGGGTGTTCCGCAATTTCGAGCGCATTGCTGAGATTGCACGGTTCATGTACCAATCGCTTCTGCGTGCGGACTGGAACGAAGTGGCCCGACTGCTGCGCGAGGAATGGAAATTGCGGCGAACGAACGCGCCCGGCATCACGACGCCCCTTATCGACAAGCTCATCTCGGTGGCCGCACGAAATGGCGGGCGGGCGGCGAAGGTCTGCGGCGCGGGGGGAGGGGGCTGCGTGATTTTTCTGGTCGAAAAAGGCGCTGCCAGCCGGGTGGCTACTGTCATCGGCGACAACGGCGGACGGGTTCTGCCGCTCCAGGTGGCCCGAGATGGGCTGCGCTTCGCCTCGTAGCGGCCCGTGCCAGGACATTTCGGAAAAGCGATCCCCGCGGGGCTAAACGGTTTGGTGAAAAACAGCTGCTCGGCAACGCCCATGACCGCAGCGGCTAAAGCCGCGTTGAATTTGTGGCTCTTACGGCTGGGCTGAAGCCCAGCCCTTTCAAAGCGCGGCTATGGCGGGAGTTTTTAGCAGCCTGTAGAGCTCCTTTGATTATTGTGGCTTTCCGGCACGGGCTGAGTCGTGCCCATTGAAAGCCAGACCCGGGCCACGGATTCCCAGCGCACAATCTACACAGGCTTACAAGCGGTCCTACAGATTTTTTCCATGATTTTGGCGGTCCGGAGCGGGGCTATAATCAGGAGCAACATCGGCTCTTGGGGTGCCCCATGAAGTACCTTCGCCTGGTGGCCTTTTTCTTGTTGCTTCCACTCTACTGCTTCTCTGCGTTCGCAGGCGATCCGCAGGCACCCACCAACGGCCCGAGCGCAAACGCCCCCCACCTGTCGAAGCAAACCCGAATAGAATTGGTGCGGCTGCTGAACGCTGAGCTCGTTTATGTGCGGTCGCCGTTTCCAATGGGGAGGGACGGGTTAAAACTGCACAACGGCGTTGTGACCCCCAGTGGCGCGCAGTTGGCGCAGCTGGTTGCGACGTTTGGACCGGCAGCTAAGAATGGCGACGCGGTTCGCATCACCGGAATCGTTTTCAAGGAGAACTACATCCACGTAGAAATCAACGGCGGTCCCGTCAAGAAACAGAAATGGTACGAGCGCATCAGCGTGGGCGGAGCCGGGGGAGAAACTCCGGTGGCGCCTTCCGATTCCAATGCGAACGCGCGGGGCTCGTTCGTGAATGTCTACTTCGATCACTATATTCCGGAGATGACCGGCCAGGAGTTCAAACAGATTCTGCGCCCGGTGCTCGATTTCGATTCGAAATCGGTGGAGGAGGCGTATCTCGAAACGGTTCCTCCCAAGGCCAAGGCGGCGATTGAAGCCCATCAAGTGCTGGTCGGGATGAATCGCGAAATGGTGACCTACGCCAAGGGACGTCCGCCGAAGAAAATTCGCGAAAAAGAGGACGAAACCGAATTCGAGGAGTGGATTTACGGCGAGCCGCCGAAGGACGTGGAGTTTGTGCGCTTCATCGGGGATGAGGTGGTGCGGTTGGAAACCATGAAAGTCGATGGCACGAAGCTGGTTAAAACGGAGAAGGAATTGAGCCTCGACCCAGTCACCAAGGTGGCGCAGCAACATGATGAGGCTAAGCCCGCGGGCACTCCGACACTGCGACGGCCGGGAGAAGAATCGGATTCTCCCATTCCGCGCACGCAGACCTCGCCGGGCACAACGCGGCCTACCGGCGTGCCGGATCCGGGTTCCACAACCACGCCGAATATTCTTCCGTAACGAGCGTATCGCCGCACCTTCTGGGAGGTCGGGCGCTCCAATATCAAGATGCCCCGGGTTAGCGTCCAAAGAATGGACGCGAACCTGGGGCACCAACGCACTGCACAGACTAGGCAACCTTCGACCTGGGGCTTTAGACTGGAAGCGTGAAAATTGCCCTTGGCCAGATCAATCCCACGGTAGGGGATTTCTCAGGCAACGCAAACAAGATCATTGATTTCTCCCGGCGCGCCCGAGAGGCCGGTGCGGGGCTGATCCTGTTCCCGGAACTGTCGGTGTGCGGCTACCCGCCTCGCGATTTGGTGGAGCGGCCCACGTTTGTCGCCAAGAACCGCGAGTCGGTGGAGCGCATCGCCGCCGAGACGAAAGGCATTGCGGTGATCTGCGGGCTGGTTACCCCGGCGCAGGCGGATACGGGCAAGTCGGTGATGAACTCAGCGGCGTTGTTGCAGGATGGGAAACTGGCCTTCCTGCAATCGAAGATGCTGCTGCCCACCTACGATGTGTTCGACGAGATGCGGAACTTCGCGCCGGCCCGCCATCAGGAACTGTTCGATTTCTGCGGGAACCGGATGGCGCTGACCATCTGCGAAGACGCCTGGAACGACAAGCATTTCTGGAACAAGCGGCTGTATGGATTTGATCCGGTGGAAGCGCTGGTGCGCGCCGGAGGGAATTTTGTTCTCAACATATCAGCTTCGCCGTTCTGGCTGGGCAAGCGCGAACTGCGCCGCGACATGCTGGCCACCATCGCCCGAACCGACAAGGTGCCGGTCGTGATGGTCAACCAGGTGGGCGGCAACGATAGCCTGCTCTTCGACGGGTCAAGTGTTGTGTTTGACCGGGAAGGGAACATCATCGCGCAGGGAAAGTCGTTCGAGGAAGACATCGTCTACTTCGACTCGGCAACGCTGACCGGCGAGATGCATGAGCAGATTGAAGGCGAAGAGGCAAGCGCCTATGCCGCGCTGGTGCTGGGAACGCGGGATTACGTTCGCAAATGCGGCTTCAAGAAAGTCATCATCGCGCTCAGCGGCGGCATCGATTCGGCGCTTACGGCTGCCATCGCCACGGATGCGATGGGCCCGGAGAATGTGCTCGGCGTGGGTATGCCCGGTCCCTACTCTTCGAAGGGATCGATTGACGACGCGCGGGCGCTTGCGCAGAATCTCGGCATCCGCTTCGAGCTGCTCTCCATCACGGAAATTTGCAAGAGTTACCTGCACGTGCTCAAAGACGTATTTGCCGGGCTGAAGGAAGATGTGACCGAGGAGAACATTCAAGCGCGGGCTCGGGGATCGTTGTTGATGGCGCTTTCGAACAAGTTCAACGCCATCGTGCTTTCCACCGGCAACAAGAGCGAAATCGCGGTCGGGTACTGCACGTTGTATGGGGATATGGTCGGTGGGCTGGCGGTGATTTCGGACGTTCCCAAAACGATGGTGTATCGCATCAGCCGATACGTGAATTCGCGACGGCTGGTGATCCCCGAATCCACCTTGGAGAAGCCACCCTCGGCGGAATTGCGTCCGAACCAGAAGGATAGCGACTCGTTGCCTCCGTATGATGTGCTGGACGCGATCCTGGAAGACTATGTGGAGGACATGCATTCGGCGGAGCAGATCGCGAAAGACCGTGGTTTCGACCTTGCGCTGATCGAGCGCGTGATGCGCATGGTGGATCGCGCCGAGTACAAGCGCCAGCAGGCCGCTCCTGGCATCAAGATTTCCGCGAAGGCGTTTGGATACGGACGTCGTTTCCCGATCGCCGCCAAGTCGGAGGCCTAGCCGCCTCAGCCCAGAAATTGGCATCAGAATTACAAACTCGAAAGGAACGCATGTATCTTCGATTGCTTCGCCTCTCCGTCCTTGTGTTGCTCACGTTTGTCGCGGCGGCCCAGGAAAAAACTTCCGCCAATCTGCCTTCAGAAGAAACCGTGAATTCTTTTTTGCAGCAGACGTTTGGCTATGACTCGACGGTCACCTGGAAAATCACGGCGATTAAGCCGTCGATTGCGGCAGGTTTGGCCGAGGTGGATGTTGTTCTGAGCAATTCCCAGGGACAGAGCGGCACGACCCTTTACGTTACGCCGGACGGCAAGCACGCATTGACGGGGGAGATCCTGCCCTTCGGGGCCAAGCCGTATCAGCCTGCGAAGGAGGCTCTGTTGAAAGGAGTCAACGGGCCGTCGCGTGGTCCGGACAAGGCCCCGGTCACGATTGTCGAGTTCAGCGATCTGCAGTGTCCGCATTGCAAAGACGCGCAGCCGATCATTGACAAGCTGCTCACCGAAGAGCCGAATGCGCGCTTCGTGTTCCAGAATTTTCCTTTGCCGTCGCATAACTGGGCTGCCAAGG
>QIAH01000201.1 GCA_003225465.1 Acidobacteriota bacterium | reverse complement strand
CGAGGAGGAAAAGAAGCAGGGCATGATCACCGACTATAAGATCTTTCTGAAGGAGACGAAGCATAGTCCGGAAGACTGGGACATCTGCGTCGCCATTCAGTACAAGAGCTGGGCCGCGCTCGATGGACAGGCTGCCAAAGCCGAAGCTGTTCGAGACAAGATCCTCGGCGGAAAAGCCCAGGCGCTCGACCTCAATGACAAGCGCGCCGAGATTCGCGAGATCATCAGCTCGGAACTTCTGCAAGAGATTGTGTTGAAGTAGGCGGGTTCGGCGGAGGGTCCCGTGACCTCACGCGCGGTCTGGAAGTCCCCAATTCAATTTTCACCACAGAGACACGGAGTCCCGGAGAAAAGCATTTGGATTTCTCTGTGCCTCTGTGCCTCAGTGGTGTGATCGCACTTAAACGATTTTAGATTGCAGATTTAAGATTTCAGATTGCAAGTGCCTATTGCGGCTTGGTGATCGCGCCCTCCGATGCCGATCGTACGAGAGCGGCGTACTTGGCGAACACCCCGGCGGGATATTTCGGCTTAGGCGCCTTCCATTCCGCCAGGCGATGTCTGAGGGTGGCATCGTTGATTTCGACTTCAAGCTTCCGTTGGTTGATGTCGATATGGACGGTGTCGCCCTCGTGCAGCGCGGCGATCGGGCCGCCCAGCGCTGCTTCCGGTGAGACGTGGCCGATCATCAGACCGCGCGTCGCGCCGCTGAACCGTCCGTCGGTGAGGAGCGCGACCGCGTCGCCCAGGCCCTCACCCACGATCGCCGCCGTGACTCCCAACATTTCGCGCATCCCGGGACCGCCCTTCGGGCCCTCGTTGCGGATCACGACCACGTCGCCCGCTTTGATCTGTTTGCTGGTCACGGCGCTCATGGCAGCTTCTTCCGATTCGAAAATGCGGGCGGGGCCGCGATGGGTGAGGCGCTCGTGGCCGCTGATCTTCACCACGCAACCTTCCGGCGCGATATTTCCGTGCAGGATGACCAATCCTCCCGTTTTCTTCAGCGGCTGATCGAGTGGGGCGATTACTGGCTGGCCGGGCGTCTCGACCGCAGCACCAGCCTCCTCCGCGAACGATCTTCCGGTAACCGTGAGCGCGGCGCCGTGTGCAAGCTTGGCATCGAGCAAACGCTTGGCGATTACCGGGATGCCGCCTGCCTTATCCACGTCGGCAGCCACGTATTTTCCCGCGGGCTTCAGGTTCGCGAGTAGGGGGGTGCGTTCGCTGATCTTCTGAAAATCTTCAATCACCAGCGAAACGCCCATCTCACGCGCAATCGCGAGCAGGTGCAGCACGGCATTGGTGGAACCACCCGTGCAGGCTACGCCGGCGATCGCGTTCTCAAACGCCGAATGGGTCAGGACATCTTTAGGTAGAATGGGCTTCGCCAGCAGATTCATCACGATTTCGCCGCAACGAAACGCGACTTCGTCCTTGCGGGGATCCATCGCGGGGATGCCATTGAAACCCATGGGCGAGAGCCCGATGAGTTCCATCACCGTCGACATGGTGTTGGCCGTGTATTGACCTCCGCAGGCTCCGGCGTTGGGGCAAGCGACATTTTCGAGTTCCAGAAGTTCGGCATCCGTCATCTTGCCGGCGGCATTCGCGCCCACGGCTTCAAAGACATCCTGGATGGTGACATCTTTCCCCCGATAAACACCCGGCGCAATGGTGCCGCCATAAAGCACCAGTCCAGGCAGATTCATTCGAGCAAGTGCCATGGCGGCCGCGGGGATGGTCTTGTCGCAGCCGACCACACACACGACCGCGTCGAAAAGTTGGCCGCGGCACACCAGTTCAATCGAGTCGGCGATGACCTCGCGGCTGACCAGCGAAGCCTTCATGCCTTCGGTGCCCATCGTCTCACCGTCGCTGATGGCAATGGTGTTGAACTCCATGGGCGTGCCGCCCGCCGCGCGAATGCCCTCCTTCACCTTGGCCGACAGGCGGCGCAGGTGGAAGTTGCAGGGCATGGTCTCAATCCAGGTGTTGGCCACGCCAATGATGGGTTTGCGGAGATCGTCATCCGAAAAACCAATGGCCTTGAACATGGCGCGGGCGGGGGCCCGGTCGCGCCCATCCGTGATACCGCGGCTGCGATGCTTCGGATCCATAGGGTAAGAAGATTACGACAAGGGAAGGAAAAGAAGAAATCCGGAAAAAGCGATTTAAGGATTTCAGATCTCAGATTTCAGATTGCATTTGGGATGCAGCCCGGTCGGCGAAATGGAGGATGCAACCGCTCTTACAATCTGAAATCTGAAATCTTCAATCTGAAATCGCTCGCTCTTACACGTTTACAACCTTGGGCTCCTCGTGCGGGGCCGGCGGCTTCGCTTTCTTCGCATCTTTGTCCAGCCATGACATCATGGCGCGCAGCTTTGCGCCCACTTCTTCGACGGGGTGTTTCTTTTCCGCTTCACGCAGAGCGGCGAACTTCTTTCCACCGGTCTTGTTCTCCTCGATCCATTCGCGGGCGAAGGTACCGTCCTGAATGCGCGCCAGGATCTCTTTCATCTTCGCGCGGGTCTCGTCGCCCACTACCTGGTTGCCGCGCGTGAGATCGCCATATTCGGCGGTGTTAGAGATGGAGTAGCGCATGCGTGCCAGGCCGCCTTCATAAATCAGGTCGACAATCAGTTTCATTTCGTGCAGGCATTCGAAGTAAGCAACTTCCGGCTGATACCCGGCTTCGACCAGCGTCTCGAATCCCTTCTTGATGAGAGAACTTAGTCCGCCGCATAGAACCGCTTGTTCTCCGAACAGATCGCTCTCGGTTTCTTCTTTGAAAGTGGTCTGCAGCACGCCGGCGCGCGTCGAACCGATGCCAAACGCATAGGAGAGCGCATACTCATGCGCCCGTCCGGTCGCATCCTGATGAATCGCCAACAAAGCCGGGACTCCTCGGCCCTCGGTGTACACCCGGCGGACAAGGTGTCCGGGGCTCTTGGGCGCGATCATTACCACGTCGACGTCGTTCGGCGGTTGAATGGTCTTGAAGTGGATGCTGAAGCCGTGCGAGACGCCGAGCACTTTGCCGGGATGCAGGTAAGGCTTGATCTGCGAGTCGTAAAGGTCGCCTTGCGTCTCGTCGGGCGTGAGGATCTGGATCCAGTCGGCGCGCTTCGCGGCTTCCGCGGGAGCGACTACCACCATGCCGTCGGCGCGTGCTTGCTGGGCCGAGGGCCGCTCCGGGTCCAGGCCGACGATGACCTTGTATCCGCTGTCGCGCAGGTTCTGGGCCTGCGCATGGCCCTGGCTGCCGTAGCCCAGGATGGCGATGGTCTTTCCCTTTAGTGCGTTGGGATTTGCGTCTTTTTCGTAGAAAACGGTAGCCACTGGAACTCCTTGGTTCACGACAGGGAGAAACCGGCCCTGTGAGATATCGAATCAGAATAACAGAAGGGCGAAGAAAACCGACCGATCGGTCGGTGGAATTATGGTAAGCGGCGATGGTCATCGTGTCAAGATCAGGCTCTGGACGGACAAGGCTCTGGGCTTTAGGCTCTGGGCTCTAGCAACCGGCTCTTTGGAGCGCATGGTTAGATCTATAAGCTTCGCGAGCCAGAGCCCAGAGCCTAGAGCCTGGCGTTCGAGCCCTGTTGGCATTCTTCGCCTTACCCCATTACCATGTCGGGCGTGACTCGCGAAGCCGTTGACTCCCGTCAGGACATCCTGCGCACTGCCGCTCGTCTTTTCCAACAGCGTGGTTACGATGCGACTTCCATGAACGATGTGGCCGCCGCCCTCAAGCTCAGCAAGGGTGGCCTCTACCATCATTTCCAGAGCAAGGATGAGATGCTGTTTCACATCATGAATCACGCGCTCGATATTACCGAGGAGCGGGTGGTGAAAGCGGTGCGCGGCATCCAGAACCCAGAAGAGCGCTTGCGCACTGTCATCCGTCTGCATATCGAGGTCGTGTTGAGCGTGCGCGATCGGGAAGTAACTGTCATGCTGCATGAGAATCATCCGCTGCCGCCTTCGCTGCGCAAGCAGATTAACCAGCGCAAAAAGGACTACATCCACTTTGTCGAGGGATTGATTGCCGAGGTGCAGAAGCAGAAGGGCACGAAGGGGACGGTGTCGGCACGAGCGGCGGCGCTGGCCTTGCTCGGCATGATCAATTGGATCTACCAGTGGTACAAGCCGGAAGGACGCCTGCAGGCGCAGGACCTGATTCCGCAGTATACGGAACTGTTGTTTGCGGGAGCGTTCCAGTAAGCGATCATGACAACGAAAAACTTCTACGATCTGCCCACGATCTCGGCCGAACGTGGGCAGGCGGGTAAGCTCTACCAGGAATTCTTGCGCGTTCCGGCCTTGAGCGTGGGCGTTTACGTGCTTGCGGCCGGCGCGATCGATCCGCAGAAGCCGCATAAGGAAGACGAGCTGTATTACGTGGTTCGCGGCCGGGCTCACATGCGTATCGGCGACGAGGAGCAAGTCGTCAAGGCGGGCAGCGTGATCTTTGTGGCGGCCGGGGTCGAACATCTTTTCTTCGATGTCAGTGAAGAACTCGAGGTGCTGGTGTTTTTTGCGCCCGCGGAGTCGTCGTAGGTAGTCGCGGAATGCCGCGACGATCTCGACGGCGAGACGCCCGTCGCTCCATCACCAAAAGGTTCCGTCATGGCAAGCAATCCGCGCCTTTCATATCAGATCGTGAACATGCGCGCCGAAGACTGGCCTGCGGTCGAGAAGATCTATCGACAAGGCATTGCCACTGAAAACGCCACCTTCGAAACCGAATCTCCGGACTGGGAGAACTGGAACGCCAAGCATCATGTGCACTCGCGCTTGGTCGCGCGGAACGAGCAAAGAGTGTTGGGCTGGGCGGCCCTTAGTCCAGTTTCCGCGCGGCGCGTGTACGCAGGCGTTGCGGAGGTTTCGATTTACATCGTGGAGGTGGCACGCGGGAAAGGTGTAGGAAAAGGCTTGCTGAGTGCGCTCATCGAGCAATCGGAAGAGCACGGCATCTGGACGCTGCAAGCCGGAATTTTTCCCGAAAACACGGCCAGCATCACCCTGCATAGATCTTGCGGATTTCGCGAAGTGGGCAGACGTGAAAAAATCGGGCAACTGAAGGGCGTTTGGAGGGACGTAATTCTGCTCGAACGGCGCAGTCGAATTATCGGGAAGTAGCGGCTCAAGAGTTTTGGACAACAACTCGGCGAGGCCCTTGATCGCCGCGGCTGAAACCGCTTTGAGTTTGCGACTCTTACAGCTCGGCTGAAGCAGAGCACTTTCAAAGCCACAGACGCGCAGAGTTGTTTTCGAACCTCAGGAAAATCCCCACCCTAACCTCGCAAAGAACGCGAGGTTAGGATGGGGCACCCGCCGAGCCGTTCCATCACACCTGACACCTGACACCTGCTCTTACGCCCGAGCCTCCGCTGCCGTTTCCTTGGAAGGGATCCAGTAAATTTCTTCGCGCAGAAATTCCTTGGTGAAGCCAATACGCTGCAGGATGCCTTTGCCGTGCTCGATCATATCGGGATGACCGCACAAATATCCCACACCGTTTTCCGCGGTGATGCCCCAGGCGTCCGCATACTTGCGGATCAATTCATCCACGCGACCCAACTCGCCCGTCCACTTCGGATCATCCCAAGGGCGACTCACGGTCGGCACATATTTCAGCCAGGGAACTTCGTGCGCGTATCGTTGTAGTTCTTCCGAGTAACCGAACTCCCAGGAGCGGCTGGCGCCGTTTAGTAGAAAGAGTTTGTGATCGCCCGTGAATGTGCCTTCTTTCCAGTCTTTATACAAAGTGCGTACAAAACTTACATAGGGTGCTACTCCGGTCACGGTGCAGACTAGGAGATGATTCTTTCGTCCGCTCACCCGGTCCAGAATAAAGCGGCCCTTGGACGACTTGCGCATGAGCACCTCGTCGCCCGTCTTCAGTGAATAGATTTTGGGCGTGAGCTCTCCGTGCGGGACCAGTTCAAAGAAGAATTCGATTTCCTTCTCGTACGGTGACGACACGATAGAATATGGCCGTTCCGAACGCTTGTCCTCGCCCTGCACGCCCAGCGTGGCGTACTGGCCCGGCGTGAACTTGAATTCCGCGCCGGGGTCGATGCGGATCATCCACAACTCGGGCGCCAAGTCTACCCGCTTGGTGATGCGGGCGCGGTAGTGTTTGTCGTCAGCCGTAGCCATGGCAGTTTCCCTTAGAGACGCTGCAGTACTCGAGAAAGATGTCATATATTACAGAAACATTGTGCAATCGGAAGACCAATTTGTGGATGGATGTAACAGTAATTAGTGCACCCGCCGGCGTCGAGGCGTGTCCCCGCGCGCTGATACCGGTTCAGGTACTTCTTAAAAATTGCTTTCAGGTCGACCGCTAATGTGGGTCGTTGGGTGTGTCCGGGGCGACTTCCGCCCCATCCTGTGCCGTCTTGACCTGCTGTTCGGAACTCGCAGGAGCAGTACGGAGTAATTCAAGCTGGGCGAGCGTCTGTTCCCATGCCTTCTTGTTTTTCTTGGTGTGGATGGGCGCGTTCAGGTTCGAATAAAACTCCAGAATGTTCTCTTTCAGAGACGGAGTCAAATTCTCGAACTTCTTGTCTGCCAGTTGCTTCAGTAGCTTCTCATAAGCCTTGTCAGTAAGCGGATACTCGCCCGCGCGCGTGTCTTTTCCAGTGTCGAAGTCTTTATTGGGCAACTTCAGATCGCCTTGCTTCGTTTCCTGGAGCAACTTGCTGTAATCCTCGACAGTGGTGTCCACGCTCTTGATGTACATGTCCTCGGCCTGCTGCGTAGGAATCTTGAATGCGAGCGCGCTGAAGGGACCGACCTTCGGCACCATGCGCAGAAAAAATGCGAGTATCCGAGTGCCCGCTCCGGGCTTCCGATATTCCCTGCCCCATTCTTTCTCATAGTTCTTGCGGGACAGGTAATAGAGGAATTTCTTCTTGTTGAAGTTGGGTGTGTCCCTGACGATGGCCTCCTTGCGAGCCAGAAGAGCGACCCGGGTCATCTCGGGAACCACCAAGCTGACGCCGCGCCGATAGGTGCCGATGGCGAGGTCGGTGTCCTTGAAAATGTCCTTCAGTCCGATACCGTATGTGCTGAGGAGAGCGCGATCCATCAGGTCCTTGGAGACCTCGAAGCCGATGAAGTCGTGATAGCGGTCCGAGGTATAGCGGTTTTTGGCGACCTGCACCATGTCGAAGCCGAATTCGGTGCGAATGTGAGCCTTGGGGTCGTCGGCATACGTAGCTCGATCCCCATATTTCTTACGGAGTTTGGGAAACTCGATGGTCGTAACCCGATTGATCGTCGGATGACCGCTGTTGTCCGCAGCGTAGTGGGAAAGGGCGCCCAACGCGAAGGCAAATTCGTTCAGGTCGGACGATTCCCGGATCAGATTTACGACGAAGTCCCCGCTGCGCACGTAGTGCGTGAGGTCGCTGAAATATCTGCTGCCGAATGGGTAGTAGCCCATGTCCTGGATCAGCGATCCTCCGTACGCAAACGCGTGCGCCTTGCGCAAATCTTCATCCGTCGCAGCCGGGAAACGTTGCTTAAGGAGCGGCAGAATCTGATCCTGCCAGCGCAGATCAACGATCTCTTCGTGGGTGAGAACCGAATAGGCGGGACAGAGTGGGCCCAAAAACAGAACAATCACAAGCAAAAGCGCAGCCTGCATGAGGCGAGCTGCGTATTTCCGCCGCCCGGATTGAGGTGCCATGAGATTCATGCTGCAACCGCGATCTAACCGGCGCAAGCCGTTAAGATGCGCAGTGTGCGGTGGCTGGCAGATTTTTTATTTCCCGAGCACAAGTACAACAAACGAGTCGGGTAAGACGGACGGCCGGGGACGTGGTTGCGCCTGCGTGGGCGCGGGCGGCGGTCCAAATTGCGCCGTCACCGTATAGACCTGGTGGGTCTGGCTGTCGAGCGCCATCGTGCGCGCTCCCTTTTGCGTCTTCACATTCTGCGCGACGCTGAATTTATCGGGAGCATCTTCGTGCACGACGGTCAGAACGCCTTCGCCACAGGATGCGAACGCGAGGCCGGTTTGATCGTCAAACGCGGTCGCGTCCACGCCCTCGCCAATCGGCAGGCTCGCGAGTACTTTGCCATTATCTGCGTCCACGATCGGCATGACTTTGTTTCCGCAGCCGACAAACAATCTTCGATTCTTCTGATCCATGGCCAATCCGCTCGGCTCGTCGCAGCCGGGCAGAGGCCAGCGTTCTTTCACCGTCAGCTTGTTCGCATCGAGGGCGAACAGTTGGTTCTTGTCTTCCAGATTCACGTACACGGTTCCCTTGCCGTCGCTCGCAGCAAACTCGGGCTTGCCCCCCAGTGGAATCTTGCCGACCACTTCACCCTTGGCGGCGTCGATGGCCGTCGCATCCTGGCTGCCCGCGTTGAAGGTGAACACGCGCTTGGTCGCCGCGTCGTACCAGATTGCATCCGGACGATTGCCCACCTTGATTTTGTTCAGAGTCTTCAGAGTCTTCAGATCGAACACGCTCACCGTATCCTCGCGCCCGTTGCTCGTGAACCCTTTGCCGATCTCGGCTACCAATGCGACCCCATGAACGCCCGGGGTGTCAGCAATCTCGCCCACAGTTTTGCCGGAATCCGCATCGATAACCATGACCTTGGTGGCGCGCGAAATGTACAAACGCCGCGCCTCGCTATCCACCTTCAGGTAATCCCATCCACCCTCGCCCCCCAGTTTCCAGGTATTCACTAGGTGATATCCGGGAGCGGACGCCGCCACGGCAGCCGCCAACAATACAAGCACGATTGTCGGAACAAGCACGCGTT
Source organism: Acidobacteriota bacterium (assembly GCA_003225465.1). Taxonomy (GTDB): domain Bacteria; phylum Acidobacteriota; class Terriglobia; order Terriglobales; family Acidobacteriaceae; genus Gp1-AA133. The sequence continues at coordinate 331 of QIAH01000201.1, read as the reverse complement.
TTTTTGTTTTCATAAGGTCCTCGCGAAAAGGCAGTCCGGAGTAGAGCCCACACAGCTTAGCGGAAGATTCTGAAGGAAAGATGATTTTTTCGGAGTTCCCCGCAGAATCGCATTTCCATCTCGCAACTGCCGGGTAGCCGTGACGCCATCACGATCTCCTGTTCGAACGTCACAGCCATCCCTCCCACCCCCTATCATCCAGAGCGAAGTGAGGCGACCAGGTTCTCGATGCCATTGCGCGAGAGAAGCAACTCAAAAGCTGGCCACAGGCGAAGAAAATTGCGCTGATTCAATCACGCAATCCGCAGTGGCAAGACTTGGCTGAGAAATG
>QIAH01000200.1 GCA_003225465.1 Acidobacteriota bacterium | reverse complement strand
TTTCTCCCACAGAAGCCTTATCTGCCGATCGGTACGCTACGCGAGGCGGTGAGCTATCCGATGCCTGCTGAAGGCGTGGAGGACACAAATCTCCGCGAGGCGCTCGCGGCAGTGGGTCTGAAGGAACTGGGTGGGCAGCTTGACGAAACCTCCCACTGGGCACTTCAACTCTCTCCCGGTGAGCAGCAGCGCATAGCCTTCGCCCGCGCTCTCGTGCAGAAACCCGATTGGCTGTTTCTCGATGAAGCCACCTCGGCGGTGGACGAGGCGACGGAAGCACGCCTCTACCGTCTCGTGCGTGACCGACTCCCGCAGACGACTCTGTTCAGCGTTGGTCACCGGGCTACGCTTCGCCCCTTTCACGACCGTCAATTATTCCTGCAGCCCGACGGCAATGGGCCCGCCTCCATAGTGGAACTGCCCGCGTTTTCGCCATCCACATCACCAAACCCATCGACGTCCAGCAAACCGTTAGTGCGCTCACCGAATTGATCTGGCAAGACGATTGCGGGATACGTANNNNTACGTACATAGCAGCCAGCAGAATAATTGGTGCGGTGCTGCGCAGGAAATTGTTACGAGTCACGATCCAATCGGCGCGAGTACCACCCCACATTTCTGAGTTCTCCTGTGTTCGGGCAATCGAAGTCGACGCTGCCAAGCCACTTTGGAAGCGGTGGACAGAGCGGGATGCCTAAATCCGCTGTATCAAATCGGCGGGCCACTCTCGATTCAAATAGCCTGAAGCTTCAATTCTGAGCAGCGCCCGGTCGGCGAAGCAATCGCAACCCGACTCCTCCTGCACGATCGTTTTTGGCTGAATTGGATCTAGACCGCGAACTGGCTTTCTTGTTACTTGTTAGCATCGATCGCGCCCACTCCCGAAGGGCAATCCGGAAGTTGAGGATCAGTACCGCTCACTACGTGTTTTTACAGATGGAACTCGGCTTCTGGGAAGCCGTGAGCATTGACGTTATGGGAGGATGAGAGGCAATCTGGAAGGTGAGGCATAAGAGCGAGGCAAATCCCATCGGATTCGGGTAATGTGCTAAAGCTAGGCTTTTTCCACCCACAGGGGCGCAAACGAAGCGCGGTAACGCCAGAACAGAATCACCCAGCATATGGTTGCCAGAACCGCCAACTGTGCACCAATGTGCTGCATCGTCAGGTGGTAGACGATTATGTTGGCGATCACTGGGCCGCTCAATGCAATCGCCAAAGGAACGTACCGCCCAATCAAAAACAGCGATCCGCTGATGACCTGCACCGCACCGACAAACCATACGTAGTGTGAAACGATCAGCGCGCCTAGAAACTGCCCCCAGACTCCTTGCATCGGAGGCATCGGCAGAAACTTCAGAAAGGGATTAAGCCCAAAGACAAAAAACATCAGACCGAGCAGGATTCTTGCGATAATGGCCACGATTTTCATAGGTACGTTCTCTCGCTGTTCTGAGTTTGCCCGATTGGGTGAGATTGTACTGAAATTGGTTCTGGTCTGGTAGTTTCCGTGTTGCCGACGATCCACTCGGTGGCTGAAAGCGACGGTCTCTCCGACGTCTTTGTATTGCGCTCAGCTGAGTTCTTGGGCGAGTCCGATGAGAAGCCCTTCAGGCCCGCGGATGTAGCAGAGCCGATACGCGTCTTTATACTGGACTACTTCGCCTACGAGCTGCGCGCCGCGCTTGCGGAGCTTTTCAAGCGTCTCGTCGATGTCGTCCACGGCGAACATGACGCGGAGGTAGCCTAGAGCATTCACCGGGGCGTTGCGGTGATCCGCGACGGCAGGCGGCGTGAGGAAGCGGGAGAGCTCGAGTCGGCTGTGGCCGTCCGGCGTGCGCATCATGGCAATCTCGACGCGCTGATCGCCCAGTCCAGTGACACGTCCGGCCCATTCTCCTTCGATCGTGCTCCGCCCTTCGAGCTCGAGGCCGAGCTCGCGAAAGAAATCAATCGTCCCTCCGAGGTCATCGACGACGATTCCTACGTTGTCCGTTCGTTTGAGCGCCATGTGTCCAATCTACAAGGTGCCGTCTAGTCTGACAACGGACTTTCTGCAACGCCGCGAGCCGCTCGTGACCCCGCTCGCCGGAGCGCATCAAACATCGGCGGCGGCAGCGGCAGGGTCGAATACCAAGTGGGTGACGATGAAGGGTAGCCGTTTATGTTTCCAAAAACAGGAAGGGCTCTGCCCCCTTTAACCCAAGAGGCCGACACCCAATTTCTTTGCTGTTTTGCGCAAGTCGTGGTCAAGAGTAGCCAACGGTAAGCTTCGACGGATGGCCAATTCAAGATAGATCGCGTCGTAACTAGTCAGTCGATGTCTTCGGGACAACACAAGAAGGTGCGTAAAGGCGCGATCAGGAGCTTCGTTGTCTCTCTCGATTCCGAGCTTGCTTAGGTCTGCGATAAAAGCGTCAGACTGTGTAGGAGTGATACGCCCCTTGCGCTCCGCCATCGCGAGGACATTAGCAATTTCGATGAACCACCAGGCAGGCACAAGCGCTGTCTCGGTGGCCAATCGATTCAGTAAAGCTGCCGTCTTCGGTGTTGCTTCGTCGTGGAACAGCCAGGCCATGGCGATGGAGCAATCCACCACAAACGCCGCACTCATCGCCGGCCCTCCCGAATGAGGTCCTTGACCTTTAATCCGCTTAAGGACAAACGAGTGGCCAGCTTCTGGATCCGATCAATGGCGGCGACGCGCTCCTCTGGTCTTAATCCCTTTTTCACGGGCACGAGCTTGGCTACAGGCGCCCCATGTTTCGTGATCGTGATTTCCTCACCCGCCTCAACTTTTTCGAGCAGTTCCGACAAATGCGTTTTTGCCTCGTACGCGCCGACCGTGTTGCTGTCCTGCAGTGTGGCCATAAAGAATCTCCCGATTAAACTAGTGTTAGACTAGTCTAAGACCGCGCATGTCAGAGGTCAACTTGAAGTTCCGGCAGGATGCCACTGAGCTGTCCCGTTTTGTAGCAATATTTAGCAATATATAGTCTCTATTCATCAGGCGCGCGAAAGCAGTAGCACCTCTTTGCGTACGGACCGCCTTCGACAAACCGGCAAAAGTTGGCAGGACAATGGGTGCTAATTGAAAGCAGTACGTGCAGCCCCTTTCCCCTGCCCCTGCTTTCTCTTGTAGAGGAAAGATCACGGCCCGCTCCCACTCATAAGCGCTGCCTTAAAACCCTGCACGCTTGAGTTGGCGTGCCAACCTCCCGGAGCCCGCTTTCTGGACGCAGAGACGAGTGGATTTCGCTGATATTCTGTCCTGAACGATTTGGTTGCGAGTTGGCCTGTTCTCAACAGTTGCCACGAATACTGGCGGGCTCGCCTCGGCAGTACAGTGAGGATGAGACAGATGCCGCATCTTCCTGGACCGGCGAGCGTAGCGATATTTTGCGTGAGACCTGACTGTCCTCCTGACCCTCGGATTTCAACGAGAGAATATTGGAGACAGCAACTCTCGGTGCCTTATCAGGCGTCCCTTGGAAGTGCACATCCGCCAGCTCGCCGTGGAACTCGCGCCCGCCGGCATTACGTCGAATGCCATCCTCGCGGGCATCCGCGCCGCCGCAAATTCCAGGCTACGAGAAAATTCGCGAAAACGCACGCCAGGGTAATCCCAGCCGTCGTCTCACGCTGCTCCAAAGATGTCGCCCGCAACATCGCCGCACTGTGCCACCCCGCCACATACTGGCTCACTGGAAGTGTGCTCCAGGTGGGCGGAGGAGAAAATATCGTAGGATGGTCGCATGATGGAAGATGAAGGACTGGACTGCCTCGACCTGCTCGAAGAAACGCCTGGGACTCTGCGCGGCCTCATGCGCGAACTCTCTCACGAGGACGCCGCATGGAAGCCCGCGCCCGATCGCTTTTCCGTGGCGGAGGTGCTGGCGCACCTGTCACACAGTGAAGGCCATTGCTACCGCATGCGCGTCGACCGGTTTTTGAACGAAGAGATGCCGGAGTTCGAGCCGGACGATGCGCAGATGTACCTCGACCTCTATCGCGAAGCTGACGCCGAAGATTCCTTCGACCACTTCGAGGAGCAGCGCGACACCAACATGGACTTTCTGCGGACGCTGCCACGCGCCGCCGGCGAGCGCCGCGCCATGCACAAGGAGGCGGGCGAAATCACGCTGCAGCAAATGCTCCACGAGTGGGCCATGCACGACCTCGGACACATCCGGCAGATCGCGGAATTGGTGCGCGCCCGCATGCATTGGCGGCAAGCGGGCACGTTAGGCGAAAGCTACAAATTGCGGCCTTAAACCGCGGAGCACTGCCGTCGTCTTTGTATACCTCAAACTCATAGGATCGGACGGATGTCTCGCGAGTTGCAGGCTCTGGCAAGATGCAGCATGGGCGGTCCTTTTCGGTCGAGTCAACTTGCGCCGCTAGTTTCGAATCCCGAGAGCACTGAAAGTGAACGTCAGGCGCCGCAGAGCGCCATCAGCGAGCTAAGGCGAATCAGCATTCAGAGCGAAAACCAGCCGTGAACCCCATAACCGAGTGATCTTCGGCCAAGAGCCCCAGACTCCCCGCCGGGCGCGAAAGTACAGCAATGGAATCCGATTGTATCGGCGTTCGGTGATTAATGACATGCCTGGAACCGTGAACAGATCGGTTTTCTTCGCAGGAGCCGAGATGACTTTATCTCGCTGCAATCTGGCGATGGAGAATCCCACTTTCCGGTTTCTCGCAGTCGTGGAATTGGTGAATGTGGCCGACGTATCCGTCCAATTACGAGCATAAAACTTTGGAATGTATTTTGGATTGCTGCCCTTACCTGCTGCTTCGCCTCGCTTCATGGTGCCCTCCTACAGGTACTACCGAGTCACTCAGACGCCCCGTCACTCGAAGAGCAGGTGCGTTCGCGTCACATCGAAAGGATGGTCGATTAGCGGCTGGACACGATCCACGAATTGATTCGTTTCGGGTCGCTCCACGTGCTTGTCGAATGCCGCCTCATTGACCCAACGGGAATGGAGGAAGAACAGCCGCGAATCGCGCACGGAGCGGTACACCTCCATACCGAGGCAACCCGGCTCTTTCCTCACACGGGCAATGGCATCGCGCAGTTCCGCCTCGACCGCTGCTTCCTTTCCTTCACGCGCATGGAAACGGGCAAAGATGATGAGTTCCATTTTGTCGCTCTCGACTTTAACAGAGTCATTTTGTCGAGCGCGGTTGTCGCCGCTCTGTGCGAAATTCGCAAGAGCGATTGTGACCAACATCGCGCACACGAGTGCACACCGAAGATGTTGTTTCATCATAAGTGCACCTTAACGAGTCGAAAGCTCCATGTATTCGTCCGCGCCTACCAACTTCAAGACAATCCGCACCGGAATGGGGAATCGACGACGAGTAGGGTCACCGACGACCTTCGGTGCGGAAAGCTGATATTTCTTCCCGCGAGTCTCTAGATCGCAGCCGCCCGCTGCAAGGACGTTCTTCACCCACTCCGATTGGCTGCTGTACGTGAGCGCGATGATGAAGCCGTTCGACGCTCGAAAGACGTTTATGGGTGTACGGTAGACCTTGCCGGACTTTCTTCCCCCATGCGTGAGGATGCCGAAGCCGGGAAGCCAGCCTGCGAACAGCCCGGTGATCCGGTTCGTGAAGGCAATGTTGATTTTCGCGAGCCATCGTTTTCGAAACCGCATCATCAAAACGCCTGAGGCGGCGATGACGATGACTATGATGGCTCCGGCGATCATGGGGTCTTGGTTGTCAACTGCCGACCTGCGCCATCACAGGAGAGGCTCGCTCCACTGACTTCTTTGCCGGAGCCAGAGCGACCAGAGCTATGCTGACGACGGCGCGAACACAACCGCTCCTGCGAGTTCTCGGCGCTCGATCACATTCCGGTATTCCTGAGCAGCCATTATCCCAGCATGCGCAAGATTTGCCCATCCGCCGAAGGCGATCAGACTGCGGTTCGCCGCTGGGTCACGCACTGCCAGCAGCAAGAAAACTCCGAGTGTGACATAGATGCTCATTATCATTGGCACCGCAGATTCTCGCGAGAAAAACATTGTCAGCGGAACGACTCCCGCCGTAAACAACAATCCCACCACCACCAACACGATCTTAAGTGCCCGTTCACGACGCATGGTGCCTCCTATTTTTCCGCCGCTATTCTTCCGATTCGCTTTCCTCTGGCGCATCGGTGGGACTTGCGAACTCAATGCGGTAGCCATCGGAATCAGTGGGCGGCACTACCCAAAGACGATTGCCAACGAACGGGCTCCTGCTTCACGTCAAAAGTGCCGCTCTTGTCGAGATGGCCTAGAAACCCGCCACCAAATCTCACTTCGTCCATCAATTGTCCGCTGATCTCGGTCAACCTGTTCGGGTTGTCGTCCACCCAGAGGCTACCTTTCATTGCGTGAAGGACTTGCTCTTCGCGACCAGCAGGCCGGATTCGGCCGGAAAACCAGCTGCACCCGATCGCCACGGCGTTCTCCATAGGTAAAAAATAAATGCGTCGGGCAGCATCTTGAGCAGTCGTTGTGATGGACGAGCAACAAGTAAAATGATGAGCCACAAAGCAGTCATCCTCAGGCGGCGAATGATCTCGACCGGCATTGACATTCCCGTAGTCATGCTTGCGCCAGTCTTTTCGGTTCGTTACAGGCAGACTTACCATCGCCAAGCAGATTGAGATTCACGCCCCGGCGATCCGGAAGGGAGGATGCAAGGGGCTTGAAACTAGTCCGAGACCTCCCTGACTATTTTCAGATTCGTGGATGATCCGCCACGTTGCCGTTGAGGACTGTCGAGCACACTTTTTGCCAGTATACGGCGCTGCCTGTGCAAGCCATCTCGCGATTCGCCCATGTAGGTGTATTTGCAGTCTTTTCCCGCTTCGACTCCGCATCGTGGGCAGGACACTGATTTCGCCTGAGCAATCGTCAACTCGTTTAGCTTCATGGACAGAACTCCAAAACATCAAAGCCTCAAGGGCCTAGCGTTAACACCGCTTTTCCCGGCGGATCATCGAGCAGCAAGGGATTGTGCAACTCATCTCGCGCCACGGCACGCTCGTCTAGAAGTTCGGGAACGATCCCAACCGCCCTATTGCGGCCTCGATTCTTAGCCTCATAGAGAGCGTGGTCGGCACATCGGAGGACAACATCGCAGGAAAGAGCGTCAGGACGATCCGGCCACCATGGAAATGCGGCCCATCCAACTGAGCAAGTCCTAGTAATACTGCCGGATTTAAGGCGAAACGGTTCACTTCCAACGGCGTGCAAGACGCGTTTCGCAAGAACTTCCGCGTTTTCCCGATCGGTAAATCGGGAAACCACCAGAAACTCTTCGCCACCCCAACGGATCAGGACATCCGAATAGCGGATTGCAGAGCTTATGCGTGCGGCGACCTGCACAAGAACGTCATCACCCTGCTGGTGCCCAAATTGATCGTTGACCATTTTGAAATGATCAATATCGATGAGATAAAAGATCAGGTCGCGGTTTCGATTGGCGTTGTCGCCTGTCCCGTAGATGCGAACCGCCTGTTCCGCATCCTTATTCAGGATGGTTGCCAGAAAACGTCGATTGCGGATTCCGGTTAGCTCGTCGGTCACAGAAGCCTCCTGAAGTTCCCGATTCGCACGTGCCAGTTCCTTGTCCAGGCTGTGCTGCCGAATGGATCGCAAAGCACCCACGAAAACGATCATGGCCAAGGTCAGGGCCAATCGATATTGCTGAACGATCGTGGGCGCGTCACTGAAAAACATTGCCCATGCGGCAAGCACAGGAAGGCTTCCAGCAGCGACCATAACCAAGACTGGCACCCAGGAATGCGCTGATGGGGAATGCTCGCCCTCAAAGTGTGGTGTAGCTCTCGTGTTTCGCCATAGCAGCGCCATCCGCACAAACAGAAGGACAGAGGCGATGAGGGGCACATCGTAAAGACTTCCGGTGTAGTACTTGCCGTAGTCAATGGCGATGCTCGCCGCGATTGACGTGACCGCGTAGATAAAGGAGGTAATCAGAATCTGCCAATATGTGGCTCGCCACAACCCGCTACTGTCGCGCCAAGCCATGGTTGCGGCAAAGAGTACGACTACATGACCGGCAAAATACAGCACGTCAAAATTGATGCCGTAGTTGCGTGCCTCGAGAGAAACGTACTGCCAAGGAATGACGAAGAACAGGTAGAGGTAAAGCCACCAACTGAAGAGCAGGGCGAAGTCGAGTGACCGCAGACGCGACGCTTGTCGATCCTTATCCGGACGCAAAACCAATGCAGCCACGATCGGTATGAGGTGCAAGACGATCGCAATGTCGCCAACAAATGGATTGGGCACCTCTTTTCGCTGAATGACCTCGAAATAGGTCCACAGGAACTGTGCAATCAGCCACAGTCCGACGCCACCGGCCATGAAGATCCAGAACATCCTGGCGCATCGAGCCGGAGTCCACAAGTTTGCGATCACGGCCACCAAGAGCCACAACAACAGCAAGCTTTGCGTCACATCTCCAGCTGCAGTAAGGAGGAAGGAAGGCGGGGACATGATTGCCCCGACCAGCGCAAGACTAAGGACCGTCGAAGAGATGGCCAGCCATGTTCTGTGGTTCGTGGATAAACACACCTTCACAGCTGAAATTCTAAGGCGATTGGCGCTCGGACCAAGTTACCAACGTCACCTGCTTTCCTCCACAGGAGTATAGGGTTTTGACGGAAGCGCATCGTGTGATTGAGGAACTCACAGAAACAAGTAACAAGTGACGAACTGACGGGTCTAAGACTTTAAGCACCAATTGCGCCGCAGATTAACAAATAATTCCGCAGGGTTGAACGCGCTGCTAGGGTCGATAGACGAGGGCGGTGCTATCGGTTCCGATGTGATGAGATGCTTTGTGCCTCCCATGGTCGGAGGAATGATTACATCGACAATTCATGTACTGATCTTGGCTTTGATCTTCTTTGTCTTGATGAAAAAACGGGCTCTGCGCCCGGACGTTGCCGGCCGAACCACCGGAATAGCGGATTTTCACTAATTCGCGGGCAAGAGCAGCTTGACCGCTAGGCCAAGCACTACCGCAATAAACAAACGCCTCAGCCAGATTGTGCTCAGAATCAGGGCGACGCGGGCGCCAAGCAACGCCCCTAAAAACATGGAAATGCCCACAATGATACCCAGCTTCAAATCCACAACACCCCGCCAAACAAACACTACAGTCGCAACACCTGAAGAAAATACGTTGATGACTTTCGTGGTAGCAACGGCTTCGAGAAAGGTCATGCCGAAAAGCAGAACAAAAATGGCAGTGAGCATCGTGACGTAACCACCGCTAAAAAAGCCGCCGTAGATTGCTAGAAGGAAGGTGGCCGCATAGCCAGCGCGTACCCCAACGGGTGACATGGGAGCATCCTGAGTGCTTTGTCCCAGATCCTTCTTCAGGAGGGAGAAAATGGCTACGCCAATCATCGCCACAGCTATCGTGATTTGCAACGCCTTGAGCGGAACCGCGAGCAATAGCCATGCACCTAAGCCGGAACCGATGATCGTAAGAAAGATTGAAGGCAGCAAACGGCTGCGCCTCAGGACGCCTTTCCCCATGAAAGGCAAGGAGCCACCCACGCTCATGAAGGTCAAAGCCAGCATGTTGGTTGCAATTGCAACGTGGGCTTCGATGCCCC
>QIAH01000542.1 GCA_003225465.1 Acidobacteriota bacterium | reverse complement strand
AACAAAATCACCGCCCGACCGCCGCCAGCCAACGCCTTTGCCCACACTTCCGAATCGCCGTCCTTCCACACGCGCCGCCCCTGCCGCCCCAACGCGTCCTGATCCACCGCGATTACTTCCTTATTCGTGAGAATGTCATGAATGTCCGGCTTCATCTCACGCAGATCATTGCCCGCAATCAGGGGCGCCGCCAGCAACGCCCAAAAGCTGAAGTGCGAGCGATACTCCGTGATCGTCATCCCCCCGTTGCCTACCTCAAGCATATCGGGATCGTTCCAGTGTCCCGGACCGGCATAAGAATAAAGCGCCGCATTCGCGTCGATGATATCGGTGACACCAAACGAACAGCACTTTCCCGGACTCCACTCTTTCTTTCCCGACCAACGGTCCTGGATATCATCGGTCGTGCGCCACAGATTCCCGCCTACTTCCTCACCCCACAACCACGGGAGATGCTTGCCCCACTCGCAGATGCTCAGCACAATCGGACGCCCGGTCGCATCGAGCGCTGCCCGCATATTGGCGTACGCCGCCTTCGCGTCTTGCGTCGTCGTGTTGCACCAGTCGTACTTCAGATAATCCACGCCCCACTCGGCATACTTGAGCGCATCCTGATATTCATGCCCCAGCCCGCCCGGCCGCCCCGCGCACGTTTTCGAGCCGGCATCGGAATAAATCCCAAACTTCAATCCCAGCGAATGCACGTAATCGGCCAGCGCCTTGATGCCGGAAGGGAAGCGCTGCGGGTCGGCGACGATGTTCCCCTGCTTGTCCCGCGAAACCTGCCAGCAGTCATCGATCACGACGTACTGATATCCCGCATCTTTCATGCCCGATTTCACCATCGCGTCGGCCATGCCCTTGATCATGTCCTCACTCACATTGCAGGCGAACTTGTTCCAGCTGTTCCATCCCATGGGCGGCGTGGGCGCGAGATTGAAGGAAGGCGCGGCGTTCTGCGCCCAGAGCGGCATGGAAACAATCACACCCAAGAATGCGAGCAGGAGATTTCTTGCGAGCGACATGATTCAGTCTCCAAGAACACTGAAATTTGTATTAGACCCCAAAAGCCCGGCCAGGTGCGCCCATGAAGAAGCGCTAGAAGATTTCCCTTGAAGGGTGACCCATCCAAGCTCCGCTTGGGTGGGGATTTCTCTGCGAACTCCGCGACCGTTCTCTGCGGTCTCTGCGGTTTAAGATTTTAGGACGACTGTCCGACCCCGCCACTCTCTGTTCCCCACGCCCAGAACTACTCCACCCGTTCCCCCACGCGATAAACCCGAAAATCCTCATTCCCAAATACCAACTCGAACTGCCCCGACGCCAGCAGTTGATCATAAGCCGCCGGAGTCCAAGAACTCTGAATCACAAATCGAACCCCGTTTTCCCGCACAAACCGCACCGACTCGCCCGCCGGCTCTTCCGCTCCTAAACTCCCCACCGCCCGCCCCGAAAAAAGCGCTAGAGAGCGCGGCTTGGAGAACAACAGCACGTCGGAAGGTTGGCTCCGCGAACGCAAAAACGTAAACAGTTCCTGCGCCGACGTATCGTTCACATTCGCCAGCGCAGCCTGCCACGGCCGTTGCCGCAATCCTCCAAAGTAGGTGATCGCCATGCAGACCGCCACGGCCGCGACCAGCGCACGTGCCTTCGGCTTTTTCCATCGCTCGACCGCTTCCGTGATTCCCAGCACCACGTAGGTCAGGTAGATGGGAAGCACCGGCAGCAGTCCCCGTACGCCAATCTGTGCTCCCCACGCGATCAAAATTCCCAGGTAGATCACGACATAGAACGCTTCCAGCGAGCCCTCCCGGAATCGTTTCCAGAACGCGAGAGCGGCAAACCTGCTGAACACCACCGTCAGTCCACCCTGCGCTGCCTGGCTGAATCCGCTTTCCCACGCATGCGACAACGACTTTGCATAGCTCGCCACGTTTTCCAACACCGAGGTCGTTGAGAAGTGGGCAACCGCCATGTAGCCCCTGGGCGAAGTGAGCAGCACCGATTGCACTATCGCGAAGCCCGCGAAGACTCCGAGCACAAGCATCACAAACCGCCCCGGCTTGCGCTGTCTCATCAGTTCTGCGCCGAGCAGTGCGCCCGGTAGCGCAATCCCGATTGTTCGCGTGCCGTACGAGGCATACAAGAGCAATGCCGCGAGCAGCGCCCAGCCTGCTTGCTGCCATCCTCTAATCACATCCGAACCGCGGCGAATGGCCAATAGCGCCAGAAACGAAAACATCAGGTAAGGAAATT
>QIAH01000541.1 GCA_003225465.1 Acidobacteriota bacterium | reverse complement strand
TCTGTGCTTTCGATCCGGTGAATTAAAGTTTCGGAGGGTTTGATACGGTTACATGCGATCAAGAGCATGTGTTGCAGTCAGTTGCCCGCCTTGTTACGCTTGGTTACATGAGCGTCACAGGTATTTCTGTGGAGGAGCGGGGTCAGTACCTGGCGGCCATCGAACGATTGGCCGCGAGTCATGTGCTTCACGGCTCAGAATCGCTCTGCAAATTGCTTCGATATTTGGCAGAGCATAGTCTTCAGAATCCTGGAGTCCCGGTCAAGGAATATCAGATTGCGACAGAAGTGTTCGGACGTCCCGCAGATTTCGATCCTCATCTCGACTCAGCCATTCGAGTGCAGGCAGGTCGACTGCGAGTAAAGCTGGGTGAATATTATTCTTCGGAGGGCGAGCAGGACCCGGTTCTTGTGGAATTACGCAAGGGCACCTATACCCTTTCGTTTCATACCCGACAGATAACGCCGAGGGCACAACTCGAGAGCGAGAGCGCAAGCGCAGAAAAGCAAAAACGCCAGCGGACGCAGCACGTATTGCTCAACTGGTCTGCGAGCATACTCGCATTATCGGTTTTGTTAGCCGCTGCGGTTGCCGCGATTGTCGTGAAGTGGGAGAGCCGATCACAGGTCGCCATTTTAGATCCCCCGGCGGCGCCCGCAGTGTTTCGCACGTTCTGGAAGGGATTTGTGTCCGGACCCGAGGAGCCTTGGGTGGTGTTCAGCAACGCGGCGTTCGTAGGCAGGCCAGAGACAGGCATGCGATACCGCAATCCCACCCGTGACTCCGGTGCGGTTATTCTTGACCATTACACGGGCGTGGGTGAAGTGCTGGCGGTACATGAGATCGATCGAGTGTTCCATGTATTAAACCGCGAGGTTCGAGTCAAACGCGGAAGCCTTTTTTCGCTGGATGATGCCAAGAACAATAATCTGATTTTTGTGGGTTCCCCGGCTGAGAACCTGTCGTTGCGCGATATCCCGATGAACCAGCAGTTCGTGTTTCAGCGGCTCGCGTCAGGCGCCCGCGCGGGGGATCTGGCGGTGGTGAATCTGCATCCTCGGAGTGGAGAGCCGCCCCTGTTCCTTGGTAGCCCATCGAACATTCCTCTCACCGAAGATTACGCGGTGGTTGCACTCATGCGGGGAATGAATCCGACGGAGTCGGTCTTGATGCTCGGGGGAACCTCGACACTCGGCACGCAGGCGGCCGTGGAGTATGTTTGTCACGAAGATTCGCTGGTGCAGTTGTTAAATCGCCTGAAAATTCCCTCGACCGGGGAGATGAAGCCATTCGAAGTGGTGTTGCACGTGAAAGTCGCGCGCGGAGTGCCGGTCGAGTCGGAGATAGTGGCGTTGCGAACAGACGACGCCAAGCAGAACGGCGACTGAGCTAGGAGGTTGGTGGAGCAAGTTGAGGATCGAGTTCGCTCGCCCTGCGAAATTCCTGTGACGATTCTTCTTTTGCGCCCTTTTGTCGCAGCGCTATTCCCAACTGGTAGTGAGCCTGGGCATAGTTCGGACTGGAGTTGATGGCTGAGCGGAACTGTGCTATGGCGCCCTCAACATCGCCGGCATTGAGCAGTCGACGTCCGGAATTGGTGGCCAGTACCGCGGCTTGACGTCCGGTGGTTTCCTGTCCAATCTGCTGACCCGTGTGCGCCTCGGCGGCGGCTCCTTCATTGTCGCCTAGCGCGCGCAGCACGGCAGCAAGCGTGGTGTGGGCGCCTGCGAAGTCGGGTTGCAGCCGGATGGCATTGCGTAGAGCGTCGGCGGCGTCCTGGAGTTTCCCCTGTTGCTTGAGGACGGTGACGAGGGTGTAGAAGGCCTCGGCGTAATCGGGGCGAGCGGCGATCGCGGCGCGCAGCTCTTTCACGGAATCGTCGAACGAGCCCTGCTGCCAAAGCGTCACTCCCATCGTGTAATGAATGTCAGGTTGGGAAGGGTCCAGTTCCTCAGCTTTCCGAAATTCGACAAGCGCTTCCGGAAGCTGGTCTTTCAACTTGAGGGTGAGCCCAAGATCGTAGTGCAGCGTGGCATCCTGCGGCGTGCTTTTGAGGGCTGTCTGGAACTCGTGAATGGCAGCATCGAAATCGGCTTTCTGAAGATAGGCGGTTCCCAGGTTCGCGCGATAGCCGGAATCGTCGGGGCGCAATCGCAGGGCGGCTTCAAACTCAGAAACCGATTGGGACGCTTGGCCAGCCTGCACTAGTGCGAGGCCGAGATTGTTGTGTGCGTCAGAATTGTCGGGCTGAAGCTTGGTCACGCGCTCCAGCGCCGCGAGAGCACCGTCGACATCGCCCTGACGCTGCAAGAGCAGGCCCAGACGGGTTTGCGCATCGGGCCAATCGGGCTCCAGCTTCACGGCTACCTGCAACTCGCGGGCGGCCTCGTCGCGACGGCCTTGATCTTCGAGCACTCGCGCCAGGTAGTAATGAGCCTGTGGAGATTGGGGCAAAAGCTTGACAGCACTCTGCAAAAGCGACTGCGCCTCCTCAGGTTGATGCTGTTGCCAGCGAATCGCCCCGAGGTGAAGTTGGGCAGCGGCGTAATCGGGCGAGAGACGGATTGCTTCGGAAAATTGCTCGGCTGCCTTATCGTTCTGCGATGCCTGCGCGAGGAGTGAA
>QIAH01000540.1 GCA_003225465.1 Acidobacteriota bacterium | reverse complement strand
CAATCACGTGATGCGGTAGTCGGCAACTCTGGTAAGCCCGAGCTGAGCTTCGGCCAGTGCGGGCTCGGGAGCGATTCGTGGAAGAGGTTCGCAATAAAGTCCGGCGTCGCTTTACAAGGTAAGTATCCCTTGACATCAAGTACGGTGACGAATCATGCTTTAGGGCATGAAGGAATGCGCTTTTTGTCCACGTAGAGCAGATAC
Organism: Acidobacteriota bacterium; assembly: GCA_003225465.1. Taxonomy (GTDB): domain Bacteria; phylum Acidobacteriota; class Terriglobia; order Terriglobales; family Acidobacteriaceae; genus Gp1-AA133. The sequence continues at coordinate 984 of QIAH01000540.1, read as the reverse complement.
AAGCGAACACATCTTTAGTAGGTGGATGAACAAACTGCTCGAGCCTTTCCCCTACACATTCAAGTTCAGGATGCCTGACGGAAATACGCGTGCCTTTCTAGGTCAGCACCTCAGTTACAAGACCGGCGTGGTTTGCGGAACTTGTAACAACGGCTGGATGGCGGAGCTTGAGAATGACATCGTAAAGCCGACGATGAAGGGAATGATTGAACACGGTTTTCCCGTCACATTATTGCCGCGTGGACTTGCGTCGCTTGCGGTTTTTGCCTTTAAGACTACTGTTGTCGTCAACCACATGCGACCCGGTTCCGAGTTTTTCTCGCGTTCGGAGAGGCGCCGCTTCGCCAAGAGCCTCACGATTCCTGACGGTGTTCAAGTCTGGATTGCAAGTCGTCCACGCAAGCGCACGGGGCGCGTCGTCTCCTACGTTGCCAGAACCAAAAGAAACATGCTCGGTAGTTTTGACATGTATCTTTGTACGTTTTCGCTGAGCTATCTCGTGCTGCAACTCGTCGCCCTCAAGTGGAGCAGCGCGTCCCCGCTTCACGGACTTCCCTTTGTTCGTTTTAAGCAAGAGGCAAAGTGGGAAAAGGTTGCAACCCAGATTTGGCCGCTGGACGGGATGGCTGTCTCCTGGCCTCCGCCCGAGCTCATCGACGGTGAGCTGTTCGATGAGTTCTGCGACCGATGGACCGCGATTGACCTTCCCGAGTGGGCGTCTGCGACCCTGCCCATGAGCTGTGCGACAGGCGCCGGTAATGTGGCAGATCGAACGAGCTGACGTCAGGCGCTGCCGGGATTGCTGAGGGCGTCCAGTGCGTCGCCGAGGCTGGGGAAAATGGGGAACAGCTGCGCCATCCGGGTAATCTCCAGCAGGGACACGATGCGCGGATTCATGCCGGTGAGCACGGTGCGTTGCCCCGCCTTGTGTCGCGAAACATAGGCGCTCACCAGCGAGCCGAGCCCGGCAGAATCGATGTAAGG
>QIAH01000199.1 GCA_003225465.1 Acidobacteriota bacterium | reverse complement strand
TCGTTCAACGCTTCGGAAATCATGATGCGCTTCTCGCCATCCATCAAATACAGGGGAGCCGCTTCCTGGTAAGCGATTCCAACTCCCAGCTCGAGCGGCGGCAAGCCAGCTTTGGTGACCAGCTCGTTATAGCCGCGAACGATTTCGACCATCTCGCGTGCGAGCACGCAAGCCCGGCTCACGGCCAACCCAGGCTCACCTTCTTTCTCGTGCAGCGCTAGGATGACGGCATCGCCTTCGATGAACACCTTGCTGGCACCGTACTTCGGCAGCAGTTTGTTTACCGGATCATAAAAATTCAGACTGAAGTAGGACGCCGGGTTCAGTCCGGAGTCCATCAAGGAGCGGGTGAGCCGCGACGAATCACGAATATCGGCCTTGATGATGACGTGGCCCAGCGCCCGCTCTTCGGCCGGTTTCTGCTCCTCCGGCAGCAGGAACTCGTAAAGCGTGCCATTGACCTTGGAGAGTTCGCGCAGCTTCGCGTTGCCGATCAGGTTGATGCTGTCGAGCGCGGAATTTAACGCCTCCAGCCGGCGCACATCGCGGTGATAGCGGAGGAAGTCGCGCAGGAAGCGGCCCGCCACCTTGGCCCGATCGGCTCCGCGGCAACTGGCCACCCGTCCCACTGCGGCATAGAGGTTATTCGCCGAAAGCCTCCCCCCTTCCAGAATGAGCCGCTCGACCCTCGAACACTCGGCGCGATCGACCAGCGCATTCTTCAACTGCTGCGGATTGATCCGCGAAGCGTACTCCGCGAGCAGCGGCACCGCCTCATAGGAAGCAATCACGTATTCCATGACCGACTGGTCTTCGAGCAAGCGAACCCAGGCCGACAAGCGCGCTTTTTGGGAACGGCCCTCGGGCGTTGACTCAGACGCGGTCCCGCCGCCGACCAGCGCATGCGCATTCTCAGGCGCATTCAGCCAGGGATCGAGTTCCGCGTCGTCATCAGGAAGATCGATCTCGAGCGAACGCAAGAATTCGCACGAGATTTCGCGCATGCGTATGAAACGGTCCGGATCGCGCTCCCAGTTGCCCAGCATCACGTACTGTTCGGCGCACAGGTAGTCGTCGCGGCCGTCTTCGGAGAGGACCAGCCGGTTGATCAGGAGCTTGTGCCCTTCGCTATCGTTCTCACCAAAACGCGAGCGGCGCATGCGCGCCAATGTTTCTTTTTCGATATCGCGCAACAGCAGGAACAAATCCTGCCCGGTCTTGCGCTGGATGATCTTCTTGCGCACCTGGAACGACGCCACCCGCTCGCGATATTCGAGCGCCTTCTGCTGGCGCACGCCCTCATAACTCTTCAGCATCATCCGGCCGCGTTCCAGCACCTGCGCGAATTGCGAGTTCAATTCCAGGCGCAGGAACTTGATCACTGCCAGCCGCGCCAGCAGGTCGATGGTGACATTGTTCTCGGCCTTGGCGCGGTTCAGCGAGGCCACGTGCAATTCCGTCAGCACCGATTTGAAGTCCGAGGCCTCGCTCTTTGCCCCGGGCTTCACCACCGTCGTGAGCTTATTGAGAAACGCCGTCCGGGGCGCCGATGGAGTGGCTTCGGCGGCCAACAGGCCCTCCACGTCGCCGTGGCGCGCGATCAAGCGGGCAATATGCGCGCGCGCCGCATCGGTAAACTTCGGGCTGAGATGAACATCATGCCGGAGATTGTCCACGCCCACCGATAGCCCCTCGAGCGAAAGCGTGGGCGTGTAACTCGCCAGCGCCGGCGGAATGTTGTCATCCGAGGAGCTGCCGAGCTTGAAAATCGGGATTCGGGGCATGAACTCGAAATCCTGTCTTTATTTCGCCGCCTGCTGTTGCTGGTCGGCGAGCATCACGCGAAATTGCGGTACCACCAACGCCTGCTCGACCGTGGGCTCGTTGATGCCCGCCAGCCTCGCCGCGAGCACCTTTGCGTCTTCTTGCGCTCCGGTTTGCTTGTATGCCTTCCACAACAGCTGCATGGATTCGGGGTTTTCCGTGTCTTCCTGAAGATGGGCGATCGCCTCTGCGTACTTCCCTTCTTCGACCAGCACTGCGCCGGCCGCGGAATGGTAAGCCAGCTGAATCACCTGGCTGCGACTCTGCGAGGCCATCGATTCCAGTTGTGCGACTGCCTTCGAAGCTGCCTCCATCGAGTCGTTCTGCGCGGCCCGCAAGGCCGCGACTTTCAGAACCATGGAGCGTTCTTCTTCGCGATCTGATTTCGAGATCGGATGCCCCTCGTCCAGAGCATGCTCCGCCGCCTTCAAATGATGAAGAGCATCCTTGTAGTCCGGAGCACTCATCGCCATGATGCGGTTGGCCTCCGCCTCGAGCTTGGCGAGACCCACCGAATGCGCATGCTTGGCAACCTCATGCAGAAATTTATCGACTTGCTTGTGATTGTTCTCTCGAATCCAGGTCAGCGCGCTCTGCAGCTCGTACTCGACCCGCTCGCTCTCGCTGCTAACGAACATAAGCGCCCTGGCATACTCCTCGCGCGCGTCCGCTTCCCGGCCCATCACAGCGTAGGTGTCGGCCACGCCAAATTCGGAGCCGAATGTGGGATCGATCCGGATTGCCATCCGGTATTTGTCCAGCGCCGCGTCGTACTGCCCGGCGGCCCGCAAAATCTCCCCGTACGAATCGTACGGATTGGGCTGATCGGGCTGGAGCTGGACGTAGCGCTCCATCAGCGCGGAGGCCTTTTCAAAGTTTCCGCTGAAGGCATAAGCGTAAGCCAGCTCGTTCAGCGCGGCCGGATAATCGGGAAAGAGCGCAATAGCATGCTCGAGCACAAACACGCCCTGCGCATAGCGCCGTTGATGCACCAGCCAGCGTCCAGCCAGAAACGCCGTGCGATGGTCCCGCGGGTACATCGCGAGCAGGTCGTTCATGGCGGCGATGGCGGGCACGTAATTATTTTCCTGCACGCCACTCAGCCAGCGAATCAGCAGATGTTCGCCCGGCGTCACCTGGGAAGCCAGTTGCTCGGCTCGGATACGAGTGGAAACCTGCTCGTCGGGATCATGGGTCAGGTGCGAGAGCAGGATGTAGGCCTGCGCAAACTTTGGGTCTCGTTTCACCGTGGCTCGCAGATCATTCACGGCATCGGCCCGACGCAGCGCCTCCAGATCGGCCATCGCATGTTCGAATTCTTTACGCGCGGCCGGCGAATTCGTCGTGACCGGCAGAGTGGAAGTCTTGACGGCGGGTCTCGAATGATGCGGCTTGGGGTTCGTCGCAAAAGCCGCGGCGCAGAACATCAGCAGCAGGGCAGTCCAGCGCAAGGCTCCACCTCGGAAATCACTGATTTCACGACTTATAGTGACGAGCCTAGCATGGGGTCGAGGAGCCGGAAACGTTACCCAAGTTACTGACCAAAGGCTCTTGCAATTATCACGATTATCGGCAGTCCGCTCTCGCAAGGTTTAATCGCTGTCGTCTTGACAAGGTTTAAACGTCTGTCATCGTGACAAGCTTTAATTGTCCGCCATCTTCACAAGCTCTAATTGTCTGTCATCTTGAGCGGAGTGAGGCGGCAGCCGAACGGAGTCGAAAGACCCCGCTGCTGTTTGGATCTCACGAGAAGTAGATATGCATTTCCACCGCGAACCGGTGCCCCCGGGTATTGTGTGCTCACGCGGTTTAGCGAAATGAGAAGAGGTTTATTCGACGCTCTTCAGCCGTGCCGCCTCAAACTCGTCGCCCTTTTCCCAACTCACGACCTTGGGCAACGTAGCGGCCTGCCATCCCAGGATGAATCCGAACCGGGCCATGGTCGCGTCGCCGGTGAAATCCATATCCGGACGGTACTCGTCGCTGGGCTGATGATAGTGCTTCTCGTTGTATTCCTGGTCCTGCTGCAGGCCCCAGGCCTCGTCGTGTCCCTTGTACTTCACGCCCTCATTGATCGAAAAGGAAGGAATGCCAACTCGCGCGAGGCTGAAATGATCGGAACGGTAGAAATGACCGGCTTCGGGATGCGCATCGGGACGAATGGTGAGCCGAAAGTCCTTGGCAGTCGCTTCGACGATCCGATAGAAACTGGTGCGCTCCGCGCCCGAGACCTCGACTTCTTCGGGCGATCCCAGCGGCGGCAGGTCATCGTAATTCAAATCGAGCGTGATTCGTCCGGCAGGAAAGGGCGGATGCTTGCCGAGGTACTCCGACCCCAGCAAGCCCTGCTCTTCGCCTGTCACCGAGGCAAACAGGATCGAGCGGCGCGGCTTTTGCGCACCCTGGCCAAAGGCCCGCGCCAGTTCGAGCAACACGCCGCACCCGGTCGCATTGTCGTTGGCCCCGTTGTAGATGTTGTCTCCCGGCATCTCGGGACGAATCCCCAGGTGGTCGTAGTGCGCCGTATACAGAACGGCCTCATTCTTGAGCTTCGGATCTGAGCCGGGAAGCTCGGCAATCACGTTGTTGGATTCGAAGGGACGAATCTTGCTGAAGATGCGTGCTTGCAACTTGGCCGGAAGGGCCACGGCCTTGAACTCGCGCGTCTGCGCGTCGGACATGAGTTTTTCGAGATTCAGCCCAGCACCGTTCACCAGCTTGCGCGCCACCCCTAACTGGATCCAGGCGGCGGCTTTGAGTTTCGGTGTGCCGTCCAGCTTGAGGTAGGACTTCTCGCCCGAGTTCGAATTGCGCACGACCTCCCACGGATAGCTCGCCATCTCGTTCTGGTGGATGAGGAGTACGCCCACCGCGCCCCGGCGCGCCGCTTCTTCGTATTTGTACGTCCAGCGTCCGTAGTAGGTCAGCGCCTTGCCTTTGAAGAACTTCGGATCGTCCGAGGCAGGCTCGTTCACCAGCATGAGCAGCACTTTCCCGCGCACGTCCGTGTCTTTGTAGTCGTCCCAGCTGTACTCCGGGGCATGAATGCCGTAGCCGACGTAAACGATGGGCGCGTCGACGTCGGACTGAGGCTGCTGCGTCTGGTCATAAGAGACGTAGTCGTCGAGAACTTTCAAAGTCATACGAGAACCGCTCGCCGGCACCAGCGAAAACGTAGTTTCCGGTGAGGGCGTAATACCCACCATCGGGACCTTCTGCAAATAGGTGCCGTTGTCACCCACAGGCTTCAGACCGTAAAGCGCAAACTGGGTTGCTATGTATTCCGCAGCGATATCTCCCCCACGTTGCCCGGTACCACGTCCCTCGAGCAGATCGTGAGATAAAAAACGCACGTGCGCGCGAATACGCTCAGGATTAATGGTTTCCAATGCCTGAAAGGCGGCCGGCGAAGGGCGAGGCACTGCCAAAGGAATACCTTTGGGGGTAGCTTGTGAGGCAGCAAACACAGCTAGACCCAAAAAGAACAGCAGAAAGGTCTTGCGCATGGTTGGACGAGGGCTCCTGAATGAATCATTAATAAATTCGGGAATATTCCCATTGTACGGGAAAGGTCGTACTCGAAACCGAGCGGGTCAGGTTACCAGCGTCTCAGTTTCGTCGTAGCACCGGCGACCCGGTGGCTGTCCTGAGGTCATCTTGCCTAAGTTGTAGCGCCGGCATCTTGCCGGCCGCGCGCCTTGTAGCGCCGGCATCTCGCCAGCTGCGCGCCTTGTAGCGCCGGCATCTTGCCGGCTATCCAGAGCTCGCCGGGTGCCCTAAAGCTGTGTTGTCCCGCGGACCGCGGGATCAATTCTTGGAGCTTCAACCGGCGCGGTAGTCGCGGACATCATCGCTGGCTCGAAACATAGGGGCAGTCGCGATCGCGCTCGCTTCCGCCATCCGGCGATTGATCAGCTCGAAGTCCGGCTTCGCCCAGCCCACGCTGCTGATTTCGATGTTACCGTCCGTGCCAATCCAGAACAGCGTCGGCACATTGGTAAGCCCGTAAGCGTTGGAAACCGGATAGGTGCGCGTCTCCTCCAGCAGCAGAGGAAAGCTGATGCCGAATTCCTTCGCAAAGGCCGCTGTCTCCTCGGCATTATTCTGCGAGACACCGACCAGCGTGACGTGCTTGTTCTTGTAGGCTCGAAACAACCGCTCGAAAAAGGGGAAGGCATAATGGCAGGTCGGGCAAGAGACCTTGAAGAATGCCAGCACGACCGGGGCCTGCGAGAGAGCATCCTTCAACGAAAAGGTTTTGCCTTCCAGTGTGCTCAGCTTGAAGTCAGGTGCGGTTTTGCCGACGGCAAGAGCGGGCATCAGTTCTAGTCCTCCGGTGTTCTGATCCTTCGTATTTCTTATCTTAGATGACGCCGAACTAACAACGGATGGAGGCTTTGCCCGGTCCAGCCCGTGGAGCGACGGGCGTCCCCGCCCGTCGGCTCTCTGTAAGGCTCAAGAACTTTCCCCGCCCGCCGATAAGAAAGTGGTGGCAACCTCAACCGGTGTTCAAAAGATCGACAGTTCTTCGCAGCAGATATTCCGCTTCGTTGCCCGGCAACCCATCCTGACCGCCGCACAACAGGTGTTCGGCTACGAACTCCTGTTTCGGGATGGAATCGAGAACGTCTTCCGGGCCAGCGATGCGGAAGCGGCCGCGCGCAGCACCCTCGACAGCACGCTCATAATGGGATTTGACGTTTTATGCGACGGCCAGCGCGCTTTCATTAACTGCACCCGCGACCTGCTGCTGAAAGACGGTATTACTCTGCTGCCCTCCGAGCAAACCGTGGTCGAGATCCTGGAAAACGTGGAACCGGATGACCTGGTGCTGGCCGCCTGCCAGCGCCTGAAGGTGGCCGGCTACACCATCGCGTTGGACGACTACGTCGCCAATGATCCGCGTGAGCCCCTGACCGCGCTGGCCGATATTGTAAAGGTAGACTTTGAACGCACCACGCGCGCCGACCAGCAGGCTTTGGTCAAACGTTTCGCGCCCATGGGCCGCCGCATGCTGGCGGAAAAGGTAGAGACCCAAGAGCAGTTCGCGGTCGCGCAGGAAATGGGCTTCGTGTATTTCCAGGGCTACTTTTTCCGCCGTCCAGAGGTGCTGCGCGCCCGGGAGATTCCCACCAACCGTGCCAATTACCTGCGCATGCTGGCGGCCGTCTCCAAGGATGAGATGGATCTGCGGGAGCTGGAGCAGATCATCAAGGTGGAAGCGTCGGTCCTGTATCGCCTGCTGCGCTATCTGAACTCGCCCCTGTTCGGCATGCGCAACGAGATTCATTCCATCCGTCATGCCCTGGCCCTGCTCGGCGAGCGGGAGATCCGGCGCTGGATCCGGCTGGTGACCCTGGTTTCTGCCGGCCTGCACAAAACCTCGGACCTAGTACTTTCGGCGCTGGTGCGCGCGCGTTTTTGCGAGCTGGTTTCGATGAGAATTCCACGCACCCAATCCGACCTTTTCCTGGTGGGCATGGTCTCGATGATGGACGCAATTCTCGAGATCTCCATGGATGAGATTCTCCAGAAGATCGCGCTCGATAAGGAAACCAAGGCCGTACTTTCCGGAGGCGGCGGAAAGCTGAAGCCGGTCTACGATCTCATGTTGGCCCAGGAAGCCGGCAAATGGCAGGCCGCGAAAGAATCGGCCGCCCAGTTGCGCATCAGTGAAAGCGAAGCGGGCGAGATGTGGTGGCAGGCCATGCAGTGGGCGCGCCAGGTGAGCAGCACCGCCGACGAGGGTTCCTCAAAATAATGAGCCGGTCAGTACTTGCCAAACCGCGCCCGCGCGGAAGTGAGGGGTCGCGCTCGGCACCTCTGTGCAAAATAGCCACTACTTTGGACTTGCACGAATTATGCGGCGCAGCGTAGCATTGAACTGTTCCCAGCGGCCACGCTTCTCGTGCTGGCCCTCCGCGCCCATTAACTTCAGGCGCTTAAACGGAAAAGTTCATCAGGAATTGTTTTTCCAGTCGCATCGGGGTCTACGCGCATCGTATGAATTGTGCGGCAGTGGGATGCTACCTCAAAGGTGACCTAGGGCAGCCGGGAACGAAACCCTTTCGAAGAAGTTGGGAACCGCTAAGAGAAAACTTATGAATGCAGGACCCGGAAATCCCTCCGGAGCTGGAGGGAGAGGCAGACGGCGGCGCGGTCGGCGTCCGCCTAATCATCGCGGCGGTGGCGGCGGACAAGGTCGCGATCGTCATAACACAGGCGGCGGCATCTACAGCGCGCCCATGGATCACAGCTACCGTGCGGTACTGGGCGGTGACAACGGACATAAAGGTGGTCGCGGCATGCGGCCAGGCTTTGCCCCGGCTTATCAGCCGCCGGATCCCGAACCGCTTCCCACCCGCGAGGACGCAACCTCGCGCATCTTTGCTTTCGTCGACGATTTGTTCTTCCTGGCCAAGATCCAGGAGACAGCACGCAAGATGAATGTCAAGGTCGAGTTCGTGAAGACCGACAAAGATCTGCTTGAGCGCATGAAGCAGAACGGCGAAGAAAAACCGTCGCTGATCATCTTCGACCTGAACAATGCTAATGCAAAGCCGTTGACGCTGATTCCCAAGCTCAAGAGCCGCCTGAAAAAAGGAACCTCGATCATCGGTTTCCTTTCGCACGTGCAGGGCGACCTCAAACAAAAGGCGCACGAGGTGGGATGCGACATGGTGCTGCCCCGCTCAGCCTTCTCGCAGAACCTGCCCCAGCTGCTGCGACGGCATGGAGCAGCAGAGGAAGAAGCGGGAGTCCAGTAGACTCAGTCGATTCCGAACGCGTCCGTCGCCCCATGCGATGCACACGTAGGCCCAGACGATGCACACGTAGGCCCAGACGCCGGGGTCCCCATCAAGCCCGTTTTTGGCTTGATGGGGTGGAGATGCCCTCGTCTGGGCGGCCGGGCGCCAGCCCGGCTGCACTTTGCTTCGAGCAGCCGGCTGCCAAATTAGCAACTAGTCATAATTCCTATCGGTTTTCCAGTCGAATGCGACACTGCTGGTTGGCGATAATTCCTGAAGGCCGAGCTTCGCTCGGCTGGGCAAACGGGGCGTCTGCCCTACGGAACTACTACCCTGGAGGCCATTTCATCGGACGTCCGCCGATCAGGTGAACGTGGATGTGAAAGACGGACTGACCGGACTTCGGCCCAACGTTGAGCACGGTCCGGTAGCCGTCCTCAATCCCGCGCTGCCGGCCGATTTCGGCTGCGACCAGATGAAGGCGCCCGATAAGCTCCGCATCTTCTTTCTGTGCTACATGTTTCTTAGAGACGACGAGCACGTGAGTTGGCGCCTGCGGATCGATGTCCTCGAAGGCAAGACTATGCTCGTCTTCATATACTTTCTTGGCAGGAATCTCGCCCTTCACAATTCGGCAAAAGAGGCAGTCAGTCATGGTAGATCAGTTCTCACGTCTCAGTTCTCAGCTATCGGCTATCGGGCATCAGTCCAGCCGCACCAAATATACCGAGCCTTCCTTCGTCTCGGTCTCATGCATCAGAGCTTCGGCGCGCTGGCGGTCATCATTCAGTACGCGCACCCGTACCCACCACGTGCCCACGGGGCTGGCGATTTGGGCGACCTTGGCTGTGCGGTAGCGCCGCGCCAGGTGCTCAGCCATTTCGGACGCATCTTTCTGTTTTCCGAACGAACCGATCTGTACGGCCCAGCGGCCACCCGTCGCAGGCGAGGTGGGCGTCTGCATGACCTCCAGCTTGACGCGGGCCACACCGGGCTGCCAGATATCCAATTGCTTTGCGGCCGCGTAAGAAACATCCAAAATGCGGCCTTCGACAAATGGACCCCGGTCGGTGATTCTCACCAGAGCCGCGTGCCCGGTCTTGACGTTGGTCACGCGCACAATCGAACCCAACGGTAAGATGCGATGGGCGGCGGTCATCGCATTCATGTTGTAGACTTCGCCATTCGAGCCGCGCCGATTGTGGTAGGGCGCCCCATACCAGCTCGCTAAGCCTGTCTCCGTCGAAAGTGGCACGGCATCCGCCGGAATCGTGAGAATCTCTTCGACCTTGTCCTTGGCCGTTTCTTTCGAAGGATGACTGGATGCTGTCGCCGCCGGCTGCTCGCGATCACCTGCCACGGGTGGGGTGGTTGACTCCGCCGGCGGAGGCGGCGGAACCTGGACGCGCGCCTGCTTATGGCTGGCGCAACCACTCAGCAAGGCCAGCGAGAGGAGCCCGATGCTTGCAAGTATCCGGAAACGCACGTTACGGTTTCTTCGTCTCGTCGGTATTTTTGTGCTCATCCATGAAATCGGCGAAGCTCCGCAGCTTTTCGGCGGCGATGCGGAGCGCCCTGGACGACTGGTCGCGAACGGCCGGAACTACTTCCCGGTTCAGATAGGCGATCAAGTCGGCGCTTTCTTTCTCTAGACGCTCGGCGGCGTTCGAAACCTTTCTGTTGACGCGAGCCGAGGTCTCCTCCACGCGGCGATTGAAGTCGCTCATAAAACTCCTCAAAATTGCGGCGCGAACCGGCCGTGCTGAAAGGACGAAGGTAAGCTTTCTTATTATTCGTGGCTTTCTGGTGAGGGTCAACTGCAAGCGCACCTCCGACGTCACCGCCAGGACCGCTGATGGTTCCGATTGGAACCCGCACCGCTTGGGTTAGAATCGGCAACATGTTCCGGCATGTCATCTTTGCCGCAGTCCTTGCCGTCTCGATGAGCGTCTTGGGATGTACGTTCTACAAAGAGCGCCCGGCAAAAGCGCTCAGCGACGCCACCGGTGGCGAGGGTATGGAGCGCACCTTCTGGCAGGATGTCCAGAAGCAGAACTGGAACGACCTGAACTCGCACATCGCATCGAATTTCGTCTACGTCACGCCCACGGGCCGCTACGAGCGCTCCGATGCGCTGCAACGACTGCAGCAACTTCAGTTGCAGGAGTTCTCAATCGGAGATCTGACGACCGAGATGAACCGCGATACCTTTGTCGTGACCTACACAATTACGTTACGCGGAACTGCGCGGGGCCAAACGCTGAACTCACAGCCTCAGCGAAGAATGGCAGTCTGGCAGGAGCAGAAACGCGGCTGGGTGGTCATCGCGCACTCGGTGTTGGGGAGCGAAAGTAAGTGAGCGCGGAACTAGTGTGGTGTCCCGCGAGTTCGCGTATAGGTTGGTGGCGCTGAAAGACGCGGAAGGTGCCTGTGCTTTATCAAGACGTTAGTGCCCCATCCTCACCTCGCGCTCTGTGCGAGGTTAGGATGGGGATTTCCCAACACCAACACTCGACACCAACTCTGAAGGTCAGCGGCTTTGAAAGGGCCAGGCTTCACAGTTTGCTGAAAAACTCCCGCGGTAGCTGCGGTTTGAAAGGGCTGGGCTTCACAGTTTGCTGAAAAACTCCCGCGATAGCTGCGGTTTGAAAGGGCTGGGCTTCAGCCCAGCCGCAACAGCCACAAATTCAACGCGGCTTTAGCCGCTGAGGGCGCGAAATTTCGGGGCTAGCTTTGTCGCAAATTGCAAACACCGCGAAAGCCAGCGGCTTCGCCAGTTCCCTGCTCGCCTGGTACGACCAACACGCGCGCAAGCTTCCCTGGCGCGAGGACCGCGATCCCTACCGGGTATGGGTTTCGGAAATGATGCTGCAGCAAACGCGCGTCGCTGCGGTTCTGGAGCACTATCGCCGTTTCCTGAACAAATTTCCGACGGTGAGCAAGCTGGCTGCCGCACGGGAATCATCCGTGCTGGCGGCCTGGAGCGGCCTCGGGTATTACCGGCGCGCTCGTATGCTGCACGCGGCAGCAAAGCTCGTCGTGAAGGAATATCAGGGAAAGTTTCCGCGCGCCAGCGAAGGATTGCGCCACCTACCCGGCATCGGGCGCTACACTGCCGCGGCGATCGCCAGCATCGCGTACGACGAGCCCGTGGCCGTGGTCGACGGGAATGTGGAGCGAGTCCTCGAGCGAATGAGCGGGAAACGGTTGACTGGAGAGCAGACTTGGAACACGGCAAACAACCTTCTGGATTCGCCCCGCTCCGGCGACTTCAATCAGGCAATGATGGAACTGGGAGCGACCATCTGCCTGCCCCGGCAACCGCAGTGCTTGCTCTGTCCGGTTTCAGGATTTTGCGCTGCGCGTGGAGAATTGCAAGCCGAGGCAGCGAGACCTCGGCAAAAAAAGCGCAAAATCTTCTTCGGACTGGCGCGGCGGAACGGACACGTTTTCCTGGTCCAGCGCGGCAAAACCGAATCGCTGATGCCGGGAATGTGGGAACTGCCACAGTTACCTTCCCGCGCACGCGCAAAGCGACTGCTATCACTGCGGCATTCGATCACGGTCACCGACTATCAGGTGAACGTTATGGAAATCGCGACTCCCCAGAAAGGAAGCGGCCGCTGGATGTCCCGGTCGCGGCTCGCATCCCTTCCGCTCACCGGCCTGGCGCGCAAGATTTTACAGCGCGCAGAGCTGCTGTGAAGGAGCGCCTGCAATGCACTCGAAGGGCACAAGGATCCCGACACAGCACTTCGTCCGAAGCAAACGCAACGGACTAAGCGAGCTAAAGAACGTCTTGCTGATCCTGTGCCCAATTGGTGTTCTTCTGCTTCCCGTGAGCGGATGGAAGATATACGTCCGGGCGCAGTCAGCCGAAGCCAGCTCTCACACCGCGTATCTCGGATTCGATCGCAACGAATATCCCGGCGATGCCAATCTGGCGAGTCTTGGCCGGACTTTCTCGTTCGCGGGCTATTGGCTGAATGTGCCGCCAGGCGCGACCGACAACACGTGGGTGGGCAAACGGAACGCTATCAAAGAGGCCGGATTCGGATTCCTTGTGCTCTTCAACGGCCGCCTGGACACAGAATTACGCAAAGCCGGCGACGCCTCCGCCCTGGGCCGATCCGATGCTGCCACCGCCATCGCTTCCGCGCGCCGAGAAGGATTTCCAGAGGGAACCCTCATCTTCCTCGACCAGGAGGAAGGTGGCCGCATGCTTCCTGAGCAGAAGGCCTACCTCTATGCCTGGATCGATAGCGTGAATGCCAGCAGATTTCGCGCAGGCATCTACTGTTCCGGAATTGCCGCGCCGGAAGGAAACGGGATAACCGTAATTACCGCCGAAGATATTCGCCAGAATGCAGGCGTCAGAAAAATCGCGTACTGGGTCACGAATGACGCGTGTCCGCCCTCGCCGGGCTGCGCCTTTCCGAGGCGCGCTCCATCACCATCACAGAGCGGCGTGACGTTTGCAGGCGTATGGCAGTTCGCCCAGTCGCCCAAGCGGCGAGACGTCGCTGCAGGCTGTCGAGCGAACTATGCGAGCGATGGCAACTGCTATCCACCCGGACTCGCCAGGCAAAAGCTGTTCGTCGACGTGGACTCGGCAAGCTCCGCAGACCCTTCCGCTGGCCGTTGACGCGGGAAACCGTGATTGGGCACCTTGCCGGCCAGCGCGAAAAGATTACAGAATTGGTCGACGACTTCGGCTCGGCAGGCTATGCTGAACCTTCGCGCAAACAGGAGGGAGTTATCCAGTTCCTCGGCATCGATGTCGGCACCGAAGGCACTCGCGCGCTGATCATCGACGAGCAGGGGCGCGTGATCGCCTCCGCCTCGGAAGAGCATGCGCCCTTCGCCTCGCCGCAGGCCGGGTGGGCTGAGCAGGACCCGAGCGACTGGTGGCGAGCCTGCAAGTTAGCCGTCCGGCGCGCGCTCGCTGCGGCCAATACCGGCAACGATCAGATTGCCTGCGTCGGATTTTCCGGGCAGATGCATGGCGCTGTCCTGCTCGATCGCCACGATGACGTGATCCGCCCCGCCCTCATCTGGTGCGATCAACGTACCGAACCCCAAGTCCGGAAACTTTCCGAGCAGTTCGGCACAGACCGTCTCATTGATCTCACCTGCAACGCGCCGCTCACGAATTTCACGCTCACCAAGCTTCTCTGGGTGCGCGAAAACGAGCCGCACAACTGGGAGCGCGTAGCGCACGTGCTGTTGCCCAAAGATTTTGTCCGCTTCCAACTCACTGGCGAACGCGCCATCGATATGGCGGATGCCTCGGGCACGTTGCTCCTCGACGTGGCCCACCGCCGGTGGTCTGCTGAAGTATTACGGGCCACAGGAATCGACCTGCAACTGCTCCCGACGTTGCTGGAATCGCCGGATATCTGCGGTCGAGTATCTGCCCGCGGAGCCGAGGCGACCGGACTGTGCGCCGGGACGCCCGTCGTGGTCGGGGCAGGCGACCAGGCCGCTGGAGCCGTCGGCACGGGAATCGTTCGTCCCGGCACCGTGAGCGCGACCATCGGCACATCGGGCGTAGTCTTCGGCGCCACCGATCGTCCGGCCCTCGATCCCAAAGGGAGGATTCACACCTTCTGCCACGCTGTCCCCGGCCGATGGCACGTCATGGGCGTAACGCAGGCGGCCGGACTGTCGTTGCGCTGGTTCCGCGATCGCTTCGGCGTCCTCGCAAAATCGCACGGCGATCCTTACGATCAGCTCGCCGAGGAAGCAGCCGCTGCGCCGCCCGCTTCGGATGGCGTTTTCTGGGTGCCCTATCTGATGGGCGAACGTACTCCTCACTGCGATCCCAATGCGCGGGCCGCTCTCATCGGCCTCTCCGCTCTCCATACCCGTTCCCACGTGATTCGCGCCATTCTGGAGGGAGTTGCCTTCAGTCTGCGCGACACGTTCACGATTTTCCGGGAGCTCAACGTCCCGGTCGGTCGCATTCGATTGGGAGGCGGCGGCGCCCGGTCTCCCTTATGGCGGCAGATCCAGGCGGATGTTTACGGACACGCGGTCGAAGTGCTCGCCGTAGAAGAAGGCGCCGCCTATGGCGCTGCGATCCTGGCCGGGGTGGGGGCGGGCAACTGGCATTCTGTCGAATCAGCTTGCGACACTGTGGTTCGCATCGCGGAAGAAGTTCAGCCCAATGCAAGAGACTCCACGACATTGGACCAAGCCTATCGCAGCTACCGCAAAATCTATCCTGCCTTGCAGCAGATTGCGAACGCTACCGGCGCCGAAGCAGCCATTTCCACGACGACGCTTTCGATCTCCTGACCCGGGTTCTCTGAGCCTCCTCCATGAAGTCAATCGTTTCTCCGCTGACCGATTCGGCATGGACGGCAAGCAACTCGTACAAGAGGCGACCCCGCGGCTGACCCCCGTGAAAGTGCATGGCGAAGAACCTAGCGCGCGGAATCGTTCGTGAACATCTACGGATTCGCGCACATTTCGTGTAATCTTCGTCCGCGAGAATGATGGCGTTGGCATCGAGCCGTCAGCATCCGCGGATAAAATCGTGCAGTACTCCGGTCACCAGCTTACGATCCGTCCGTGATGTCGGTGGAGTGACGGGCGTCCCCGCCCGTCCAGCACACTCTCTATTGGTAAACTTTTGGCGCAGATCATTGCCTTCATAACAAATTGAGGAGCCTCGATGTCACCCACTTTCCGCGTTGTCTGGTTTCTGATTCTGAGTCTTTCCTCGACTGCTGCCTACACGCAGACCAGAGCACAGCAATCTCCCATCCCCACGCAACTTCCCGGACAGAACGCCATCCTGATGGGCGTCGCCTGGTATCCGGAGCAATGGCCGGAATCGCGCTGGGAAGAAGACCTGCGCCTGATGGAAGCAGCCGACCTGAAAGTCGTGCGCATCGCCGAATTCGCCTGGAGCCGCCTGGAGCCTTCCGAAGGTCACTACGATCTCGACTGGCTGGAGCGCGCCATCAATCTCGCTGCCAAACACCACATCGTTTCCGTGGTGGGCACGCCCACCGCAACACCGCCCGCCTGGCTCACGCAGAAATATCCAGACACTCTGCGCGTCGAGCCAGATGGTCAACGCGTCGCGCACGGCAACCGCGCGCACGCCTCCGCGACGTCGACTCGTTACCGTGACTTCTGCCGCCGCATCGCCGAGCAGATGGCCATCCGTTTTGGTCACAATCCCAACGTCGTGGGCTGGCAGATCGATAACGAATACGGCTACGCCCAGATGTCTTACGACGACGACACGCGCAAGCAATTTCAGGATTGGCTGAAGGCAAAATACAAAACTCTCGACAATCTGAATTCGCACTGGACCACCGCCTACTGGAGCCAGACTTACGACAACTGGGCCGAGATCCCGATTCCCATCGGCCCGCACAATCCGGGCCTCATGCTCGAATGGAAGCGCTTCACCACGGCGACCTGGACCTCCTACCAGCAGAATCAAATCGACGTCATCCGCAAACACGCCGAGCCGCGGCAGTTCATCACCGGCAACCTGATGGGATTCTTCGACGGCTTCGACCACTATCCCATCACCGAGTCGCTCACCTTCGCCTCCTGGGACGACTACGTCGGCACGGGCCATGTGGATCCCGCAGAAAACGGGCTGCTGCACGATCTCACCCGCGGTTTCAAGCGCGAGAACTTCTGGGTGATGGAGACGCAGCCGGGCGCCGTGAATTGGTCCCCGCTCAACAATTTCCTCAATCGCGGCGAGGCCCGCGCCATGGCGTGGCAAGCGATCGGGCACGGCGCCGACGACGTCAACTACTGGCAATGGCGCAGCGCGCTCAACGGCCAGGAAGAAATTCACGGTGTGTTGGTGGGGCCCGACGGAACTCCTGTGCCTTTTTATGACGAGGCTGCGCAAACCGCCCGCGAGTTTGCCAAAGCCGAAAGCGCTTTCCGCGGTACACAGCCGATCTCAGAAGTCGCATTGCTCTATTCCTATGACAGCCATTGGGCCCTGCAGTTTCAGAAACACACCAAGAACTATGACGACAATCGCCTCCTGACGAATTACTACCGCGCCCTCCGCCCGATTTCGCAATCCATCGACGTGGTCAGCGCCTACGCTCCGCTGGACGACTACAAATTGGTGGTCGCGCCCAGCCTCAACGTGCTGCCGAAAGATCTGGCCGACCATCTGCTCGCCTACGTACGCAACGGCGGACATCTCGTGCTCGGCCCGCGCTCCGGCATGAAAGATGAATTCAACGCGCTACTTCCACAGCGACAGCCGGGATTTCTCGTGGATGCGTTGGGCGCACGCGTCGAACAGTACTACGCGCTCGAAAAAGATTTTCCGGTTGCAGGTGCGTGGGGCAGCGGTCAGGCCAGCATCTGGGCGGAGCAACTGAAGAGCCTCTCGCCCGGCGACGAAGTTCTGCTGAAGTACGGCAAGAGCAACGGATGGCTCGACGATCAGCCCGCCGTGATTACCCGCGCCTACGGCAAGGGACACATCACCTATATCGGAGCGGAGCTCGATGACAAGCTGATGGCCGCAGCCGCTCAGTGGATGACGCAAAAATCGGCCGTGACGCCCGTGCTCGGTCCCGTGCCTGACGGCGTCGAGGTCAGCCGCCGCGTTGGTCCTGGCAAGCAGGTATTCGTATTCGTGAACTACGCCGCGGAGAATAAGCGCATCACGCTGCCGCACCCGATGAAGCTTATGCTCGACGGCCAGCAGCAAGGCTCCATCGATCTTCTGCCTCCCTACGGAGTGGCCATCGCACTCGACAACCGCTGACCATTTCGTACACCGAGCAGCTTGATGAACATGGTCCGTGAAGAATGGAGATGCGGGCGTCCCCGCCTGGACGGGCGAGACGCCCGTCCCTCCATCGAAAGCACAAGGATGCACGCCGCAGCCGATCACGCCGAATCAAACATTTATAAACTATTTC
>QIAH01000558.1 GCA_003225465.1 Acidobacteriota bacterium | reverse complement strand
ACGATCTTAACGGTCGCATCTGCATCGTTTACTTTTGGTTCCTCGAGCAACGTATAGCTCGATTTGATGTTCCGGGCCGTCCGGAAGAAGTCATGCATATTTGAAACTTCCCGTTTGTCCATACCTGGCCAGATTTGTCTTAGCTCCTCAATATTAGTGTCGTTGTATGCCTTGACGTATCGCTCAACCAACTTAATAACTTCAGCTTTGGTGTTAACAGTTGGCGTGGGCGGCTTCGCGGGTTTGGCCGCCTCGGTCAGTTTCTCTATTGCGTCTTGAGCTTGGCTGAGATGCTTACCTGAAGGCATCCCCGAAACATAGGCTTGCAGGCTCCCTTTGTCGTTCTTGTTGGTTCTCTCCCAAGCCATGTCGTCCAGACGTCCGAAAATTTGATCGTGACGCGTGCCCGACGGATAATCCTTGAGGAATACTTCCAACGTCGCCTCGTCTCCGGAGTTCCGCGCTTCCTGGAAGCGCAGATCGTCAATCTTTTTACCTGCCGATTCGAAATGGGCCCCCTGAGGATGCTGCCGTTGATAATCGCGAAATGCCTGAATCGTGTTCGTGGACTCGGTCTTTCGCCAAGTAAGGTTTTCCTGCGCCTCGTCCCGGTGCTTTCCGTTCGGAGATTTTGCCAGGTATTCCTCAAATGCGACTGTGGAGCCTGCGCCCATCGCTTTATCCCAGTACAACTTGTCGAGCGTTGTTTCTAATTCCCCAAGATGCGGACTATTTGGATGCTGGGCCCGGTACTGCTCTAGCTGGTCAGTACTTCCCGAGTTGGCGACCTGCGGCCAAGCATCGGGTTCCTCCGCTTTGGGCGGAGGCGCTTGATTAGGAGGGGAAGAGGAAAGGTCGAAATCTTTTTTCGCCAAGTTTACGCGTTCGCCGGACGCGAAACTTTTCTGCATTTTACCCGATTCGCCTTTTTTGTCCACTACTTTGATTTCGTGAACACCGGGAGTAATGGATGAGAAGGTTCCGGCCGAGCCTATGGTGCCAATCGCGTTATTGTCGAGGAATACCTCTGACCCTTTATTCCAACCGCGGATCCGCATGCTGGCCATTGCGATAAGCGGAGGGTTGGTAGCCGAGGGCGGGGCGGTGGTCGTGGTCGAGGGCGGCTTCTCGTTCCTTGCAACCGAGGGCGGCACCTCGCGCAGTACGATCGGAAACGTATTAGGACCTTTGGCTTGCACAGAAATGGTCTGCGTCTCGGTCGTATAGCCCCGACGGGAGAACTCCATCTCGTGCTTGCCCGGCCTCAGCTTGATGCTGCAGTAGGGCGTCACACATTCCTGCCCTGTGGATTTAATCCGGACGGTGGTCCCGAGCGGGGTGGTCTTAAACTCCACGGGGACAGCCCCGGGGATAAGCATCCAGACCAGGGTCGCAACCACGGCCAACAGAACAGCGCCTCCTGCGACGAGCACACGAGGATTCGTGAGAACGTTGGTAGGCACTACGACGACCGTTTTGCCGCCCTCGGCGTCCTTTAACGCCTCTATGCGACGGCGAGTCTGCTCAGCGAGCTTTTGTTCTTCCTGCTGACGTTTCTTCTCCGCCTTCTCCCGGGCTCGTTGCTCTTCCGCCTGCTGACGTTCTTGCTGACGCTGTTGCTCTGCCTCTCGTTGCCGTATACGTTCCTGCTCAGCCCTCTCCTCTGATTCGCGGGCCCGCGCCAGTTTCTCCTTCTGCTCAGCGGCCTTCGCTCGCTCCTGTTCAAGCTCCTCCTTGCGCTTTTGCTTGGCTAGTCGCTGTTGCTCGACTTCTGCCTGGCGGGCACGTTCCTTTTCCGCTCTCTGCTGTGCTTGCCGCTCGACTTCCAGTTGGCGCACCCTGGTTTCGATACCGCCCTTTAGCTGCAAGAGGCGCGGTTCATTGGGATAGACGGCGAGTCCCTGATTCAAATGACTGAGGGCGCCCTGTAAATCGCCGCTTGATTGTGCACGCACCGCGGCTGTCATGTGCTGCTCGATCGTCTGTTCTTGCTTGTGCTTTTCGATGCGAGCTTTCAGCGGCGAAAGAAGGGGAGAGTTTGGCTGAATTTCAGCAACTCGTGCCAGAAGCATTTCGGCGGACGGGCAGTCCACCTCAATTGCGGCTTCGCATCCCTCCAAAAGTTCGCCGATTACGAGTTCTTGCACCACAGGGTCGTGGGTTGCAGACTCGCGGGCGCGCGCAAGATAACCGGCACCCTTTTCCCACTTTTTCTTTCCCAGTGCTGCACGGCCGTCCGCTATAATTTTTTTGGCTTTTTCTCTAAGTTTGAGGCCATCCTGAAGCTTCTTTTCAAATTCAGAGACTTCACGGGCGCTGGAGAATTTCGTCTTGCCCAAGCTGAGCAGGTCAGCCACGCGATCATAATCGGCAGAAGCGAGGGCAGCTTGGGTGCTGCGTATCCATTCCCATTTTTCGGCAGTGCGCGCTTGTTCAGCCAGCTTGGCAACGCGCCCCAATTGGCGATCCAATTCCGGGTACTGAGGATAGATGCCGCGGACCGTGTTCCATCGTGCGTTGGCTTCTTCGTATTTTTTCGCATCCTCCAGAGCGCGGGCTTCACTGACGATAGCCGTCAAGTTTGCCGACAAGTCG
>QIAH01000198.1 GCA_003225465.1 Acidobacteriota bacterium | reverse complement strand
ATTTCGGTGATTTGTCCCCAGGAGGGGACGGAGACTATTACGCAGAGGATCAGGAGCGAGACGGTTCTGCGGCAAAAATTCATCCGGCTTCCCTTCAGGGTTTTCTGGCAATGGGAGGTGCGTTTCGAGTTTGCTGAAAAACAGCTGCCCGGCGACGCCTACGACCTCAGCGGCTGAAGCCGAGCCCTTTCAAAACAGGATTCACCCGCGCTTCGGGCGATACACATCCGTGCTCGTGCCGAAGAAAACTTCCGCCGCTTCCATAACGGTTTCTGACAAAGTGGGATGGGGATGAATCGTCAGTTCCAGATCACCCGCGAGTGCAGCCATTTCAATGGCAAGCACGCCTTCGGAGATCAAGTCGCCGGCTCCGACGCCGACGATGCCCACGCCCAGCACTCGCTCCGTCTTGGGATCGAGAATGAGCTTGGTCATCCCGTCGGGACGATCAAGCGTGATGGCGCGCCCGGAAGCACCCCAGGGAAATTTGGCGACGGCAATTTCGCGGCCGTTCTCCTTGGCCTGGGTTTCCGTCAGGCCGGCCCAGGCGATTTCCGGATCGGTGAACACAACCGCCGGAATCGCGTGCGGTTCGAAGGCGACCTTGCGGCCGATGATAGCTTCGACGGCGGTGCGGCCCTCGTGCATGGCTTTGTGGGCGAGCATGGGTTCGCCGACCACGTCGCCGATGGCGTAGATGGAAGGATCGTCGGTCTGGAGTTGCTTGTTGACCTGGATGAAGCCCTTCGGGTCGACCTTCACGCG
The DNA here is from genome assembly GCA_003225465.1 of Acidobacteriota bacterium. GTDB lineage: Bacteria > Acidobacteriota > Terriglobia > Terriglobales > Acidobacteriaceae > Gp1-AA133. Next base: position 8,511 of record QIAH01000198.1, on the reverse strand, counting down.
CGTCTTATCGAGTCCGGGAATTTCGGAGTTCGGCTTGCGGCCGACCGAGACCAGAACTTTTTCGAAAACCTTCTCACGCTCTTTTACGTCGGCTCCGTCGAAAGTGGCTCGAATGCCGCCGCTTTCTTCTCTCAGAGATTTCACCGTCGTGTTGAGCAGAATTCCGTCGAACGCCTTCTCCAAACGCTTGTGCAACGGCAACACCAGGTCACGATCCGCGCCCGGCAACAATCCGGAGAGCATTTCGACCACGGTCACCTTGGTGCCGAGGGCCGCATACACCGACCCCAACTCGAGTCCGATGTATCCGCCGCCGACCACGAGCAAGGTCTTCGGGATGTCCTTCAGATCGAGCGCGCCGGTCGAGTCCATCATGCGTGGGCTGTCGATTTTGAGGGCGGGAATCACGGCCGGGCGCGATCCGGTGGCCAGCAGAATGCGATCGAAGCGCAGCGACTCTCCGGTGCCATCCGCTTTCGTGATGCGCAAGGTGTTGGAATTCTCAAAACCGGCGCGGCCCTGGATGTATTTCACCGAGCGCTGCTTCGAAAGCTGGCCGAGGCCGCCGGTCAGACGCTTGACCACGCTTTCTTTCCAGGCGCGCAGCTTGGCGAGATCGATTTTCGGATCGCTGAATTCAATGCCCCAGTTTTTTGCCTGGTGCGATTCTTCGATCAGCTTGGATACATGCAGCAGCGCCTTGGAAGGAATGCAGCCGCGATACAGGCATACGCCGCCGGGATTCACTTCCGGATCGATGAGGGTAACTTTCAGGCCAAGATCGGCCGCGAGAAAAGCGGCGGCGTAACCGCCCGGTCCGCCGCCCACAACTGCGAGTTGCAAGTTGGTATTGTCTGCCATGAATTTTTTGAGTCCTTGAAATTAACCTTGAACCGACAGCAGGAATGGTTGTTCAAACGCTTCGGCAATCCAGCGCAGGAAGCGCGCCGCATCGGCTCCATCGATCAGCCGATGATCATACGAAAGCGATAAAGGCAAAATCAGACGCGGCTCAAACTTCCCGTTGATCCACTCCGGCTCCATGCGTCCGCGCGAAAGCCCCAGGATCGCCACTTCGGGATGATTCACGATCGGCGTGAACGCGGTTCCGCCGATTCCGCCGAGATTGGTGATGGTGAACGTGCCGCCTTCCATCTGCTCGGGCGTGAGCTTCTTGTCGCGCGCTTTTTTCGACAACTGCGACAGTTCGGCCGCCAGTTCCACGATGTTTTTCTTGTCGACATCGCGGATCACGGGTACGAGCAACCCGCGATCGGTATCAGCAGCCACGCCGATGTTGATGTACTGCTTGTAGACGATTTCTTCCTTCTCCATGTCGATGGAGGCATTGAACTGCGGGAAAACTTTGAGCGCCGAGGCGCATACCTTCAGGGCGATCGCGGTCACGGTCATCTTGCCACCGGCTTCTTCGGCGCGGGGCGCGAATTTCGCGCGCAGCTGTTCCAGTTCTGTGATGTCGGCGCGATCATGCTGGGTGACGTGCGGAATCGTGATCCAGGCCTCGCGCAGATGCTCGGCTGTTTTGCGGCGCACGCCGCGCATGGAGACGCGCTCGACCTTGCCCCACTTGGCGAAGTCCGGCAGCTTGGGTTCGGCAATTCGCGCCGCCTGCGGCGCCTGCACGGCTGCAGCCAGGGTTGCCTTGGCACAGGCCTTCACGTCGTCTTCGCTGATCCGTCCCGCCGGACCCGTGCCGCTGACGTTGTAAATGTCGAGGCCGAGTTCGCGTGCCAATCGCCGCACATGCGGCGCCGCTGGAACGGGATCGCGATGCTCCGTGCCCGCGACTTTACCGAGCTGCACCGGCATGGTGAAGGTCGGCGGAACCGGGACGGGCTGATCCGGCGGCAGCGCCTGCTCTTCCGTTTTGCCTTCTGCTTTGATGGCGAGATGGAATGCGAGCCGCGCGGCCTGCTGACCCGAAACGTGCTCGACCGGCTCGGGCGCCGCTTTCACCGGCTGCGCGGCGGGCGCGCCTTGCAGCGTGAAGATGACCTGGCCGACTTTCACCTTGTCGCCTTCTTTTACGCGTACTTCCTTCACCACGCCGCTCACCGACGAAGGCACTTCGACGACGGCCTTGTCGGTTTCCAGTTCCATCACGGGCTGGCCTTCGGAGACTTTGGCGCCGGGCGCAATCATCAGGCGCACCAGATCGCCCTGATCGATGTTTTCGCCAAGTTCCGGAAGCTTGAATTCCGACACCGCACTCGCGCGAGGAGTGGGAGACGGTGCTTCGTGCCGCTCGACTGGCGGGGGAGTCGGCGCGGCCTTTTGGGATGATTGCGCCTCTTCGATGCCCGGGCGGGCGGGGACGCCCGCCGCTCCATAATCTGAATCTTCACGGGGCGCACTCACGGTTGGAGTTTGGGTTTCTACGGAGGCGGCCTTCGAGCCTCCCGCACCGTTTTCCACTGTGAAAATGACCTGCCCGACCTTGAGCTTGTCGCCCTCTTTCACGCGAATTTCGTTCACTTTGCCGCTGACCGACGAGGGCACCTCGATCACGGCCTTGTCGGTTTCCAGCTCCATCACGGGCTGGCCTTCCTTCACGTCAGCGCCGGGCGCAATCATCAGGCGAACCAAGTCGCCTTGCTCAATGTTTTCGCCCAGCTCGGGCAGTTTGAATTCCGTCACTGTCCTGAACCTTTCTTAGCTGATGGCCGGATTCGGCTTTTCGGGGTTGATGTCCAGATCCTTCACGGCTTGCTGCACGGTTTCGATCTTGACCTGGTTTTCGCGGGCGAGCGCGTTCAGAGTGGCCAGCACAATGTGCTTGGCATCGACTTCAAAGAAATCCCGCAACGCGGCTCGATTTTCGCTGCGCCCGAAACCATCCGTACCGAGCGAAACCAGCCGCCCCGGAATCCAGCGCGCGACGCTTTCCGGCAGCACTTTCATGTAGTCGGAGGCCGCAACGAACGGGCCGGGGACGCCTTTCAGAGTCTGGGCGATGAAAGGAACCCTGGGCGTCTGTCCGGGGTGGAGCAGATTCCAGCGCTCGCAATCGTTCGCCTCACGATACAACCCCTTATAGCTGGTCACGCTCCACACGTCGGCCCCGATGCCGTATTTCTCTTCCAGAATCTGCTGCGCCTTGAGCACTTCGAACATGATCGTGCCGCTGCCGAACAGTTGCGCGCGCAGCTTCGCGTCTTTTTTCCCGCTCGGCTTGAAGCGGTACAGACCTTTCAGAATGCCTTCGCGAACGCCCTCGCCAGGCGGCATCCCGGGCATGGGAAGCGGCTCATTGGTGACGGTCAGGTAGTAGAAGATTGACTCGCCATCCACGTACATGCGCTTGATGCCATCCTGAATGATGATGGCGATCTCGTAGGCAAACGCGGGATCGTAGGCCAGGCAATTGGGCACGCTGAGCGCGAGCACGTGCGAGTGTCCATCCTGGTGCTGCAAACCTTCGCCCGCAAGCGTGGTGCGTCCCGCCGTGCCGCCGAGCAGGAAGCCGCGCGTACGCATGTCGGCTGCCGCCCAGATCAGATCACCGATGCGCTGGAAGCCGAACATCGAGTAATAAATAAAGAAGGGAATGGTGTTGATGCCATGGTTGGCATACGCAGTGCCGGCGGCGATGAACGAACACATCGAGCCCGCCTCGGTAATGCCTTCCTCGAGGATCTGCCCATCCTTGGCCTCCTTGTAATAAAGGAGCGTGTCCATATCGACCGGTTCGTAAAGTTGACCCACGTTCGAGTAGATGCCCACCTGCCGGAAGAGCGCTTCCATGCCGAAAGTACGCGCTTCGTCAGGAATGATGGGGACAATCAGCTTGCCGATTTCCGGGTCGCGCAGCAGCTTCGCGAGCAACCGCACGAAAACCATGGTGGTCGAGACTTCACGGCCGTCGGTTCCTTTGTAGAATTCTTCGAAGTGGCTCTCAGGAACGCGGGCCAGCGGGGTCGAGCGTACCTTGCGTTCTGGAACGTAGCCGCCCAGCTGCTTGCGGCGCTCCTTCATGTACTTGATCTCGGCGCTGTCTTCCGCCGGCCGGTAAAACGGCGCGTTATGCAATTCGTCGTCGGGAATGGGAATGCCAAAGCGCGACCGGAACATGCTCAGCTCTTCATCATTGAGCTTTTTCTGCTGGTGCGTGATGTTCTTGCCTTCTCCCGCCTCGCCCAGGCCGTAGCCTTTGATCGTCTTGGCGAGGATGATGGTCGGTGATCCCTGGTGGTCGACGGCGGCCTTATACGCCGCATGCACCTTGATGGGATCGTGACCGCCCAGGCGCATGCGAGCCAGTTGCTCGTCCGAGAGATGCTCGACCATCTTGAGCAGGCGCGGATCCGTTCCGAAGAAATTCTGCCGGAAGTAGGCGCCGCTCTCGACGAAATACTTCTGATACTGCCCGTCGCTGATCTCGCTCATGCGCCGCACCAGCAGCCCGTCGCGGTCGGCCTGAATCAGCGAATCCCAATCGGTGCCCCAGATGACCTTGATGACATTCCAGCCCGCGCCCCGGAAAATCGCCTCCAGTTCCTGGATGATCTTTCCGTTACCGCGCACCGGGCCGTCGAGCCGCTGCAGGTTACAGTTCACAACGAAGATCAGGTTATCGAGCCGTTCACGAGAGGCCAGCGTAATCGAGCCCAGCGACTCAGGCTCGTCCATCTCGCCGTCGCCCAGGAAGGCCCATACCTTGCCCCCGGTGGTCTTCTTCAGCCCGCGGTTCTCGAGATACTTGATGAAGCGCGCGTGATAGATCGCCTGGATGGGACCGAGCCCCATCGAGACGGTGGGGAACTCCCAGAAATCCTGCATCAGCCAGGGATGGGGATAAGAAGAAAGACCTCCGCCCGGCTTCAGTTCGCGGCGAAAGTTCTCGAGCTTCTGCTTGGGAATGCGGCCTTCGAGAAACGCGCGGGCATAAATGCCGGGCGCCGCGTGTCCCTGGAAATACACGATGTCGCGATCACCGTCTTCGGTGCGTGCGCGCAGAAAATGGTTGAAGGCGACTTCGTAAAGCGTGGCCGCGGAGGCAAAAGTCGAAATGTGGCCGCCAATGCCTTCCTGGATTTTGTTGGCCCGAATGACCATAGCGAGCGCGTTCCAGCGCACCAGGCTCTTGATCCGGCGCTCCATTTCCTGGCTGCCGGGGAAGGGCGCCTGGGTTTTGGATGGTATCGTGTTCTGGTAAGGCGTGGTCGCGGTGAAAGGCAGGTTCAGGCCCGCGGCACGGCGCGCGTGTAAAGCTAACTGCTGAAGCAGCCTGCCCGCCCGGTCCGGCCCGCCTTTCGATAATACGTAGTCGAGAGAGTCCAGCCACTCTCGTGTTTCGAGGACCTCAAGTCCATCGGTCTGCGTCTGAGACACGTCTGCTTTCCCCCACAATGAATGCGGAACTCTTCATGATATTCAATTCTTCAGATTTTTGCTGGCCGCCGAACCGATTGGGCGGATTCGCGGGCGGATGACCGTGTTCTGATGCCAAGTGACACCGCTTCTTGAGCGCCATGCCATTCCAGATTCCTCCGCCTGCGGCGTCGGAAAGACAAGATTTTAGGATTGCGTCAGAATTGTTCTTGTCATCCCGACGCCGCAGGCGGAGGAATCTTGTTCGTATAACAGCTGGGCGCGTACGATTTCCACCACACGCAGTAAAGTCCGCCAGGCGCGTGCCGATAGTTGTCTGGGAGCCAGCCAGGATCGAAAAGGGCACGTGACCCGTGACCGGGCCCGCGATGAGTTTGGCCTGTCTCGTTCGCACAGGCCGGAAGATTTTGCCGAGCGGCGCCCTGCCAACTCGGCAAGATCTTCCTGAAGCATGTCTGTCTTAGATTTTTCTAATCCTCTCGCCCGCACAATCGATAGCGAATGCAACATTTTCGTGAATCTTTCCGCCCGCGCGAGTGGTGGGTGATTTGCAGGGATACACGGCGGAGTCAACCAACCATGGACAGCGGCTACTACGCGGCGTGCGCTGGACTGAAGGCGAGAACCCAGGCGCTCGAGATGGTGGCAAACAACCTTGCGAATCTCAACACCACCGGCTACCGGGCCCAGGACGCGAGCTTCCGATCTCTGCTCGCGGGCAATGCCGCAAACAGCGTGAATCCCTTAAATCGCGCCATCAACGACTTTGGAGTGCTCAGCGGCAGCCGGGTGGATTTGAAAGCGGGCAACCTCGAGTCCACCGGGAATGCGCTCGACCTGGCGATCGAGGGCAACGGATTCTTTGCTGTCCAAGCTCGTGGCACCCAGGGTCGTGGAGAGGTCTATTACACGCGCAATGGAAATTTCCGCGTCTCCTCTGCCGGACAACTGATCACCTCGGAAGGGGACCCGGTGCTGGGAGAGCAGGGACCGATCTCGGTACCGAGCGGCCAGGTTGCGATCGGCGCCGATGGCACGCTGTCGGTCGACGGCGCGGTCGCAGGCAAGTTGCGTCTGGCGGCATTCGCGCCCGGCGCCAGCCTGATCGCAGTCGGACATTCTTACTACGCGGCGGGGGAATCCGCGCTCAGCGCGCCCGAGCCGGGGACGGCTGTGCGCCAGGGAATGCTCGAGAGTTCGAACGTGAATGCCGTCGCCGCAAGCATCAGCCTGATTGCGGTGCAGCGCCAGGCCGAGATGCTGCAGCGCGCGCTGAGCACGTTCTACAGCGAGTTCAATCACATCGCGGCGACTGACTTGCCGCGCGTTTAGTCGAGGAGGATTGAAATGTTCCGGTCCATGTACACGGCCGCCAGCGGCATGACCGCGCAGCAGATGAACCTGGATAACATCGCCAACAACCTGGCGAACTCCAGCACGGCGGGCTTTCGGCGGCGACGCTTGCAGTTTCAGGATCTGCTTTACCAGAATTTCGTGATGCCGGGGGCGGCCGCTACCCAGCAGACCACCATGGTGGCGGGCTTGCAGGTGGGCCTGGGAACACGTACGGCGGCTTCGGAGGTCATCCAACTTCAAGGTGACTTCAATACCACCGGCAACCCGCTCGACCTCACCATTGGAGGCCAGGGATTTTTTCAGGTCAGCCTGCCCACCGGCGACATCGCCTACACGCGCAGCGGCACATTTCATCTGGACGCGCAGGGGAACGTCGTAACGGCCGACGGGAATCCTTTGCAGCCGGGTATCACGATTCCCACCGGGGCCACCTCCATCACCATCGGGTCCGATGGCACCGTCAGCGTGACGCAACCCGGCCAGACCGCGGCCCAGCAGGTGGGGCAAATTCAACTCGCACTTTTTCCGAATCCCGGCGGGCTCAACAGCATTGGCAAGAACCTGTTTCTCGTGACCACGGCCTCGGGCGATCCGATTATCGGCACTCCCGGCGGAACCGAGGGCCTGGGCGAACTTCAGCAGGGCGTGCTCGAAGGGTCGAACGTGAACGTGGTGGAAGAGTTCATCCAGATGATCCTGGCGCAGCGTTCCTACGAAGCGAATTCGCGGGTGGTCACCGCCGCCGACCAGATGTTCCAGCAGATTAACAATCTCGGGCGTTGACGTATGCATGGTATGAAACCGGTTCTTCGCTTCCTGCTGTTCTGTGGCTTGACAGCGCAAGCGAGCGCGTTGACAGCGCCCGCAAAGGCGAGCACGTGCGATTCCGGGCAACAAATGCACCAACTGGTTGAGGCCGCCCTACGGAGCAGAGGCATCTCCGAGGACGACCTGCTTCCCTTCGATGAGGAGCTTTGTTCGCGGGCGGCGCAGGTCCGGGATGGGGAATCGTTGGAACTCATGAAGGTGCGCTGGGATCAGGTGCTGCGCTCAATCGAATTTCGCCTGCGCTGCAAGTCTTCCGCCGCTTGTCTGCCGTTCCTGCTTCGGGTACGAACGCGCGGGTTCGAGCGACATCCCGCGTTCTCGAACGGGCGATCAAGCGGGGATGGGCAAGCGGATGGGGCGCAAACGGAACGTACCCTGACGCGCACGCTGCGTCTCCCGAAGATGGTGCGGCCCGGCCAGATGGTGACGCTTATCTGGGAGCAGGGCGATATGCGCATTTCGCGTCGAGTCGTTTGCCTCGACGGGGGCGGGAAAGATCAGGAAGTGCGTACGCGCAGCAAAGAAGGCGGCCGCGTGGTGCGCGCACGCGTCCTGGCTGAGGGGCTGGTGAAGGCTCTATGAAGAACACATTCGAGCGCAATGCATTTTCAATCACGGTCGTGGGCCTCTTCGTTCTCCTATTCGTCTGCGCCTCGGCGGCGCGGGAAAAATCCAAGCCCAGGAAATCGCTGGATGAATATCTCGAGCGCTTGTCGTCCACCTCGGCCGCCAATGCAGTTCCCACCAGCCCGGGCAGCCTGTGGACGGACCAAGGCCAGTTCGCCAATCTGGCCAGCGATTACAAAGCGCGCCAGGTAGGCGACCTGGTGAGGATCCTGGTGGTGCAGAGCCTGCAGTCAGAAAATACCGGGAACGTGGCGACCGATCGCAGCTTCAAAGCAAGCTCTGGAATCGATGCGCTCGCCGGCCACATCCGCACCAGCGGCGTGCAGAACATTTTCTCGCCGAGATCTT
>QIAH01000556.1 GCA_003225465.1 Acidobacteriota bacterium | reverse complement strand
TGAAAGCTGGAGGGAACGAACTGTTCAAGGTGGAGGGATTGATGCGTGCCGGGGATGGGCAGCAGCTTCATCTCGTGCGGAGACGCGGAAGGGTTCAGGACGCGGTCAAGAATGGGGCCGATGAGGAGAAGGCGGAAGGCATCGAGAAACCCGACGGCTGCCATCAGGATGACCGAGGCAAGCACTTGCCACCAGTACGGGGCCGCGTACCGCAAGAGGCGGGTCAGTTGCCGCATAGACCTTCCCGATGAAGGGGATCCCGGTGTACGGTCACCCGGGTGGGCGTAAGGATACCTTGGAGTGGGCGCAAATTGGCATTTTACTGGAAACAGAGCGAAAACGGCAGATGGTGGTGGTGGAGAGGGTTGGGCACTCAGTAGCTCCACTTTGGCCTTGAAAGCGTAAGAGCTGTAGAGAAAATGCCTTTTGAGGTTCGAGGTGCCGCATGCGGGCATGCGGTCCTTCGACTTCGGTCGGCTGGCGCCTCACTGCGCTCAGGCTGACAACAATCGAGGAATGTAGCATTCCCATTGAGATCGGCAAGCTTTCAGCTATCGGCTATCGGCCATCAGCTATCAGCTATCAGCCAGCCATCAGCTGTCCCGATGCATTACTTTCACGCGATAACCGGCTTTACGAAGGTGTTTGCTCACATCTTCGGCGATCATGACTGAACGGTGCTGGCCTCCGGTGCAACCGAAGCTGATGGTGAGATAGCTCTTCCCTTCGCCCACGTAATGGGGCAACAGGTAGATCAGCAACTCCGAGATGCGATCGATGAACTCCTGCGTCTGGGGAAAAGACCGAATGTATTTGGCGACGCGCGGGTCGCGCCCGGTCAGGGGACGGAATTCGGGAACGAAGTGAGGATTGGGGAGGAAGCGCACGTCGAATACGAGATCCGCGTCTTCGGGGACGCCATGCTTGAAACCGAAGCTGACGCACGAGACCAGGATGTTCTTGTCTGAGGGTTCTTTCTGAAAGCGCTCTGTCAGGTGGGCACGCAGCTCGTGGACATTGAACTTCGAGGTGTCGACGACCCAGTCGGCGATGGCACGGATGGGCTTCAGGCGGCGACGCTCAGCACCCAGAGACGAACGCACGGGAGAATCGGCGCCGAAGGGATGGGGGCGACGAGTCTCGCTGTAGCGGCGAATCAGCGACGCGTCGGTGGCCTCGAGATAGATCACCATGGTAGGGATCATGCGGCGAACCGATTTCACGATGGCGGGCAGTTTCTCGAGCTTGGAGCCCTCGCGGATATCGACGACGAGCGCGGTGCGGCGGGTTTCGAGTGACTGCAGGGCGAGTTCGGCGAACCGCGGAATCAGATCGACGGGGAGATTGTCGACACAGTAGTAGCCCAGATCTTCGAAGGCCTTGAGGGCGGACGCTTTCCCGGAGCCGCTGAGTCCGGTAATGATCACGAGTTC
>QIAH01000557.1 GCA_003225465.1 Acidobacteriota bacterium | reverse complement strand
CAGAAGGGCGATGGCGACTGCGCCGAAGGTATCCATCAAAGGAGAACTGACGGCAGCGGTCGCCACCGAACGCAGGTTAGCGCGCAGAAGACGCTTTGCGGCAGTGCGAAAGCGGGCTACCTCCCACGATTCCATGCCGAATGCTTTCACAATGCGATTGCCCGTAATGGTTTCGTGCAGGATATTCTGGATTTCGGCCAGCTTGTCCTGTCCGCGGCGGGTGGTGTGGCGGACGCGGCGGCCAATCTTGGTGGAGGAAAACAGAATCGCGGGAAGAAAAAGAACCAGCACCCAAGCAAGTTTGCCGCCCAGCAGGACCACGGCGGCAATCGTGAAAATCAAGGTGAACACCTGCTGCAGGAATTCTCCCAGCACGCTTGAGAGGGAAAACTGCACGCGCTCGAGGTCATTAATAAGGGTAGAGAGCAGGGTTCCCGTGGTGTGCTTTTGGAAGAATGCTGCCGAGCGCCGGAGGATCGCGTTGTACATAGCGTCGCGCAGGTCGGTGATC
>QIAH01000555.1 GCA_003225465.1 Acidobacteriota bacterium | reverse complement strand
AAGAAAGGGCGGCCTATAGCCGCCCGTGGGTCGCGCACGATGCGTTACTTGTTAGCGGCGATCGCGGTAATACCGATCGTGGTCGAAGCGGTCGTGATCGCGATGCTCCCGATATTCGTGGCGCTCCCAACCTTCACTGTGCCAATAGGGCCGACCGTAAACTCGGCCATAGTAGGCTGGCCCTGGATAGACGTAGGGCCGCGGGTACACGTAGACCGGACGCGGAGCTACGTACGCGTAGCCATATGGGTAAACTGCGGGGCC
>QIAH01000554.1 GCA_003225465.1 Acidobacteriota bacterium | reverse complement strand
CGGAGTACGTGAAGTACGCGTTCAGCGACATCCCAGGGGCCATGGCGATGGGATAATTCGCATAGAGGCCCATGACCAGGGAGGCAACCGCCGCCGAGATGCAGGTGGCGAAGACGACGCCGTCTGCTGGCATTCCCGCCTGCGCCAGAATCTGCGGGTTGATCACGACGATGTAGGCCATCGTCATGAACGTGGTCACCCCACCCACCAGTTCCCGGCGCACGGTGGTGTGATTTTCAGTGAGTTTGAAGAAGCGATCGAGCGAGTTTGCGTTCAGCGAGAGCCCCCAGGCAGAGAAGCTGACAGCGCCCTTCCAGAAAATTCACGACGGACGTTCTTACTGCGATTGCGCCGGCGACTTCGGGTCGCGGAGAGTATAAACAAATTGCGGAATCTCGCGCCCCTCTTCTTCGGTTTGCTGAGCCGTTTTTTTGGAGATCTGTTCGTAAAGTTTGATCTCCTCCTGCGCCTTCAGCTTTTCACCCATGCGCCGGTAGACCTGCGCGAGACGGTAATGAGCTTCTTCGAGTTGCGAATCGGCCGCTGTCGCGGCTTGATAGGCAGCCATCGCCTTGGGAACATCCGCGCGTTCTTCCGAGAGCACGCCTAGCAGCAGAAAGCCGCGTGCCAGCTTGGGATCCAGCCGAACCGTGTTTTCAAGCAAAGACTCAATTTGCGCCGCATTCGCCGGGTTATTGGACACACCGGAAGTCTTTTCGGTTTTCCAGAGCGCGACCGCATAGTAGTAGTTGGCCAGGGCGTTGTTGGGCTGGAGGCGAACGAAACGCTCCATTCTTGCGAGCACGGCAGACGACGGCGAAGGGTGCGCCATCTGCATCTTGCCCAGCACCAGGTAGGGATTGATATCGCCAGGATCCAGATCGGATGCATCGCACACGTACTTGGCAGCCAAATCGGACGATCCGGTCGCGTACCAGGCCACGCCCAGACCGACCAGCATCCGCGCGGATTGCGGAAACAGGCGATTGCCTTTGCTGAAAACTTCGATGGCTGGCTGAAGCGCGCGGTGCGTGAGGAGCTCGGCTCCCCAATCGAAGAAATTCGGCTCGCTCGGATCGAGTTCCGCGGCGCGCTGATACTCGCCTACCGCTTCTACCGGACGCTTCCGCTTCTCCTCCACATCGCCAAGCAAGTGATGAACCGCTGCAGTGTCATGCTTCGCGAGCAAGCCGCGCGCGATCGCGGCAGCGTGCTCGTAGTTAGCCGCATCCAGGTAAGCCTGAGCCAGCGCGTAGGCGCTTTCATAATCCTCTGGACGGCTCTGGTTCGATCGCTCCAGATACGGCACAGCTTCTTTAGGGTGTCCGGCTCGCGCGAGGAATACGCCTAACTGCTGGTTCGCCTCGAAGCTCTCAGGAGCACGCTTCATGGCCTCCCTGAGAGATGCCTCGTCTTTCACGGAGCGAGCCGGGGACGAATCAGGCTGCGGATTGATGGATGCAACATCTCGCGCGAGCGACCGGGATGTTCGAAAGATGGCGTCGGAACCGTGTCCACCGTGGTTGGTCGCGTCGGTGACGCCCGCCACCGTGAATTGCGGCTCGTCAAAAAATTCCGGAGCTTTTGCCGCGGAACTTTGGCCTGCGTTGGATGCCGTCACGGCCAAAGTAAAGTCAACCTTGCTCGCCTGATTTGTTTTGAGTACAACGGAACCGGCACTGCCATCACCGCTCCCCGCCTTTTCCGCACGCAAGTTGTACACGCCCTCACGCAGACTGCCACAGCGGTAAGCACCCTTCGAATCAGTCTCCACGGTTACGACCTGCTTCGTGCCCTCCAACTGCATGTGCACCGAAGCTGCTGGAACCGGCTGCCCGTGCGCATCACGAACGATGCCGTAGATGATTGCAGATTCCGCCGGCAGGCTCGATTGACCCCGGGCCATGAATGGAGCAAACGTTACAAGCGCCGTGCACACGATGAGACGGCAAATGTGGCGAGCCCGTAAGCGCAAGAAATCCATGAGCACAGTCGAAAGGGGCGGAGATACGTGTGCACATTCTAGATGCTGCTCACGACGCCCGCAATCACGCCGCGAGTGCCAGTCTTGGCAGGCGCTGTGCTCAAGCTTTACAATGCGATGCCTTCCAACCACGCTGTCGGACAATCGGCGTTTGT
>QIAH01000363.1 GCA_003225465.1 Acidobacteriota bacterium | reverse complement strand
GGAATTGGCATCGCTGCCTTTCTTCATGGGGCAGGCTTTACTGGATCCGGGGAACGCTATCTCAGCTCTCTGGTTGGTGTGGAAGCGCTTTCAGATGGCAGACTCCGCGTCCTTGTATCCAGCACCGAATTTGGTCAAGGCACGAACACTGTGCTGTGCCAGATCGTCGCCGAAACTTTGGGTCTGGCATTCGATGATGTCCTGATCGCACAGCCGGACACAAATCAAGTCCCCAACAGCGGACCGACGGTCGCCTCACGTACCGCGATGGTGATTGGAAGGCTGGTGCAATCTGCGGCCATCGGAATCCGAGGGACTCTGACGTCGGGCGGGTTCCTCAAAGAGCATTATTCGCGTGAGGAGTTCCGCGCAGCCTGTCGTGCCTATGTGGAGAAGCACGGTCCTTTCCGCTCTCTGGCACGCTACGAACAACCCGCAAACGTCGTGTGGGACGAAGAAAAGTATTCCGGAGCTGCGTATGCCGCGTTTGCCTGGGCCGTTTACATTGCCGAAGTCACGGTAGATCTGGCCACTTATTCCGTCTCAATAGACGATTTTGTTGCTCTTCAGGAAATCGGAAAAGTTCTCCATCCTGTTCTGGCAACGGGGCAGATTACGGGAGGTGTTGCCCAGGGAATTGGGTTTGCTCTGTTTGAAAAGGTAGTCTGGGATCGGGGACGAATGCAAAATGGCCAGATGACCAACTACATCATCCCCACCTCGGCGGACCTGCCTCCGATTCGGGTTTATTTTGAGGAATGGGGAAACGCGCACGGCGCGTTCGGAGCAAAGGGAATCGGAGAGCTGCCCATGGATGGCCCCGCGCCCGCGGTAGTCAACGCGATTACGGATGCGGTCGGCGTCGCTTTGAATTCAATTCCCGCGACTCCCGAGGATATTTTCGATGCACTCTCACTAAACAACGAGGCGAAAGTCATATCCACCACTACTGCGAACCGCGATTGATGAGCACGACTACACACCAACCACAGAAATCCGAGATCTCTTTCACCGTAAACGGCCAGCGGGCAACCGTGCATGCCCATCCCATGGAGCGATTGCTGGATGTGTTGCGGCAGCAAGTCAACCTGACGGGCGTAAAGGAAGGTTGCGGAGAAGGCGAGTGCGGTTCCTGTTCTATTCTGATGAACGGCGTTCTCGTAAACAGCTGTCTCGTTCCCATTCTCCAGGCAAACGACGCTGACATCATCACAATTGAAGGCCTCGCTTCCCAAGATCGACTGCATGTGCTGCAACAGGCTTTCCTCGATTGCGGAGGCGCGCAATGCGGCATTTGCACGCCCGGGATGATCCTTGCGGCGTTTCACCTTTTGAGCAAAAATCCCCAGCCGAGCCGGGAAGAGATCGGCGAAGCACTATCCGGCAATCTTTGCCGCTGTACGGGCTATACGCAAATTTTCGAGTCTGTTGCCGAGGCTGCCCGGAGGAGCACTGGCAGGTGAGATCCAATCCGGCCGATTACGAACTGCTGGCGCCCGCAACTCTGAAATCGATTTTGTCCATCCTGGCGGATGAGCCTGGGTCATGGCGTCCGATTGCTGGCGGCACGGATCTGATGGTGCAATATGCAGCTGGGAATCTTGCCGCCCGCAAGCTGGTGAGCATCTGGGGTCTAAGGGAACTGCGCCATATCGATGTCCTTCCGGACGAGGTTCGCATCGGCGCGGGTAGCACCTATACCGATTTGCGGGCGAACGCAATCATTGAATCTGAGTTCCCGCTGCTGTCCACGGCAGCGAGTTGGACCGGCGGGATTGCAAACCAGAATCGCGGGACCATCGGAGGCAATATCGTCAACGCATCGCCGGCCGCCGATTCGCTGCCCGCACTGCTTGTCTACGAGGCAGAATTGATTCTTGTTTCGGTTCGAGGTGAACGTCGAGTGCCGTACGTGACCTTTCATACAGGCTATCGCCAAACGCGACTCGCGCCGGATGAGTTGGTCCTCGCAGTCTGCATGCGTCGGCGCTACTCTGAGTACCAGGCTTATGCTCGCAAAGTAGGTCCACGAAATGCTCAGGCTATCTCGAAAGTCTGCATTGCAGCTTTGTCCCGGCTTGCAGGTGGAGTCGTTGACGACATTCGAATCGCAATGGGCAGCGTCGCCCCGATCCCTCTTCGGTTGAAGGAAACGGAAACTACGATACGGGGACATCGAGTTGATCCCGCGCTTGTCTCAATGGCTCAGCAGAGGGCCGCAGCCGAAATTCAGCCCATTGACGACATTCGATCGACCGCGAGGTATCGGAGGGCAGTCGCCGGAAATCTGGTCGGGGAGTTTCTCAATCGACTCGGCTCAGGAAACGCCCGATGAACCACGTGCTCGCGCGTTGGAACAGTCTAGGACCAATAGACGCATCCAAAGAGATTCTGCCCTGCTGTGGTTCAAAAGCCTGGGCTGACGGAATGATGACCCGCCGACCGATTTCCGATGAAACCGCTCTGCTGGCTGCCTGCGATGAGATATGGTGGAGTCTTTCCGAATCCGATTGGTTGGAGGCTTTTCGCAGTCACCCGCGCATCGGGGAATCGAGACCGCACTCCGGGCCCGTCCGTTCAGTGAAATGGTCAACCGAGGAACAGCGTCAAGTTGGCACGGCCAATGGCGATCTCAGAACCGTACTTGCGGAAGCAAACCGCAAATACGAGGAGCAATTCCATCGTATCTTTATCGTGTGCGCGACAAATAAGTCCGCACCGGAGATCCTCGAGATCTTGCGACGGCGCCTGGGTAACGACGAAGCAACGGAATTACGGGAAGCGGCCGAGCAGCAGAGGCAGATCGCGCACATTCGACTAAAGAAATGGCTTTCTTCATGAAACGAATTTCTACTCACGTTCTGGACATGAACCGGGGGAAACCTGCCCAGCACGTGCCTGTGCGGCTGGAGCGGCAGCTCCAGTCCGGAGAGTGGACCCTCATCGCTAGTTCGCACACCGACGCTGACGGGCGCTGCGCTCAGTTGTTGCCGGATACCACGGTGCTAGAATCGGGCAACTACAAATTGGCCTTTGACACCTCCAGCTACCAATCCGATAACCACGTAGAGACCTTATTCCCGGTGATTGAAATTACGTTTCGTATACGCGACGGAGAATCGCAATTCCACCTCCCGCTCCTTCTGAGCCCGCATGGATACACCACGTATCGAGGGAGTTGATCGATGGTCGTGTTGGCAGAAAACAATTATGGCAAGTCTCGCGTCCGCCTCGTCCACGTGAAGAGGCGTCCGGAGCAGCACGATCTTCGTGAGTGGACTATTGATATTTCGCTGGAGGGCGATTTCGAATCCTGCTTTGTTGATGGAAATAACAGCAAGGTTCTCCCCACCGATACCATGAAAAACACGGTTTACTCATTGGCGAGGTCCTCCTCCGCTACATGTATGGAGGACTTTGCGCAGGAACTTATAGCCCATTTCTTGGACCAAAATCCGCAGGTGACGCGAGCGCGTGCCGCCATATCCGAAAAACTATGGGAGCATCTTCTCGCAGGGACCGGCCCACATCCGACAACATTTGTGCAATCGAGTGGCGAACTACAGATCACGGATGTCGGGAGGAACAGGAATGGCGGCCTCAGCGTGATTTCCGGGCTCAACAATCTCCTGATTCTCAAGACGGCTGGATCAGAGTTCGTTGGCTTTTTGAAGGACTCACTGACCACTTTACCGGAGGCGACGGACCGCCTGTTGGGAACTTCTTTGTCCGCTCGCTGGGCCTATGCGCCTTCGGTCCATTCCTTTCAATCATTGCGTTCCAGGATACGCGGGATTTTGGTGGCGGTGTTTGCCGATCATTCCAGCAAGTCAGTGCAGCACACTTTGTATGCAATGGGTGAAGCTGCTTTGGAACAGGTCTCCGAAATTGAGGATATACAACTCAGCATGCCGAACAAACACTGCCTTCTGGTCGATCTCTCGCGCTTCGGTCAAGACAACCCAAACGAAGTTTTCCTACCCATAGACGAGCCGCACGGTTTCATCGAGGCGCGCCTGCGGCGGGGTTAGGACTCGGTGCGGACACCAGACAAAATCAGGAAACGTGCGGAAGATGTGCTGGCTCGTTGCGCCAAACTGGCAGCTTTCAGCGAAACTCCGGGCGGCATTTGTAGAACGTTTCTATCCCCGCCGATGCGCGATTGCCACCGCGAAATCGCCGCCTGGCTTACTGCCGCGGGCGCTGCAGTAACGGTCGACGCTGCCGGAAACCTACGTGGTCTGTATCCAGCTAGCCAACGCGGTGCAGCGCGGTTGATACTCGGCTCTCATCTGGACACTGTGCCAAACGCCGGCGCTTACGATGGCGTGCTGGGAGTTCTTATTGCGGTTGCACTGCTCGAAAGCCTGCGCGGCCAAAGTCTTCCTTTTGCTGTCGAAGTCGTCGGGTTTTCCGAGGAGGAAGGAGTGCGATTCGGAACTCCATTCATTGGTAGTCGGGCGTTGGTGGGGAGAGTTGACGACCAACTACTGAGTCTTCAGGATGCCGCTGGCGCATCGCTCCGCAGCGCCATCGAGAATTTCGGGCTGAGCCCGGCTGAACTGACCAGCGCCGAGTTGCACCATGACACTCTGGCCTACCTGGAATTCCACATCGAGCAAGGACCGGTTCTCGAGTCTCTCAATTATCCGCTTGCTGCTGTTGAGGCAATCGCCGGACAGACTCGCATGGAGTTTGTGTTCCTGGGGCGGGCGAATCACGCTGGCACCACGCCGATGCATCTTCGCCGCGACTCGTTGGCCGCGGCTGCTGAGTGGATTGTTGCTGTTGAACATACGGCACAGAAAGATCCAGACCTGGTAGCGACCGTTGGCCGCATCGATGCGAAGCCGGGGGCCACAAACGTCATTGCAGGCGAAGTCTGCGTAACTCTCGACGTGCGACACAAATCAGATGACGTTCGCCAGCGCACAACTGACGCCCTGGTTGAGAACGCCCTGCATATTGCCGACCGGCGAGGTTTGTCTCTCGTTTCGCGTGTGCTTCTAGACCAGTGTGCAGTCGCGATGGATTCCTATTTGCTAACAGAAATCGACCAGGCAATTCGCATGACGGGATCTCACCCGCATCGCGTGGTAAGCGGCGCCGGTCATGATGCCATGATTCTCGCCGAAAAAGTTCCGGCGGGGATGATCTTCTTGCGAACTCCCGGCGGAATCAGCCATGATCCCGCGGAATCAGTCGATGTTGCCGATGTGGCGAAGGCGATCGAGTGTGGCTTGTGTTTGCTCGATCAGCTTGCGCACTCCTCTCGCCTGCAAGAAAGGATGAGCCGTGCATAATCTCGGCCAAACGCGCAGCTCTCGCAAACAAGACCACCTCTTTTTGACACCCGATTCCTTCGTTCGCACCACCCTGCCAGGCATGCAGGCATGCTTGGCAATTGTGCACGCAAGTCCAGCCATCGGCGCCCGGTTTACGCAATACACGGCGGAATTTGAACCCTGCGGCGAGCTTGGGCCGACTAACGCTCAACGCTTCATTTTTGTGCTGGAGGGCGAACTGCAGCTGGAAGCTGATGCCAAAGAGAGCAAAATCGGTGCTCGCGGCTATACCTACCTGCCGGAAGGGCTTGCACATCGAGTGTCGGCATCGAACCTTTGTCGCGCCGCCGTTATCGAGAAACCATACTGCCCACTCGACTCAGTTGACACGCCTGCGGCTTTCATCTCTCACGAAGACGCTGTGGCTTCCCACCCGCTCGATAACGATCCCGACCTCCAGGTGAAATGTCTCCTCCCCGATACGATGAGTTTTGATTTTGCCGTGAACACGATGGTCTATCGGCCCGGAGCGTCTCTGCCCATGGTCGAAATGCACGTTATGGAGCACGGTCTTCTCATGCTCGAAGGTGGCGGGATCTATCGACTGGGAGAATCATGGTATTCAACCTCCGCCGGTGATTTCATCTGGATGGGGCCATGGTGTCCGCAATGGTTCGGAGCGATCGGCAAGGTGCCGGCGAAGTATCTCATCTACAAGGACTGGAACCGCCATCCTTTGATCGATGAACCTCGATGACTGTCGAGAGGGTAAAAGATCGGCTGAGCGCGGAGATCGGGGAGTTGGCAACTATCTCCGACGCCGATCCTCCCGCGGTCACTCGAGTTGTTTTCACACCGACCGATCTCAAGGCACGCGCGTGGCTGCGGGCCCGCTGTGAGCAAGCCGGTCTCGCGATGCGGCAAGATCCCATTGGAAATCTCTTCGCTCGCTGGCAAGGATCCGATCCGGATGCTCCAGCCATCGGCACCGGATCGCATATAGATGCGATTCCAAATGCCGGAAAGTACGACGGCGTGGTTGGTGTTTTAGGAGGTCTGGAGGCCATTCGCACGTTGCAGCTTCGCGGATTTCGTCCCAGGCATTCGATCGAATTGCTCGTCTTTACTTCAGAGGAGCCCACGCGTTTTGGTGTCGGCTGTCTCGGAAGCCGCTTACTGTCCGGATCTCTCTCTGCTGATGCGGCGAGAAAACTTGTCGACCGCGACGGCAACACCGTCGAGCAGGCGCGCCGAAATGCAGGTTTGTCCGGTGAACTCGAAAACGTGAAGCTGCCCGATGACTACTACAAGGCGTTCGTGGAACTACATATCGAGCAAGGGCCGTTGCTCGAACAACACAAAGTCCCGGTCGGAATCGTGACCAGAATTGCGGCTCCAGCCAGCCTCCGCGTATTTTTCGAGGGCGCAGGTGGCCACGCGGGCGCAGTCCTCATGGCGGATCGCAAAGACGCTCTTTGTGCAGCCGCTGAACTGATTCTGACCATCGAAGATTCGGCTCGCAACAGCGGTGCACCCGATACGGTAGCGACTGTCGGTATGTGCGATATCTTCCCGGGCGCGGTCAATAGTATTCCTAGCCGCGTGCAGTTGAGCGTGGACATCCGTGACACCAATCTCTCCCGCCGTGACGCACTCCTTCACGCACTGGGAAATGCCTGCGACGCGATCCAAGCCAAACGACGCGTTGCTATCCGCCAAGAACTACTGAACGCCGACGCCCCCGCCGAGTGCGCTCCAGCCATCGTTGAGGCGCTTTCGAAGGCATGCAGAAAGCTACGATTGCCCTCCCTTCCCATGGTTAGTCGGGCGTACCATGATTCGCTTTTTATGTCGCGCATTGCACATGTAGCCATGTTGTTCATCCCTTGTCGCAACGGTTATAGCCATCGACCGGACGAATATGCGTCTCCGGAAGACATTGCGAATGGAACGCTTGTACTCGCCGAAACGCTTGCAGCGCTTTCGGCGTGAGCTCAGGTTGAAAGACTGGGCCCCACACTTCCGCGGTGTCTGGCAAGTTTCAGATTTATGCCTTCGTAAGAGAGGAGCGGATTCTGGCGTAACCAGGCTTGATCGTGGAGTAGATAAAATTGATACGCCGATCATAGGGCAGGAAGGCGCTCTTCATTGCATTGATGGTGATCTTCTCGAAGTCGTCGATAGACAGCCCGTAGGCATCCGCAGCCGCCGCGAACTCCTTGCTCATCGTAGTGTTGCTCATCAATCGGTTATCGGTGTTGAGCGTAACCCGAAACTTCTCCCGGAAAAGGACCCGGAAGGGGTGCTCCTCAAGGCTGCGCGCAGCGCCCGTATGGACGTTGCTCAGCAGGCAGATTTCCAATGGAATACGCTTGTCGAGAACATACTGCGCAAGTTCACCCAACTTTACGACCTTGCCATCTGCGACCGCAATATCGTCGATCAGCCGTGTCCCATGACCGATTCGATGCGCTCCGCAATACTGGATAGCCTGCCAAATTGACTCCTTTCCGTAACCTTCTCCGGCGTGAACCGTGATATTGAAGTTCTGTCGTTGAATATAATGAAACGCTTCTACGTGCTTCTTTGGAGGATACCCGCCTTCCTCGCCCGCCAGATCAAAGCCGACGACACCACGTTGCCGAAAATCGACCGCTAGTTCCGCCATGTCCAGCGACACGTCCATGTTGCGCATGGCACAGATGATCAATCCAGACGATATCCCAAAATCCTTTCGGCCCCGCTCCATGCCCCTGAGCACCGCGGAAACCACCTGTTGATGTGTGAGTCCCCTTTGAGTGTGAAAAATCGGAGCGAAGCGGGTCTCGAAATAAATAACACTGTCGAGACTTAAATCCTGTGCCTGTTCATAAGCGACGCGCTCAAGCGCCCCCTCGGTTTGCATTACGGCAATGGTATGCGCAAACCCTTTCAGGTATTCCGGCAGGCTTCCCTGGTTGGCGCCGCGATGGAACCATTGTCCTAGAGCGACGGGGTCCTCGCTCGGCAGCAGCGTGTAGTGGATGCTCTTCGCCAAATCAACGACCGTGCTTGGCCGGAGCACCCCATCCAGATGCTCATGCAAAAGAACTTTGGGGAGGCTCTTGAGAACTCCCTTATCGATGCTCATCGAATAACCTACGTTTCCTAGTCTTGCCCGATGTCCTCGTTCCACACGTCCGGATTCTTGCGGATGTATTCACTCAAGAGCGTCGCGCAATCCGCGGAGTCGAGATCAACCATCGGCACGCCAAGAGAGCGGAGCCACGCGAACCCTCCCTGAAAGTTCCGGCTCTCTCCGACAACCACCCCGCCGAAACCAAACTGCCGAATCAAGCCGCTACAATACCAACACGGCGCCAGGGTGGTCACCATTGTCAAACCTCGATAGCTGCGTTGGCGCCCAGCATTGCGGAACGCGTCGGTTTCGGCATGGAGAGATGGATCGCCATTCTGTACCCTGCGATTATGACCACAGCCGACAAGACGACCATCTGCATCAAAAATCGCAGCTCCAATCGGAATGCCCCCTTCAGCTAGTCCTTTTTGGGCTTCCGCCAACGCAACCGCGAGCAAGGCAAGGTGATCAGGCTTAGCCATACATTTCATTATATTGGCGTTAGACTTGGTCTATCGCTGGCTGGCTGATAAAAGGTTAACTCAGCGGTAAGAGACTAAAAGTCAATGGCATCGTTCGCCTGTTTCACCGCCCAAGTATCTTGAGGAAGTCTATTGCATACGCTGGTTTTTTACGCATTTCGACCTCACAGCATGCTACCTATTTCGAAAAATGTCATGAAAGTATCCCGGTGTGGAGCAAGAGTTGAACCTATCGCACACCTGCGCGATGATCCGCGATCGTATGAAGCAGGGCGGACTGGCAGCCGTGGAGGGCAGTATCGAAGAACGGCCCTGGCGCTATCGCTCTTTTACCAAAAGCCCCGACGCATGAAATTATAGGCAGGAGCACTCCTTCGTCGCGTTGCTGGGATCGCGGATTGCCCAGACAAACAAGTTGCTGCTCTTTGACTATCGCTCCTGCCCTTGGCGGTGTGACTTTTCGTCGCCGAATCGCACAGATCAAAACACGAACTTCAAAGCAAACTGGATCAGACGTTCCGGTGAAGCGACACCGCCCTGCACCGTCGACGTGATTGCACCAAATCCATTATTCCCCAGGCCCGTAGCCGTACCGTTGAAGCCGGTTCCCGGAGGAGAGAAATACGGGTGGTTGAACAGGTTGAAGAACTCGGTGCGGAACTCAAGACCCGTTCTCTCGGTGATTGTTGTCCGTTTGAATACCGCAAAATCAAAGTTGTTGATTCCGGGAGTCCGGAGTGTTGCATCTGTACGTGACTCGCTGCCGAAGCCCCATTGGGGCGGGGCCGCAAAGCAGGTCGTGTTGAACCACTGCGAGATGTGTTTGCCGCCAGCAGATTTGCTGCATCCGGAAACAACATCCGGACGAACATTGGCGACGCCCAGGTTGGCGTTCTCTAAAGAGGTTCCGGCGCCGGCCCAAGTGATCTTGAGTGGAAAGCCGCGTTGGAAAGTGGTAACGCCGTCAATTCCCCAACCGGAAACCGCCTTGTCCGCTACTCCGCTTAGGTTGGCCGCGAACTTCCTGCCATGCCCAAAAGGAAGGTCAAGGACGTAGCTGATCACCAGACGTTGCGAAACATCCTGAGAGGAAAGAGACTTTTCCCCTTTCAGATTGTTCCAGTCCTGGACCTGTCCGACGCCGCCAGTAGGACCTTCCAACCAACTCGTCAAGGTATCGGTATTGGTCAACAGCTTTGCATTGGTATAGGCCACCAACATGGTGCCGCCGCCGGCGAACCGCCGAGTCACTGTAGCCTGCAAAGAATTGTACGTGCTGTCGCAGCAGCCGTACCCCGCCAGATTCAGGTCATTGTATTGGGGGTAGGGCCGATTGAGCTGACCAGCAATGATCGTGGCCCCATTGAGATTGGGCTGGGGACTTCCCACTAACGGGTTGGGCACCGCTTGCCCGATAGTGACAAAGCCGTTCGCGCAGGCGACAGGATCGGCAGCACCAGCACAGGTGCCCGCGATGGCTGTGTTGAATTCACCTGCGGCCTGAGCCACAAACGATTCACCAATCTGATTGAAGTGAGTCGAGTACTGCTGCAGATGCACGCCGTGCGAGCCGGCATAGGCTACATCCGCGAAGAAACCGCCCGGCAATTCACGTTGGATGTCGATGTTGTATTGCTCGACATACCCGTACTTGGCATTAAAGTACGGGGCCAGCGTGGGAGAACCATTCTTGGCGACGAAACCCGATACATTGGGTTGCGGATTCCGTCCGGGCGGCAACACAATTCCCCCAGCGCCAAACGGGCCGCTGTTATCGGCGCACGAAAAAGTAGCAAAGCTGTTACCCGCTAGTGTGCAGTTCGTCCCATTCAGCGTACTAAACGGTGTTGTGAATTTATCGGTAGTCGCCGTGAAGCCAGTGGTCGCCAGGTCTACGACGTCATTGTCGGGATTCAGTCCAAACGATACATAGTTCGGAATGTAGAAGATCCCGTAGCCACCCCGGATCACGGTCTTCTGGTCAAACGCATACGCAAATCCGAGGCGCGGCGAGAACGCCTTTTTATCCATAGGGATATTGTTAGCGCTGCTGTTACGGCCAGTCTTCACGAGAAACGCGTCACCCGGACACGGCGAACCTGCCGCGCCTCCGCAACCGGTAACGGTTGCATTGGTAGCAGCGGGATCCCAATAGGTGAGCCGGTTGAGGCGCTCCGACCACGGCCCTTGCAACTCATAACGAAGCCCCAAGTTGAGGGTGAGTTTATTGGTCAGGC
Organism: Acidobacteriota bacterium; assembly: GCA_003225465.1. GTDB lineage: Bacteria > Acidobacteriota > Terriglobia > Terriglobales > Acidobacteriaceae > Gp1-AA133. The sequence continues at coordinate 14,486 of QIAH01000363.1, read as the reverse complement.
GGAAAGTGTCGTTGAGGTAAAACGCCCGATAGACTTGCTTGCCCGCTGTCTGGGCCGGAACCTGAGCAACGCCTTCCGTCTGGTTCACGAAAGAACCCTGATTTTGCGCCAACCCGAGCAGGAAGTCGGCGAATCCGAATCCAGATCCATCCGCCGCTGACGGGCCGGACGACGTCCAGTTTCCGGCAAAGGCAAACGCGCCGCTGGCAATGTTGGTTTGGAAGTAGTTATCCAGGCCCAGCTCGAACTGAGCTCCCGCCTGCAACGTATGCTTGCCGCGGATCATGGTAAGCGCGGGCGAGAGATTGTACTGCGTATTATGGTCTCCGATGGCGCTGTTGCCCTGCGACTTTCCAGTGTCGTTGGGGAACAGGAAAGCGGGTGTTGGTGGAGTCCGCATGCTTGCGGGTGGACTGTTGTAGGCAGCAGTCCAGCCCAGCTTGGTCAAATCAAAACCCGAAAGAATGGGCGCCCGCGCGTAGACAAACCTGCTCCCAGAGAGGTTAACGTCGAGAATGGTCGTCGGCGTAAACGTGTGGTTCACGTCGATGACGAGCAGCTTGCTATGGTAGAGTTCCGCGCAACGATCCTGGCAGAGACCCGTCCCCAACGGATTGGTGGGGAGGTCGGTCAGACCGTAATATGCAAATCTTCCGAACAAGCGGGTATTCGCTCCGATGTTCTGATCGCCTCGCACGACGAACTCGTTGGTGTTACCACCCGAGGCGGCGGCGCTGGAGAAATTGTTCACCGTGCCGGACTGCGTAGGGGCCGGGTAGTAAAGCTTCCCCAATACAAGCGCTGCCTGATTGAATTCGGCGCTCGGAATGCAATTTCCGAGGCAAGTTGGATTACCTGGATCGAGCCCATAAGGCTGCCGGCTTCCGGACTTCACGGTGTAGGGGTCGTAAATGCGGCCCGCCGGATCATTGCACACGCCGTTCGTGAAGCCCGCCGTGCACAGCGCCGAGAAATCTCCGTTCAGCATGCCAGCTGCGGGAACCGTGGTCGTGAACGGTGATCCCGTCCGCTGCCGATATTGTTCCCAGCTCGTGTAAAAGAAGGTTTTGTTCTTAATGACGGGCCCGCCGACTTGAATCCCGTACTGGTTCTGGGACCAGGGTGGTGCCTCGTTCTTCAGGCCCTTCTGAATTTGTTGTTGCTTATGGAAGTACTCGTTTGCGTTTAACACTTTGTTGCGGAAGAATTCGTAGGCCGAACCGTGCCAACTGTTTGTGCCGGGCTTCGTACTCAGGTTCACGATGCCTCCTGAGAATTTGCCCCATTCGGCACCCAAATTGTTGTATTGCACTTTGAACTCGCCGACTGAGTCCTGAGTTGGAATGATGATCGGCAGGTTGATGTAACCGATGTTCAGGGGCTGACCGTCGAGATATTGTGCGCCCTGGTTCGCGAATGAACCTCCCACCTGGTAGTTGCCCCAACTGAACGGGTTCTGTCCTACGGGCGAACCACCCGATCCGCCCTGGGCCACGGCCGCGGGAGAGATCGTGATCAGATTAAAAATATTTCGTCCGTTCAGCGGAAGCTCGTTGGCTTTGCGCTGTTCCACCACCTGACCGAGCGAGGACGTCTCCGCCTGAAGAAGGGGAGCCTCGGAGGTGACTTCGACCGTCTCGCTAACCTGGCCAACAGTTAGACTCACATCGATTTTTGAAGATTGGTTCACCTGTACGGCGATGTTGGACAGCGTGGAGCGCTTGAAGCCCGGCTTCTCGACGTCAATCCTGTAGGCGCCGGGAATCAGGTTCACGAACGAATACTGTCCGTCGGCGTTTGTCGCTTGCGTGCGTGTCTCTGAAGTGCCCGCGTTGGTCAAGGTAACACTGGCACCGCTGATGGCCGCTCCGGAGGGATCCGTTACCGACCCCGCTATAGAGCCGTAGGTGCTCTGCCCAAGCGCCAATGTTGAGCAGAGAAGCAGAACAGTCAGCGAAATCCCTACTTTCGTGCAGAGACGGAACCTCACGTTGAACATATGTGCCCCCAACGCCTTTGCGGCGGAAGTGTGCGAAATAACTTCGACTTTGCAGTGTGAATTGATCCCGGACGAGCCCCACGCCGAAACCTTACTAATAACGAATACGCGCCGCGGAAGGGATTTGTACCAAAAGGGGGAAACTCTAGTTGTCGAACTGGTCAACGGATACGTATGCTGCCCTGAATGGTCGCCAGCGATAAACTCAGGCAAGGAGCTTCTTAGGGATGATTTACTTCTTTGCGAAGCAAAGCATACAGAAAGGGCTTGCTGGTGGGTTTCGGACTACCGCCATGCGGTTCGATCGTGACGAACACCGCGTCGATTTCCTCCAACTGTTTCGCATCGTCGAAGCGCATCACCCAGCGGTGATTGGATTCGTTATCGAGATAAAGAATGCCCAAGCTCTTAGGTCGACCTTGCGTGCCCTGAGCCATCTCCTTGCGTCCCCAAACCTGAAAAGCATTTACGTTCTTCATTCCGGGATCAAGATCAAACGCGTAAAAAATGAGTGACTTGCCTTGTGTATAAAATATCCGTCCAAAGGACTTACGCGTACGGCTCCGGCTGTCTACGTCGTAAACATCGGCAATGTAAAGATGCCTCGCACCCATCAATTCCCGGATATCCCGGTCCGAAGCTAAATACTGTTCCTCATCTTTGATTTTGTGTTCCTGATCCCGAGTCGCAGCCGTGAGTTCGTCGATCTTCGATTCCAGAGACACGGTCCGAAGCAGGACCCTGTCACGCTCGGCACGTAGGCTGGCAAGTTCAGCGCGGATGCCCTGATTGGCTTGCTCGAGGTCTCGAAGCTGGACGCTCAAGCTGTCGCGCTGCTCCGATAAGTCCCGCATCTGCTCATCCGCGCGGTACTTGGCGGCTACGGTATCGTTCACTCGCTCCGTCATCGCGCGCAACGCGGACTTTAATTTTTCGGATTCCTGATCGTTTCGCAAGTTCTCCTGCTGTAGACGAACAATCTGCCCGGTTTGGGCACTCAATTGATCCTGGAGCGATTTTTTCTCTGCTGTGAGCTGCTGGAAGCGGTTTTCAGACAAGGCCATTGGGGACGTACTGGACGGCCTTCGCGCGCCCACATGGTAGGCTCCCACGATCAGCAGCACCAGACACAGGGCAACCGCTACGCCGGCAAAAGGTGTGTACCTGTTCCCGAGGTCCGCCCATGAAAACGGAAACCAATTCGTCTTTGAAGTGCCCACTTCCTCTCGAACTCGGGCAAGTAACTTCCTGCGAGTTGCGGTAACGTCCCAAGCGTTATCTTCTTGCACATCAGCGTGCATCGCGGCAAGCTCGGGCATTCCGACCTGGGCCAGCAAGCGATACTGATCGTGCACTTCGCGACATTGCTCGCAAATCTGGAGATGAGAGCGTAGGTCCGCCAATTCGGCAGAGCCGAGTGCCCCGGCGTTCGCCAGAGCGCTGAGTTCCTTGTATCGCTCATGGTCACAATGGCTATTCGCCATCGTCATAGAGACCGTTTCTCCCACGTTTTTCGAACAAACGCACTTTTGCGCAATCTTTCAAGCCCGCGATAAAAATGATGACGGACATTACCCAAGGGCTCATTTAACCGCTCGCTGATCTCTCTCAGCTCAAGCCCTTGGAAGTAAAACAAGTCAAGCGTACGGCGCTGAATCTCGGGGAGTTCTTCAAACGCCCTTTCCAGATGCAGCCGATTCATTTCGGCTCCGATCTCCCGCTCGACGTCCGTGCGGTCCAACAGAGTATCATGCAGAGGATCAATGTCTGTACCAACGTAAAAACCACGACGCGCTAAGTGCGCCTTTCGGTCGAGCGCTCTGTGGAAGGCAATCTGCACGATCCACGCTTTCGCGCTACCTCTGGAGGGCTCAAAAAGCACAGACTTCCGGTAAACGTAGAAAAACACATCCTGGACAATCTCTTCCGCTTCGCCGTAATCGCGAAGAATGCGCAGGGCAATACTCAGCACCAGGTGGGCGTAACGGTCAAACAAACAATTGAGGGCGGTTGAGTCCTGAGCCTGCAGCCGGGCCATTGCGTCTTCATCACTTTGGCCTTTTATCTCAACCTGTTCCGCTATCGTGACGGGATCTTTCGCGGTGCCGGCCCGAATGAATGGCAGCGCTAGTGCACGTCCTTGCGGGGGAGAGTTCATGCTAGCATCTCAAAAATCAAATTGCACAAGCCACGAGTCATTCCCCGTCGGAGGTTCGACGAGGAACGCCGAATAGCTCGCAGACGATACACCACCCACCTCGGCACTTTCACGAAAAAAGTGATACCCAAGAAATTATCCTCGACCTGGTACACATTCCCACTCGTTCACGTGTTTATTGGGTGAGAAAATCCAAGGCCTTGGCGAGTCCTCCCATGTTGACCTGAGGGTGAGCTAGCGCATCAAACTACCCGTTGCACATCAATCTTTTACGGACTTGGCATGAAGGGGCTCTGCCTCCGCCCTTCGCATTAGACTTGATCCCTTCAAAGCGTATGTTGTATAGACTGACCACCCAGATCCTCGAGGCTGAAACGGGGAACCCTCATGCCTAGAATCACCGGCCTCGCAGCGCTTTTCAGTCTCACATGGGCGATCTCGCTTCATGCCCAATCTACGAATGCGTCTCTGACTGGACGCGTCACCGACCCCACCCGCGCCGTCATTGCCGAAGCCAGGGTAATCGTTATCAACACGGGAACGGGCGTTCGCTACGAGGGGATTACGAACCAGACGGGAAGCTATTACGTGACTGATTTGCCACCCGGTGGTTATCGCATTGAAATCGAAAAAATTGGCTTCAAGGCAGTCATCAAGACTGACCTCATTCTGCACGTTCAAGACGCGCTCGAAGTCAATTTTGAGATGGTGTTGGGTTCCGCCCTTGAAAGCGTAATGGTAGAGGGCGAAACGCCTTTGCTCGACACCGAATCTTCTACGATGGGCACCGTTGTGGAACAGCGCAAGGCCAATGAATTGCCTTTGAACGGGCGCAATGTTTTCAATCTGATCGAATTGGCTCCGTCGGTGGTGCCGCAAGGCAGCTCCACCGGAACCCCGGTTGGAGTGAATCCGTTCGGCTGGGGAAACTACCAAGTCAACGGATCTTTTGGCAATCAGAGCGCAGAGTACCTCGACGGTCAGCCACTGAACATCGGGTATATCAACTTGCCTGTTCTCATTCCCATACAGGATTCGATTCAGGAATTCAGAGTTCAAACCAGCAACCTGGGTCCGGAGTGGGGCAAATTCGCCGGTGGTGTCACCAACCTCAGTACGAAAGGAGGCACGAGTTCGTTGCACGGCGAAGTTTACGAGTATCTTCGCAATAAGATTTTTAACGCGAACGATTACTTCCTGAAGGCTGCGGGTAACCCCACACCACCTTGGGTGCAGAATCAGTTTGGGGCGGAGATCGGGGGGCCGTTCCGACTGCCAGGCCAACGCCAGAACAAAGCTTTCTGGTTCCTTAGTTGGGAAGGGTTTCGGCTGCGCACTGCGCAACCGTTCACGACCACTGTTCCAGATACAAAACAACTAAACGGTGATCTATCTGAAATCTGCAGATCGGGATTTACGAATGGGATCTGCAATGACAGGGGACAAGACGCTGTCGGAAACGCAGTGGTGATTGATCAGATTTACGACCCCTGTGCCGGCATTGTGAACGCCCAGGGTGCATGTCCGGGCAGTACGGCGACTCCCATACCGTTCCTCGGCAATGTCATACCTGCGAATCGAATCAACCCGACTTCAAAGCAGTTGCTGAATCTCTGGCCGGTACCGACGAAAGCCGGAGCACTTACGAATAACTTCACCACCGCCGCTAGAACGGGAGGGGATCAAAACCAGGTCGTCGCTCGAGTCGACCAGGACATTACCTACAAACAGAAGCTGTTTGTTCGAATCAATTATTGGAACATGCTCGATCTGCCCATCGATCCGCTTGGCAGCGGGCTGTGCGCGGACCGTTGCGCCGAGAGATATTCGACCCACGCAGTCGCAGCTGTATACAATTACAGCATTTCTCCCACCTCAAGTTTCGATTTCAGCGCCAGTGTGAGCCGGTTCAAATACAACCGCACACCCAAGAATGCGGGATTTGACCTTACTTCGATCGGCTGGCCCGCGAGCTATAACACCAGCATTCCCGCCTTCATGCGAACACCTCCTACCCCATGCGTGGCCAATGTCGCCGACAACATCATGTGTACGCAGGGACAGAGTTTCATACAGGATCGCAATACCCAGTTCGATCTTTCACCTCGCGTCACCATGATGCAAGGCCGACATCAATATCAGTTCGGCTTGCAGATCGAGCTTGGCCGGGACAACTACAGTCAGACCAATGTTGCCAGCGCCGCTTTCGATTTTTGTGCTCCCGGTAAAGCGTGCTTCACCAGCCTGCCAGGGGTTTCGGGCACCGGCTTTTCTTTTGCCGATTTTCTGCTCGGCTATGCCGACAACTTCAGCAATTTTGAAAATCACTTTTTCGATCAGGCTGTAGTGCCGGGTTTCACTGCAGGACAGCAGATCTATCGAGCGTTCTACTTCGGCGATACTTGGCACGCAACCAGCAGACTGACCTTGAATCTCGGGCTTCGTTACGAACTCCAGGGACCGTGGTCAGAGAGGTTCAATCGATTGTCGTACTTCGATCCTAGCGCTACGAACTTCCTGACTCGATACCTGCCGCCAGGCTCCGCGCCCGTAAAGGGAGATGTCTTTCTGGTCGACCCTCGTTCACGAAACAATATTCCGTTGGAGAAATTCGCTTTCTCGCCGCGCCTCGGTTTCGCGTTTGCCATCGATCCGAAGACGGTAGTGCGCAGCGGGTATGGAGTCTTCTGGGTGCCCACCTATGTTTCGTTCGCGCTGAACCCGCTGAACGATATGGTCAACGCCGCTTCAACGACGTTTACCGGCACACTGGATGGAACGCACCCGATAAACACCATTGCCCTGCCCTTTCCCGACGGGATCTCTGCGCCTCCGGGCCGCGGCCTTGGAACTCAGGGAACGCAGCAGTACCTCACGCAAGTCGTGCAGTCGATCACCGAGGCGGACCGCAGGAATCACCCCGAGGCTTATGTGGAGCAGTGGAACCTGAATGTCGAACGGGAATTGCCCCAAGGCTTCGTGCTCTCAGCGGCGTACGTCGGCTCCAAAGGTACTCACCTTGCCCAATACTCGCAGCAAATTAACCAGATCTCCGATGCATTGCTCGCGCAATCTGCTGCTCAGGTGAATCCCGCGCTGCCCGATCCGAGACAACATGTCAGTATTCTCGAGTCAGTGCCGAATCCTTTTTTCATCGATGGCAAAGCGCTGGCTCTAACCGCATCCACCACGACGGCCGGACAGTTACTTCGACCGTATCCGCAATATACCAGCGTCCAACTTGCGGGTCAGGGATCGTATGGCAGCATTTATCACTCGCTACAGCTCACGGTACAAAAGCGGTTCGCAGGCGCAGGATCAGTTCTGGTTGCCTACACCAATGCCAAGCTCATCAGCGATACTGACACCCTCACGTCGTGGCTCGAAACAGGAGTAGGCAGCATTCAGGACAATTACCATCCTCGTGCCGAACGTTCTTTGTCCTCGCAAGATGTTCCGCAACGGTTGGTCATCAGTTATGTTCTCGACCTGCCATTTGGCCGCGGCAGAAGGTTTCTTCCCGCTGTCCTGGGCGCAACCGACAAAGTTGTTTCCGGGTGGGGCGTAGACGGAGTAACAACGTTCCAGCGTGGCTTTCCGCTAATTTTCAGCAATGGGCAGGCCAATGGCACCACGCTCTTTGGCGGAGGGTCTCGCCCCAATTTTGTCCCCGGCTGCCACGCTTCGGTCTCCGCGCCCGATTCGTCGCGATTAGGCAATTTCAATGACCCCACCGCACCGCGGTGGTTTAACACCGCCTGTTTCACGGCGCCTGCTGATTTCACTTTCGGCAATGAGCCGCGCGTCGATCCCCGGCTGCGTTCTCAAGGGATTAACAATTTCGATTTCGCATTATTTAAGAAGACCACGTTTGGCCGCGACGGTAATTTCGCATTGGAGTTTCGTACAGAATTCTTCAATCTCTTCAACAGAACACTGTTCGCCCCTCCCAACACGACGTGTTGCACCTCGAACAACAAAAATTTCGGGGTAGTAACAAGCACGGCGGCTGGAACGAATCCGCGATTGATCCAGTTCGCGTTGAAGTTTCTGTTCTAAGCAATATGGAACGAGAATGATGCATCGGCTCAGGTGGCGTTGCTGTTCTGGCTTGCTGGCCCTGGCATCGGTCGTCGCATCCTCTACGCCAATTTTTGAAGTATCCTTGCCTCGCGGCCTGGATTTCACACACCGGAACTCTCCTACCACTCAGAAATACCTGATCGAAACCATGGGCGGTGGCGTCGCCTTACTCGACTACAACAATGACGGATTGCTGGACATATTTCTCGTGAATAGCGGACGGCTCACCAGTCCGATGCAAACGCCAGAAACATTCGATCGCCATGATCCGCAGTATTGGAACCGCCTTTACCGGCAAAACCGCGACGGTAGTTTTACTGATGTCACCGCCGCCGCCGGACTGTCGAATGCGGGCGACGGGAACTACGGCATAGGAGTGGCTGTGGGCGATTATGACAATGATGGATACCCCGACCTTTATGTCACCAGCTACGGAAAGAATGTTCTCTACCACAACAACGGTGATGGAACGTTCACGGATGTGACGGCAAAAGCAGGGGTCGCTGGCGGCGGGTGGTCGGTTTCGGCAGGGTTCTTCGACTATGATAATGACGGAAAACTGGATTTATTTGGCACCCGCTACATGGAGTGGGACACCAAGCACAGCAAAACCTGTGGCGGGGAGTGGCACACGTACTGCCCGCCTGAAGAGTTTCCGGCTACCACAAATATTCTGTATCACAATAATGGCGACGGAACGTTCACGGACGTCAGCCAGCGCTCGGGAATTGCCGCCAAAAAGGGGCGGGCACTGGGCGTGGCATTCGCTGACTACGATGACGACGGCTTTACAGATATATTCGTTGCCAACGATGGGATGCAGCAGTACCTGTTCCACAACAATGGGAATGGTACCTTCACCGAACGTGGGCTCGAGGCCGGAGCGGCTCTATCGGAAGATGGCCGCAGACTGTCCGGAATGGGAGTGGTTTTTCAAGACTACGACAATGATGGGCGGCCTGACATAATCGTCACCGAGTTGCCCAGAGAGATTTACGGTGTTTACCACAACGAGGGGAATGGCTTGTTCACCTATCGAAGTCTTGAGGCCGGTCTCGGCGTCCTCTCGAGCGGAAGCTCCGGTTGGGGGGTTGGCTTGGAAGATTTCGACAACGATGGATGGAAAGACCTGTTTGTCGCCCAGGGACACGTGCTGGACAACGTCGAGCAAATCGATCCTTCTCTCCACTACCAGGAACTGCCTCTGCTGGCTATGAACCAGCACGGGCGATTTCAGAAAGCGGATGCGGGTGTGTCTTCACCATGGGCTGCACGCGGCGCCGCCTTCGGTGATTTGAACAATGATGGACGCGAGGACGTGGTGATGACCGTCCTAGGCGGTCATCCACAAGTCCTCCTCAACCGCGCACCCAAACAGCATTGGTTGGTCGTGACGCTTCGCGGCACCGCCAGCAATCGCGACGGGCTGGGTGCGCGTGTGCGAGTCAACGGACAGACTCGATTCGCAACCACTGCCGGCAGTTATCTCTCGGCCAGCGACAAGCGTCTTCATTTTGGCCTCGGATCATCGGATACTGCCAAGATTGAAATCGCCTGGCCATCCGGTGCCCATCAGACTCTGAATGACGTTCACGCGGACCAGTTTTTGGAGGTCCGTGAGCCGGAGCGACCGTGATTTGGGCCTTCCTATGTTTTCTGGTCGCATTCCAAGGCCCATCTTCCGAAGCGCTGCGGCACATACAGGCTGGTACCGAAGCGGAGAAGAAGCGACAGTTCAATGTCGCCATCACAGAGTTCCGCGAGGTCACCAGGCTGGAGCCCACAGTACCTGACGGTTTCGTTCGCCTTGGCCAGGCGTTTTTGGAAAACCACGACTTTGGAGGCGCGATTCCGCCTCTGAAGCAAGCCTTGAAGCTAAATCCTGAACTGTCAGCCGCCCATCAACTGCTGGGTTACGCACTCCTCGCTCAGGGATACGCCGCGGAGGCAGTGTCTCATTTGCAAAAGACGGATGACAAAGCTGCGCTGGGAATCGCGCAGCTGGAGGCTGAACAACTTCCGGATGCCGTCGTCAATTTGCAGGCGGCCCTTGCTAACCGTCCAAACGATCCTGATCTGCTTTACTATTTCGGACGCGCGAGCGGTTTGCTCTCCAAACAGTCCATCGATGCGCTGCTCGCGAACTATCCGGACTCTGCGCGAGCCCATCAGGCCATGGCCGAAAACTATTATGTCTTGCGGCAGATGCCACAGGCGGAAAAGGAATTCCAGGAGGCGATCCGGCTCCGACCAGACACCCCGAGACTTCATCTTGAACTCGGGCTCGTGTACGCGGGCTCTTCGCAATGGTCAAAAGCCGAGGAGGCTTTTCGCGCCGAGACGAAAATGCAGCCTGGAAATGCGGAGGCTGCCTACCAGTTGGGCAATGCTCTGCTGCAGCAGGGCATGATGCGAGAGGCTCGCGCCGAACTCAAGCGGGCTGACACTCTGCAGCCAGAAATGCCGGAGACTCTGTACTCACTAGGCAAGGCCGCCTCGCTCGAGGGAGATGCGGCCTCAGCCGAGAAGGCTTGGATGAAGGTAATTGAAATCGAGAAAACGAGTGATCTTGCTGCCAAAGCGCACTTCGCGCTTGCGGGCTTGTATCGCAAGCAAGGGAAGATGGAGGATGCCCAGCGCGAGATGACAGAATTCAAGAAACTGCAAGACACAGCCACTCGACCCGAAGGCCCTCAGAAGCAGTAATCAGTATCACATTCTGAAATCTTCAATCTGAAATTGCTAGCCGCTACGCGTTTACGACTTTGGGTTCCTCTTGCGGAGCCGGCTTCCGTTTCTTGGCATGTTGAAGATTTCAGATTGTGACGGCCGGTGCGATCTCCATTTCTGAGTTTGCATCTCAAGCCAATCTGAAATCTGAGATCTGAAATCACGGCTGGGGGATCGTGGTCGCCCGCGTCCTCAAGAGCTCACGTTTAAATCGACAAAGCCTTTGTCTGTACCGGATCTTCAGGCAGCATTGGGAATCCTGCGGCATCGAGTTCCATCCTGAGCTGAGCCATCGACTTGAATTGGATCCCATGGATTCCCACGTTCCGGGCGGCTTCGATATTGACTTGTCGATCGTCGATAAAAAGCGCTTCCGACGGCGCAACATCCAGACCTCGCAGACAGTGTTCGTAGATCAACGGATCTGGCTTAATCAACCGCACCTCCGCGGAAAACGTAGTACAGTGGGCTCGGCCCAGCCATTGAAAATTTCGACGCGCATGCCGGACCATGTCGATGTGCATGTTGGAGAGAATCGCTGTCCTCATCCCTGCGGATGATAGAAATTCGAGCCAGGTAACCATGCCCGGATTAAGCCGGCTCCACATGGTCACGTCCCGTTCCGACAATTCACGGAGTTGCGCGACGTCCAAAGGTTTTCCGGCATCTTCTGCTAACTTACGCCAATAGGTTTCCGTTGAAAGATCCCCGCGATCGTAAAGATCCCGATTGCGGTGCCAGAGAGCGCGAAATGCATCGCTGCTAATGTCCAGAATTCGTGCGCTGTCGCCGACATCGTCCGCTGTAGGCGGAAGACAGAGCACATCACCATAGTCGAAGATGACCGCTTTCAACTTTGAGAACTTCCCTTGACCAGTAACTGACATCTGGAATCCTTGCTTCAACTGGGTCTTCGACGTGGTGGCAGTTGGCACATTGCTCAATGATTACCAAACCGCTTTCTCTGTGACTCTCTCGAAAATTCATTTGCGGCGCCTTGGTACCCCAGGTCCGCGTCCGTCCTTTGGACGCTAACCTGGGGATCCTCACATTGCTTAGCGATCCCCACCTTCTTCGCGCTTGCATTTTCATTCCCGACCGTGAGTGGACACGCTCATGTCGAACTCTGTGTCCCTGTTGTGAAATCAGAAGAATCATGATTTTCGCTGCGTTGTTCCATGGCGAAAAGCAAACGGCGGCCGCTCAATTTCTACTACGGAGCTTGGACAGCAAGCGAATGATCTCGAGGTAGAGCCAGATCAGGGTGACCATCAGAGCGAATGCGCCGTACCATTCCATATATTTCGGTGCACCCGCACGAGCGCCACTCTCGATCAGGTCGAAGTCGAGGACCAGATTCAAGGCAGCGACGATTACCACGACCACGCTGAAACCAATCCCGATCGGCCCTGAGCCATAGACGGAATTGAAGCGCACACCAAAGAAACCTAGAACAAAGGTGATCAGGTAGAAGAGCGCAATTCCGCCGGTCGCTGCCACCACGCCGAGACGGAACTGATCGGTGACCCGGATCAGTCCTGATCGGTAGGCGAGCAATAGCGCGATGAGCGTGCCGAAGGTGAGTCCGACAGCCTGCATCGCAATGCCCGGAAAGCGCAACTCGAACATCGCCGAGACGCCCCCCAACACCAACCCTTCCAGCAATGCGTAGGCTGGGGCGGTCACCGGCGACCATTCCTTCTTGAAAATCGTAACCAGCGCTAAAACGAAGCCGCCGATAGCGCCGATCATTATCGAAGGGAGCACCACCTCCGGAGACGGTGAGTTTAAAAAGCGGTTCCAGGTCCAGGCAGCTGTGGCAATCACGCAGATCGACAGGATGCCGGTCTTGTTGACGGTACCGGATACGGTCATCGCATCCGCGCCGAATGCGCCTGCCTGTGTGCGAAAAAAGTCGCCCTTCAATGCCGGGTTCGAAGTTCTCATCAACTGTGCCATGACCAGATTGTACGCGATTTGTTCGTCCGCCAAGCGTACGCGAAAAGCAAGAAGTTCGCGTTGGCGTGGGCGACACGAACCTCTTTCTGGACCGCCTGCACCCTGCCTGAGTTTCTTTCCGTCGAGGATTATGGATAACCCCTGTTCAATTGTGGAAGACTTTACGGAATAAAGAAATCATCTCTGCGAATGCGAGGTCGGTCGCTTCCGGATCGAAACGCGGGCCCTCATCGCGCGCGAAGGCGTGCTCGGCTTCATACAGCAGCGTGTTATAGCGGGCACCGGATCTTTGCAGTCCCCGATCAATCGTTTCGCGTCCCGCCTCGGGCACGTGCGGGTCCTTTGTCCCGAAGATCATCAGAAGTTCACCGCGGATTTCGTTTGCACGGGCTAACGATCCCGCATCTTCGTCCTGACCGAGCTTGCCGTCATGGATGCCGGTGCCGTAGTAACAGACCGTTGCGCGGACATCGGGTTGGAACGCAGCACGAAAGGCGAGGTGGCCGCCGATGCAGAAACCCACGACCCCGATTTTTCCTCTGGCGACCTTAGGGTGTTTGGAAAGCCAGTCCAGACCAGCACGGCAATCGGCATCGAAATGCGCGACCGGAGTCTTCGCGGCATCTTGCTGGCCGCGGATCCGTCCAGCGTCATCGAATGGGATCACCGTTCCCGGGGGTTCGAGGCGGCAATAAATTTCTGGGGCAGCCGCAACAAATCCATACCCGGCCAGCCGTATACAGGTGCGCAGCATTGGGGGTGTCAGCTGAAAAATGTCGGAATAGCACCAGATGCCCGGGTTCTGACCCTCAGCCTTCGGCGCAGCCATGAAGGTTCGCATCGGGGAACCAGGCAGAGCAATGTCCACGTATTCGGTTTTGACGATCATTTGCTTGTTTGCGCGAAATTCTGACGGAGGGGCAAGAGCCAGTCAGCTTCCTGATTATCGGCCGCCTCACGAGTAACTGGATCAACCTGTCAGATGTCCTCACCGACCGAGAAATTTCTCCAGTTTCTCGATCTCCGGTTCGGCCAATTCCATATACTTTTTGGAGCCTCTTATGTCTTCTTTTCGCATCGCGGCCTGGGCTTTGCCTAGGTAGGTATTCATCCGTTCCTGGCTGGATGCAATATCACCTCGTAGCCCCAAACCCTGCGCAGCTTGCTGCCGCCGCAGATTCTCGAGACTATCGTGGACTGAGCCCGCTCGGCTTGCCAGTTGATCCATCTGTCTTTCCATTTCCTCAAGTTCTTTGGAATTGTCCGATTGGGCTTGCACATCAGCTACGGAAGGCGTTGATTTCGAGTCGTGGCCTATCGCCGAGGCTTGTCCACCGTCGGATGAGAGAGGGAAATTGTCTCGCTCACCAGCCGGCACCACCTCTCCTTTTTGACGGGAATGGGGCAGACCCGTCTTGGCAGAGGTTCTGTCAGTTCTTGAGGCATTTGAATCAGTGCCAGTAGCCGCTCTAACGGATGCGGTCGGTTTCGTAGGTCCTGGGGTACTTGCTGCAGACAGCGTGCTCGCGCCCGCACCAGCGACTGCGGAAGCCGGAC
>QIAH01000344.1 GCA_003225465.1 Acidobacteriota bacterium | reverse complement strand
CAGCACCAAGGTCCCGTTGAACCTTCTGGGCCTTAATCCTTATGAGTCGAAATGTCTGGACCCCGAAGCGCTGGTGGCGCCCTTCGTACAAACGTTCCAACCTGCGCGCGATACTGCCGATTTCAGCGGCTGTGGAGTTCATGCTTCTGGCAGCCTCCGTCCGACGCGCTGACGATGCAGAGCCCGACGCGGGATTGAAAGCCGCTTTCAAAGCGTCCTGCTGATTCGTGAGGAGACTCAGCTTAGCGTCCAGCATGCGAAAGCTACGGAATGGTTCCTCGCTGGAGGCTTTCGTGTTGTGTTGCGCTGGTTGCGGTGCAGCGGCCAAAGTCGTCGATAAGGCCGCTACCATAAGCCGGGCCATGAGCCGCTTGGGGCGCATCATTCACGTCCCGGCTTTCCGTCTCCGGGTCTCGTTACGAGTTGATCGAGAACAGACCTGAAGGGAAACCGGTCGCCGGGACATTGGGTGCTGGAAATATCGCTATGGCGAACGATGTGTTGCAAGGGAATGTGGTAACGGTTTTTCAGCCGCTGACACAGTTGAAGGAGGGAGGCGATCTGCTTCGGGCTAGGTCTAGTCGGCCCTTTTTCCCCGGTTGGATTATCTTCGCTGCTGAAATCGCCGACGACTGAAATTCCCAAGTACGAGTTGTACCCTGCCGCATGCGCGCCCTCGCACCTTTCGGGTCTACCAGCTTTCACTTTACCGTTGGGCATAATGAGGTAGTGATAAGCCACATGATAAACATGACCGAAACACAAGATTTCGAAGCCGCGCTCTCGATGATATTCGTCGATATCGCGCTCCTTGCGGGGCACTGTTTTTTGGCCCGGAATTAAGGCGGTGTGATGAATCACGATCCCGGTCGGCGTAATTGTGTTAAAGAAAGAAACAACCGACGGTAGATATTTGTCAGTCTTTTTTTTGGGTAGTGCGTTGCGGCTTGGATCCGAGGCGTTGCTGCGAATGACGCCGATGGCTTCACTGCTGGAGAGCACGCCCGCTGCGGCTTCGTAGGTGAGCAACTCTGCGGTCAGTTCGACCTGGCTGGTAACGGGGCTTGTGCTCACGAGAGGCGCGGGCGCCCGTTTCTTTCCTCCGATCTGCAAATCGCCAGACCGCAATGCCCGCGCTCCCTTGTCACTCAAAACAAAAACCAGCAAAGCAGTAGGGTGAGTCGGATTTCCACGCCCGGTGAATTTAACGAATGCAGGGGGACTCCAGCTGTCTGGTGCTTGACGGCAGGTTGCCACTCCACCAGCGCTCACATTCGCGGTTTCCGCGGTGATCGACGGAATCACCGCAATGCATTTCGTGCTGTTCAAAACCGCATCGGGAACTCCATTCTGAGATTTCTTGGAAATTTCATCCAGCACATTGGCTGCTTCACGGATACTTGACAAAGCCGCGGAGTCTACATGTTTGGCTGGGTAGGCGCTCCCGATCAGGCTGGCTAGGATGAAAAAAAGCAGAGTTTTTGTGCGCAGCGGAACAGGGACTCCAGCACAACCTTTGCAGCTTCGATTCACGTGAGACCCGCGTACGGATTGAGGTTATCAGCGTAGTAGATAGGGCAACAGCTGTATACTAAAATGATACATCCCGTATTTCTGCGCCCGAGCTTTGCGGAACTCCCGCGGCGAGCCTGACGCGCATAACGCTGAAACGCGGTCGAGACACTATCCTGAAGGCATGAGTATGTCGAGCTTCCCCTTGCCCGACAATCCAAATATTACCAACGCTGCTGAGAAGCCAGGCCAAACTGAGCACAGCACAGTCCGCTTCCTTTCCATCACGCCTTCTCAAGCACAAGAGCCGGCAGGACCTGAGCCGGGACTTCAGGCCATTTTGGACCAGGCGATGCAGAGAACAGCGGCGGCCGGAGCGGCTATTGTTCTTGGCACACAAGAAGCGGCGTGCTGCCGCGCCTCCACGGGAGCCCCGGCTCCAGAAGTGGGGGCGCGTTTGCATGCAGGCAGCAGCCTTACCGGGCTTTGTCTTGCTACCGGCGAAATCCTTGTCTGCGACGATACGAATACAGAGGAGCGGGTGGACCCCCAATTGTGCAAAGTAAGGGGCATCCGGTCCTTGCTGGTTCTGCCAATAAAGCAGAATGCGAGGGTGGTGGGAGTGCTCGAGGTGATGTCCATCCGTCCGAATTCGTTCAATCAACATGACGCGGCCGCGATGAGTAAATTGGCCGATCAGGTTTTACCGTTGCTTTCGGAGTCGGAGACAATATCGGATCGTCTTGATCAGTTCCAGAACGGGGACTTTGACGCGGAAAGGGATTTCCCAGAACTATGGCTCCATACCGATGTACCCAAGGAAAGTGACAACCGCGTATCGACATCGGATCGTCTTGATCAGTTCCAGAACGGGGACTTTGACGCGGAAAGGGATTTCCCAGAACTATGGCTCCATACCGATGTACCCAAGGAAAGTGACAACCGCCTATCGACAACGGACGCGGCTGAAATGGTCGAATCGAACGGGCCCTACATCGGGTCAGAATTACCTCATCAGACAACGATTACGAGGAGCCAGGAGCATCGGAGTCAGGCTTACTGGTTGAGAATAGGACTGGCCGCTGCCCTTGCTCTGGGAATAATCGGTTACGGATTTCACCTGAGTCGTTCAAGAGCAGCAAACCATGGCGCAGTCCCCCCGGTTGCGGCCGAGAATCATAAGCTGGCTATCCAGCAGGAGGAAGTGTTGTCCGTACAAGACCTACCTACGCCGCAGCAGGACCTATTGTCCGAACAAGACGATGAGCAATCGAAGGTCCTGGACAATGTACTAACGGCAACCAGGCGAGAGACGATTCTCGCAATCCAGGAACCAATTCAGGGCACGGATGTGAATCGCACACTCAATCGAGCCAACGCGGGTGATTCCATTGCTCAATACGAAATGGGCCTGCAATATGCTGACGGCGAAGGCGTGTCGCAGAACTACCTAGACGCAATGGCATGGTTCGCGAAAGCGGCAGAAAACGGTAATGACAAAGCGCAGTGGAAGCTCGGGCTTGGCTATATGAAAGGAATCGGAGTGCCACATGATGAGCGCAAGGCAGTGGTATGGTTCAAACGAGCTGCAAACCAAGGCGATGTCCGAGCCCAGAGTGCTCTCAGT
Organism: Acidobacteriota bacterium; assembly: GCA_003225465.1. Lineage (GTDB taxonomy): Bacteria > Acidobacteriota > Terriglobia > Terriglobales > Acidobacteriaceae > Gp1-AA133. The sequence goes on along the minus strand of QIAH01000344.1, from coordinate 63,776 downwards.
GATGCTTACTTGAGCGGTCGAGGAATTCCAAGAGACTACGTACGTGCATATACTTGGTCCGCTATTTCTGCCGGATTGCGAGAAAACGACAATGATCGATTGAGGCTCATAGGATCGCGAATGACAGCCGGCGAGATCGCGGATGCCCATCGGCGGATATCCATTTGGTGGGAGCGCCACAGCTCTAAGGCTGACATACCGGCCAGTTCTCAGAGAACTGCCATGCCGCATGTATCAGACAAGTAAGATAGCGAGGAAGAAATGTGGAAGAAAGAAAATGAAGTGGCTGGACAGCGCCTTCCTGGGAGTATGGCCACCTACAACGAAGCTGTCGACGAGTTTTCAAAACAGGCCGCGGAATTGTTGGCACACATGCCCATCCTGACCGAGGCTCGGGATGCGTATCAGCGCGCAATGAAGGTAAGTGCAGAAATACGCAGTATGTTGGATGCTCGCGACGCGAACCTGCAGAGTCTTATGGCTCAACTGGAAGAGGCGGTCGCGGTCCATTCGGGCAAAACCTCGTCGGACAAAAAGAAAGCTGAGTCAGTGACGGTGGAACCCACTCAGGCAACGAGCGAGAAGCCGGACTATTCCCGGATATTGCCTTGAGCACTCGGAACGGCCCACCGGTTTTCTAAACCGACCAAACACCTAGGCCATTCTGTACAACCCAATTTTGCTACACGCCGTAGCTGCGCAGTACCCGTTCGGCAAGAGTCGTAGCCTCCCAACCAACCTTTTGGTCTGCCCACGCAATCAGTAGTCCTGGTTGAGCTCAATTTCGCCGGAGTAGTTTCCTGTGAATCGTAGAACCCTCCCCTGTGTTTTGATCGCCGCCTCATCCCTTTGTCTGACAATTTTTCTGGCTGCTTGCGGAGGGGCGCACACGCCCATCGGGGCAATTCCACCGGCAAGCACCACTCTCCAAGCCGAGACCGGTAATAACACAAGCGCACCCAATTCGTTTGCGAGGCAAACAAACGGCAACGCCGCTGCCGGCAACATCAGCAAACTCCCAATCGGTTCTCTGCTCTACAGCGGATCGACCACAAAAATTTACGCAACGTGGCTTGGTTGGTTCGGCCAGCCTAATCACATGAACGTCGGCTACGTCTCTGATACTCAAGCACAGGTCCACGCACAGGTCCAGGACATGATCAGCCGCGGTATAGCAGGGGCCATCGCCGACTGGTATGGGGTCGCCAATACGAATATCGAAAACGCCACCACCCTACTCAGAAACGAGGCCGAAACCACTTCCGGTCAATTCCAGTTTGCCATCATGGAAGATCAGGGGGCATTGGGCTCTGCGGCGAAGAGCAACGGATGCGATGTTACCGCTCAACTCATCTCCGATTTGACATACATTGCGTCCCAATATGAATCTTCACCGGCATACATACGTGTGAATGGCCGCCCGGTGGTGTACTTCTTCGATGTGGACGCTTTTTATATTGATTGGAGCCGCGTGCTTTCATCCGTCCCCGGTAATCCGATTGTGCTTCTTCGAGGAACTAACGGTTTCACCAAGGCCACCTCGGATGGTGGCTATTCATGGGTGAACATCCAGCAGGCCACTCCCTTCGACCCCGAACTGAATCTTCAGGACAGTTTCTTCCAAGCAGCGCAGCAGGCGCCTCAACGCCTCGCAGTGGGCACCGCTTTCAAAGGTTTCAATGACACACTCGCCGCATGGGGCACGAACCGCGTCATTGATCAGAACTGCGGCCAAACCTGGTTAGAGAGTTTCGTCGAAGCAGGAAAATTTTATTCGAGCAGCAATCAGTTACCTGCCCTACAGATCGCAACCTGGAACGACTACGAGGAAGGAACAGCCATCGAGCCCGGCATCGACAACTGCGTTTACCTGGTGCCCTCACAGTCAGGTACCACCATCCACTGGAGTGTCAATGGCCAAGAAAACACCATCGATCACTTTACGGTTTTCATCAGCACCGATGGTACGAACCTGTCGCCCCTGGTTGACATCCCGGCTGGCACGCATGCAACTGATTTGAGCAAACTGAATCTGTCTGCGAGCACAACTTATTTCGTGTTCGTGAAAGCGATCGGTCTTCCCAGTATTCAGAACAAAATGTCACCCGCCATCGCTTACCGTCCCGGTCACCAGCCTCCTGCAGTTGCACTCAACGTGTCTCAGAGCGGCGACCTCACGTACACCGCGTCCACATCAGGATCATCAGGCAGCGTTGCCAAATCTGTGATCGATTTCGGCGACGGCACCGTCCTTAGCGGCGCATCCGCCACGCACACATATACTGCTGTTGGAACCTATCTGATCACCGCCACGGTGTACGATTCGGCCGGGGCTTCGTCGGTCGCGGTACAGCAAGTATCCGCGAAAGCATCGTCCAATGGGATCACTTTCGCCTCCCCGGCCAGCGGCTCAACGGTAAACTGGCCGACACCGATTATCGCCTCCGCGAATCCCGGAACTCCGGTTTCTGCAATGCAAGTTCTAATCGATGGTCACGTAGCCTATGCGGCACATGGCGACACTATCAATACAGCGGTAAAGGTCTTCACCGGCTCCCATCAAATTTCCGTACAGTCACTCGACGCCTCCGGTAATCCCACCAGCACCGCGTCTCTAACCGTAGACGCTGAACCCGGAGAAATCGGGCCGGTGGCTAATATCGTCATTACCGTGATGCCAAGCATCTCGCCTACAACCGTCCTCGGCTGCACCGCTGCGTCGAACGGCTTCATCATCGGCAGCAAGCTGCAATACTCTGACGGCAGCACATTCACCACGCCCGCCGCGCTCGAAACCTTTCCCGCGCCGGGCACTTATACGGCAACCGCCACCGTCACCGACCAGTTCGGCGCCACCAATACCACGTCAATAACTTTCACTGTGCCTTAAATCGTAAGAAACGTAGCGTCACCCAAATCAGTCACGTGAGCATTCGTCGGAGTCTTTACCCCTGCAGGAAATCAGTTGGGATGATTGGTTCGACAAGTTCGATGACAACAACCTGGATCAATTCCGAATTCTTCGCGACAGTTGAAACGCGCCATGTGCACGAGCGAGTCGGTAACTCGTGAGGAAGACGGAAATGCGCCGGCACGAAGAGCGCAATAGGTGGCGATTTTTTCCAGCACTTCGGGGGAGACATCACATTGCCGAAGGGGCATGCCGCGGATGAATTGGTATTGCGTCAGCCCGTCGCCGGCATCGGATGCGCCCGGCCCAAAGCCGGCCTGCGCGAGCCGCCCGGCGCGAGCGCGCACCTGGCTTCCAAAGCGGCCGAACGCCGTCAAATTTGAGAAGACTCGATCGATCGGGCGCGCGAAATTTCAATCGCTCCAGGAAGCGGGCCAATGAGCTTCCGAATCGAGCGGCTCTTGCCGCCACCGCCCAGCTCCCCTAGCCGGTCGCTAGCAAAATCGAGCACTACCAAGTCTGGTTCGAGAGCAAGTGCTTTTTGCATTGCCTCGCGTCCGTTGATAGCGTCACCGCATTGTGCTCTCCTAAGTTATTTCGTTCTCTGTAGCAAAACTTACCTTTTAAAGTGCGCTGGCTCAAACCGGAGAGATGGGCGACATTCGACTCATGATTTTACCCGTTAGTGTGCTGGTTTCTACCGGTATCCTCACGCTGGTCGGTTTGGTCAGCGGCATGATCCCAGCGATACGGGCGTCACGTCTCGATCCGATTGAGGCATTGCGCTACGAATAGGCCCACCCCGGTTAAAACTTCAGTAATCGCGGAGTGTTACTGACGAAAGACTAACTGAAGTGGCATGGACACTAGGGTGGACCGGTGCGAGGATGCTCACGTGCTCCCCCATACAGGAGGCAATTCAATGGGATTTCGGAGCGCTTTTTTGTTCGTCATTCTCGCAGCTGTCGCCGTTATTCCGGCCTCCGCTCAACAACAGTTAGGACAATGGTGTCATTCCGGACAGACAGACCCGTTACACGGTCTCTATTGCACTGTTATCAACTCCTCATTTGTGCCGCAGCAAGGCACGGGATATTTGACTTCGATCGAGATCTTGAACGGACACATAATCCCGATCACGGGTTCACTCACTTTCGCACCAGGTCCAAACGTTGTGCCCTACGAAGATGACGAAGATGACGACGGGAATCCCCTCTGCTATCAATATGACCGCAGCGGAAATGTCGTGTACTCGAACGGCAACCCTCTGTTCGTCAGTTGCCCGCAGTATGCAAGCTATGACATCACGGACTGGGATATAACCATCGGCCCGGCGCACTTCTTCCGGTCGAGCGCTAACCCTGCGGCGGCTAATTCTGGATGCGGAAACGGATACAGCAACAGCATCCCCATGAGTAACAACTCGATCGCGTACTACCTTTGCGGCAATAACGTCGACACAGCTTCCACTGGAATGATCGTTATCGTTGTCCCGCTCCATTATCTGATGGGCGGCAAGAACAATGGGTACACGAACCTGCTTTCGGAAACGACTGACAACAATGGCAACTTCTGGGACACGGGACTCTATCTTCCAGGTGTGACTCCAAATGCGTCCGCGGTTGCGGCCTTGGACCCACCATCGAAGCGGCACGGCGATCCAATGATCCAGTCGGGCGTGACCGTCCTACACCGACATCACAAGGAGAGCGTTGGCTTGGATTAGGACTATCGCCGGCCCGCTGAGATGTTGGCCCGTAGACCGATTTCTCAGCTGTTGGTAAATCGCGTCTCTGACAATGTCGGGCGTGTTGAGCGTACCAAGCCGTGCACTCGAAGAAGAGCGCGATTTCGATCTAGCTGAACAACCGCCTGAGGCGACTTCGATGGGAGCGGCTTTGGAAGCAGGTTCCTCGTTACCATGGGCTGCTGCACTCGACGCCACCAGCCGGTTTACGGGCTTCGCCAATAACGAGGGTGTTCGCTGCCATGCCTTTTCGTATACCCTGAGAGATGGTACCCGAGTCTGCTCAAGCCCTCGGCTACCTCTGCTTTATCATGCCAGAGGACATGTCTCGCAGCTTGACCCAAGAAGACCGCTTCTGCCTGCTGCTCTCCCGCGGGCAGCTCACATCAGACGAGCGAGCCCGGGCCCGCGAATTCCTTTCCGGGACCGTGGAGTGGTCGCTTCTTCTCGATCGCGCCTACGCTCATCAAGTTTACCCGCTGGTCTACCGCAACCTGCGCCAACTCGGGTTCTCCGCCGTACCCCACGAGGTTCAAACCGAGCTCAAAGGCGCGTATCTGGCCAACGCGTTACGCAACCAGCTTTTCTCCGACGAACTCGCCTGTTTGCTGCACCTGCTGAGCGACGCAGGGGTTTCCGCCATCCCACTCAAAGGCGTCACGCTTACATTCGACACGGAAGCCGTCAAAGACCCCAATCTTCTCCTCCTTGTAGTCTTCATTCGCCTAAAAAGAGAAGCTTGCAAACTGGGGGGTACCGGTGGCAGCGAACGCCGGAGTGCTCAACGTGAGTCAGATCACTTCCTCACCAAGCGGCGTCGGTCTGACAGTGTATTTACATTCGCGCGGTTCGCAGCCGTAATCAAGCACAATGTTGAAAGGATACTGATCGCCAAGCACGTCCTCAAGGCAGATCATGGCTGCTAGTTTCTCCTCCTTTTCGAACGGTGCCAGGTCGGGTAGAAATCCGATGGCCAACCCTCGCAGGGTACTCCCCGCTTTCAGCTCTATAATTGGACGGAAGCGATAGTTAAGCACCTCTTCACAAAAGAATAACAGCGAATATTCCTCACGATATTCATGGAAACAATAGTGGCGGTGCTGGTCGCAACGAGTAAGCCAGGATATTTCCTTCTTAACCCAATCGCCCCAGAGATGGAGACGACACAAAGTAAAGGCACTCTGAGCGACGATGCGCAAGGGCAACACGAGGGCGGCACCGCCGGCAATCGGAAACAAGTGAAATCCACAAGGCGAAGCTTCGCAGCCAACCCTAATGGGGTGCCGAACAGGTGGCAGATGCTCCAGATCTACTGGACAAGAAGCCAAGCGCAGCCGCTGCAGGATTGCCCATTGCTCGGGGCGGGGTGCTTGCGGGCCCCTCATGGCTCTGCTCCAGCTTGATTGTGTACTTCATGTACTTCATGTACGTGTTTGCGAATGTGGTTGCCAGGGTCGAGCGTCTGGCTCGCAAGCTCGGAGCACAGAGCGCAGTCCGGATGCGGTGTCATCATCGATAACGTGCCGTATGTCGAGGCCAGTTTGTGGATGCGTTGCCGGGTCTGGCTGCTCATTCGCAATGCGTAACCCCGGGCATTCCGTTCTGGACACAAGCCCAACTCAGCGCGCAAGATCCCACCCAGCGCTTTGGGAGAGAGTACTTGGTCATCGTGTCGGCCGAGAAAGATTCCATTTGCCAGTTCGGCAATCTCGAAAACGTGAATCTCGGGCCTTTTCTCGTGACAAGCCACCAGCAACGCCTCTAGAACGACAGCTGCCGGACTCTGGGAGCTTTCCACCTTCGACTTTTCGTCACTGCGCCTGAGTGCTTCGATGATACGAGCTTGGGTCTCAGGACTGCCTTCAACCGCCGCACCTAGAGCTCGTGCCAGCATTCGAACATTCCAGTGAAGCCAAGGAGCGTCGAATTCCGAGTTTGCTACCTCACGATGGCGAGTAAGCCGATATCTCAAGAGGTACGGCTGGAACTCGTCAGCGAGCTGCTCCATAGTGGCCTGGGTGATGCGGCGGTAGGCCGATCCCTCTGGATGCAGGTGAACGTTCAGAGCAGTCGCAGGAATCGGGTTCTGGGTACAGACAATGGTTGCGTAACGCAAATCGACAACGCGATGGTGCGCCAGTAGACTCACATTCGATCCCGTGATTGCCGCCAAAACAGGCATAAGGGCAGCTGGACGCAGATGGTTGAGGATCAGTGTAGGTGATAGCCCCTCCGGAAGCTTGGAGAGCTTGGCTATGGACGCTTGTGCGAGTGGGAGCGGCCGACGGCAGACGCTGGCTAGGATGTTCAGCAATGTCGATTCTGTTCCGGGTCTTCCACACAGATTAAGACAGGGCGCAGTCGGCAAGCAATCAAACACCCAACTGCTCAGCACAAATGCTGCCACTAAGAGTGAGGAGTCCTCATCCAGCTGCGAGTGGCTGGCAATCATTCCCGTCAAGCGCGAAACTAGAAGTTCGATGTTACCGAAATCATCCGTTGCCTTCGGCAGCCGAAGGAGTCTCTGCAGTTCGGACCCCAGCGGGGTGGCCACATACGAACGACCCTCGTGCTCTGCTGAAACGCCGAGGTGCTCGTGACCGTCGCGCCAGAGTGTCAGGTGGCCACTACTCAGTACATCGATCGCACTGCCGGTTGGAAAGAGCTCGCCGAGGGTGAACACAGCGTCATTCGATTTTTCTGAGATTCGCACCGCTGCAGGCATAGTCCTTCAGCTTTAATGCCGTCTGGTTCAGGCTTGAATTGCCTCAGGCGACACGTCGATCCATAAGCGATCGTGCATGAAAGGAAATCGGAACTCGCGCAGGCCTTTCACGTAGTGGAGCCAAGTGCGCTACGTTAACTCGACCTTGCGTCCGATGTATATGAATTTTTCACAGCGCAGGTAACCTTAGTCACTTCGAGCAGGACAAAGTGATTGCGAAGCGAGCCGCTTCGAAATCGCCTCTTCCCTTGCTGGCATCGCTGTTCGGCGAAAGAGATTATTGAAGTCGAGCGTTATGTCTGGTGTGCTGATGGCCGGGGTAATCGACGTGTCTTAGATCGCACCCATTGGTGGCGCGTTCTGCCATGCTTTTACAGAAAGCACAAGAGCCGGATTGTTTAGGTCCGGCTCTTGGGATAGGCGTGGATCGTAGCGATTTATCCAATCATCGTGACCACCACTCGAGCTGGCTACAAAGTACTCGTGTGATGTGGGCTGGCAAACGAACACCGACAGCCTTGTCTCGAAGGGCACCTTCGACGTTCTGGGCGCCAAACTGTCGGCAGAGTTCCGCCACTTGTTTAGAGTAGCGTTTCGCCAGTTCGAAGTCCATGAACCCGAAAACGTCGAATTTTAGATATGCAACCGAGCTGCATAGCTCGAACTGTTCGTCGTCCGTTAGGGTCTTAGTGGGTTGAGATTGGTAAGTATTTTCCATAAATACTCCTTATTTTCACAGGCGGATGTGGAGGGTCGCCACCCCCAGTCTGTCTTTGCGGCGAAATCTGTTCCGCTTAAACTGACCGTCTACAAAGGGGGGGAGATAGTCAATTTTCTGATCGGATTATCGGTTCGAACCCACTGCCGCGGACCCGGACTGCCTGGGTCAGTTGCGCGTACCAACATCGTATGCCTGCGTGAATGAACAGTTTCGAAGCGTGCTCAACGTTTCACGTCACCGGCTTTGAATTCGGAATCGTAGAATCCTCTCTCGCTGAACTGATTCTGGGCGCATTGATCCGCTTCGTTAGGGTTGAGATGTTTCTGGGCTTGAATCTTTGCGAGCTGCCTGGTCAGCTTGGCGCAATTCGATCTCCGAAACGCGTGGTCTCGATAGCACACCGCTGGAGATTCATGAGGTGTGCAATGCCACAAGCGCTCCTGGGGTCCAGCTTGCGAGCGCAAGCCCGGTGAACCAGCGCCATGCCAGATGCATACGCAACTCTTCCACCAGCTTGCGCTCGCTGGTGATGCCGTACAGATACCCGATTAGCAGAATGCGTAGCAGGAGTTCGGGATCAATCGAGGGGCGACCGGTCTCGCTGTAGCTGTCTCGCAGTTGCTCCCGCACAAACTCAAAACTGATGTGCTGGTCGATGAGCCGCAGCAGTTTGCCATGCTCACCTCATTGTCCTCCAAGTTACGGAAACGCGCAGGTCAGTGATTTGCGTCACAGGCATTCGCTATTTGAGGCTTCATCGATGGCGGCGTCACGACCCCTTACCCTTGCATAAATCGCTGCTTTCTTCATCTGGTCAGATGCTCCTTTACACTTCGCAGCAATACGGGAGAGGGGTCGATGTCACGTAGCTCAGAAATCTCGGCGAGTGCTTTGTCGATACTTGCGTAGCCACAGCGATGGAGCCAAGCCGCAATCATGATGGGCGAGCGGCTCATTCCGGCGAGACAATGCATGAGCAGGTTACCCCGCTGAACGCCGTTCGCCATTGCCGCCATGACTTCCTCAAACTTTGGAGCAGGAATCAGACGAGACTCCGCAATCGGGATGTGGAGATATTCGATCCTGTCTGCCTTCGTCCGAATTTCTTCTGTGCAGAGGGAGACGACGCTTGCGATGCGAAAATGATTTGAATTCGCCAGTTGTTCCGCATCTTTCAGATTGCCTAGAAACAGCCTTTCCCAAATCTTTGTCACTCGCCTCCTTGGTCTTGGTTCCCAGATTCATCCGGCACCCCATTGCCCGCCAACCGCAACAGCCTGTGGATAGCGTGTAAACATAGCGATCTCGGGCTCGAAAACCCCAAATCGCCCTTGGACATCGCACACTAATCGGCCGGTCCTTTGATCGGTTTACCGTGAAAGCACGGATGACCCGATCGTCACCTGACTCGTGGTCCAAAGCCTCTTCCCTATCAATCTACAGATCTCTCAGGTGAATCGGCTAGAAATCGGGGCTTGGTAGCCAAACATCTTTGGTAACATGGCGGGAATGTCTCGTCGATTCGTCTTGATTTGTATCTAGTTAGTTGAGGGCCCCCCAGTCCCCTCTGTCAGCCATGCGACAAACCCCAAGTAACTCTTGTTACTTACAAGTGTCATCTGTTTTCTGCACCGCCCCCAGAATACGATTCGAGACAGCATGTCATCATGGTACAGAGTGGATATTCCGCCAAGCGAGTGCTGCCGCGACGGCAAGGCTGATCAGCTGCAAGCGGCCTTTGAGGTCAACTTCCTCACCAGACGCAGCCCCAAGGATGCGGCTCTGTTCGAGTGGCACGACGAGTCGCTCCAGACCAACGTCTTCTTCTTTTCTCCGGAAGCAGCAGCCATGGTTAAGACTCTGCTTGAGCGCTTCGGCGGGATCGAATGTAGTCCGCCAGTTCTTTCCGAGCGGCTCGTGTTACTTGTCGGTCACCCGAGCGTGAGGTAAAGACTGCTCGACACAACCCAGAGGTAACTTCAGCCTGTCTACTTTCCGGCCATACCCCTTGTGCCCCCCACGTTGTAGCCATTTCCCTCGGCATCCAGCGTCGGCATTATAAGCAGGACATGAGAAAGACCATTAGCCCGCTTCTAATCGGACTTTGCTGGAATACAGATGGGCAAGACGTTGCCGAATACGCGATCATGCTGGCGGTCGTCCTCGTGATTGTAGTCGGCACCGTACGGATGATTGGATCGAACGCCGGTATTGTCTTTTCTCAGGTCGCCAGTGGGATTCAATGAGCACTGCAGCTCAGCTCGCGCGTTCACCTCATCTGCTCTGCAAGGTCCGTATCGAGCTTGATCTGTCCAAGAATCGCCGATTGAAAGACATGTTCAGACAGCCTGAGTTCTACCGGGAAATCAGGATTTACCTGCGACAGTGCGATCTTGAGATATCGAAGCGGTCGGCCAACCTTCAAGGTAGGATCACACAGATCGAGGTGACAGGATCAGCAGTTGCTTTGCGCTCGTTCGTTGATCGCTACTTGCCGACTGATGCTCTTGGTATCGCCTACAGCATGGATTACCTTTAAGATCACCTTCAAAGAGACCAGAAGAGAACCACGTCAAACTGCTTTTGACTAGCAACCAACATCAGCTTGTCAAATTGCTGGCGGGTCTTTTTGCCAGAGCCAGAGACCGTCTCAACGAATTCGTACGCGAGTCTCCAGTGTTGTTGCTTGGCAAACTCACGCAATTGTTCAAGCTGATTTCCGTTCTCGTGCTTGTCAGTACAGCCGGGTCATCAGAGGCTGTTTTTAGCTCCGAGGTCAAGATGAGCTTCGTGGGGACGAAATCGAAGAATCCGAAGCCCAGGTAGTCCCGCGGATCCACCGAAGCGTCTCCGACCAGCAGCAGATACTTGGGCTTCTTTTGCCACTTCTCCGTGGCAGTCTTCAGGAAATCGCGAATTGCATAAGGACTCGGCTGCCCGAAATTAAACTCGTCGTACAGTTGATCGATATGGACGAGTGCGACAGATTTCCCCTGGGCCCGTCGTAATCGAACGAGTGGTGGGAGCGCGTCGGCGAACAGCGGATGCGAGATCATGACAACCTCGCTTCCCGGCCGCGCACTGTGCCAAGTGGAAGGATGATTGCGCTCGACCTGCAATGGCTTCGCAACGCTTTGGTCGGAGAGTGCCAGCAGGGTATGCATTCCTGGCATCGACCGCGGAATCTCCGCTCGAAGCAAGTAGCCGCCGGTTTCGGCAGCAACCCTGGGTTCAAGCTCCAGGGGCTGCGAAGGATTTGTAATGTCAACCAGGCGCGTGGGTGACTGAGCGAAGCCGTGAATGACAACCTGGTCCCCGGCCTCGGCAGTGAATTTCAGTGAATCCGACTGTGCTGTGTAGGTTCGTGGATAGGTAAGGTCGACTCGGTCCACAAGACTGAGATCGTCGGCGCCGCCCTGCGCGGTGAGAGTGACAGTGTTCACATTTTGCAGGATGGCACGGGGAATTGGAAGCGTAACGTTCCCCGCATTTTGACCCGTGAAGTCCAGCTCTCCGAGATTTGCGCCGTTCATGCTGACCGAAACACTGTGAGGCACACCTTCGGTTACGCCCTGCAGGGCGACATACATTTTCGCGCGGGTGTCGGCGAGAGATCCGGAGGAAATCGCGGGCACGTGCAGGACTTGCTCCACTGGCTTTGAGGAGAGCAGCGGGCCGAAGAAGTTATCCGTGTTTTCTTTGAGCAACGCTGCGAAATAAGTCGTGCGCGGCGTCCATTCCACTGTTTCCGAAAAGCTCTGGGGCTGCGAGTCGCGATCGCTATCGCCATCTCCCTCGGCCGACTCTCGCCAAATGCGCTTGCCGGGCTGGTCACCGGCCACCAACCAATAAACACGCTTGTCCGAATAAGGGGTATCGATAGCAGTCCCGTAGAATTCGATGGCCGCTTGCGGACCGAACCCCTCATCCGCACCTGTGATGCGAATCGGCTGTTCGGTGCCTTCCGCGAACATTCTGAGGAAAGTTGGATCCACGGAGGCATTCAGGCCCTGAGCGACCAGTTCAGGCTGCGTCACTCGATACCAGCCCTCGTGATCGACAAGCACTTTTACGGCTGCGTGCGCGGCCAGTTGGAACTGAGTCTGTCGCTTTTCCAGCGTGACAGCAGAGACGTGCGCCCTGGTTTCGGCGACGTGCCACTATTTGCGCCACTTAAGTCCCTTCCAGTTTCGCGGGGCAAACCGTATATCGTCGAAGCACAAGCGGGACTGCGAGGAAGCTTGTCTTCACAGAACTAGCCCTCAAAACCGCAGGCCGCCGGTGTGGCGCTCCAGAGCAGGGCAGACTGATGCTTTCCCTGCAGAGCTTTTTCCATTATGGGCTCCACCTGGTTGGCGAATGCCACCGAAGCCGTGCCGACATTTCGTCCGGCTGTCGACATTCAGGCGTTGAGAGGTTTTTTCGCACGGAAGTCGGAGAATTCACAGAAGTTGCAAGACGTGCTGTAACTCGTTTTGAGAACAAAGCGAGACATTGTTGGTTCGTACTTCGGGGTATGGTGAGTTTTGCGCATCTCCACCAGGGATGATTATCCGGGCAGTGCTAAGCGCGTCAGCGTACCTCGCAATCGAGCCCTGTGGTTAACCAGACTCCGCGTCTTTGCATCACCAAGCGAACTAAAGCTCATGCATCCTTTGTAACTTTCAGTGCACTTCTTACGGGGTAAGATCAAGAATTAGCCCATGGATCACTTGTCTCAGAATGCTTTGCCCGCAAACAGCAAGACTTCGCTCGGGGCCCGCCACATCGAGAGCCGTGAATGGTGGCTCTGGGGATTTGCCGTAACCGTCACGCTTCTTCTAACGGCCGGAATCGTTTTTTTGACCTTCTTCGGCGGGCAGTCTGAAAACAACCCAGCGTACTGGTCTGATCTCCGGGAATGGGTTCGCGGACTGGCGGCTCTTGTCTTGTTGTTCGACATCTACACGCTGTACCAGAACTTTCAGTTGCAAAGGGTGCGTCGCCAACTTGCCGAGCGCGACGAACTATTTCAACTCATCACCGAAAATGCTGCCGACATGATTGCCGTCGTGGATAGTAGCGGAAGGCGGCTTTACAACAGCCCTGCCTATCAAAAAGTGCTCGGATATTCGGTCGAAGAATTGAGTCACAGTTCCTCTTTTGATCAGATTCACCCTTCTGATCGCGAGCGTGTGCTGCAGGCGGCCAAAAAGGCCCACTGGACTGGCCGAGGACAAAGGCTGGAATATCGCATGCGGCACAAGGATGGGACTTGGCGCATTTTGGAATCCACCGCGAACCCGATCCAGAACGATCGGGGAGAGATCGAAAAACTCGTCATCGTGAATCGGGATATCACCGAGCGCAAACAAGCGGAGGAGACGCTCGCCCACAGCGCGTTCCACGATAGTCTGACTGACTTGCCGAATCGGGCGCTATTTCTTGATCGGCTGCAACACGCGCTACTACGTGCTCGGCGGCATTCGGATTACAAATTTGCAATTCTCTTCGTTGACATCGACGAGTTCAAGATCGTCAATGATAGTTTGGGACACTCGGCAGGCGATGAATTACTGATTGAGATTGCCAGGCGTCTCACGGCCTCTTTTCGGTATACGGACACCGTAGCTCGGCCGGGAGCTACTGATGATTCCGAGTGGCGGTCGAGCACCGGAAGCATCGCAAGGTTGGGCGGCGACGAATTCACGGTGCTCCTGGAAGATGTTTTCAAGCCGAGCGACGCTGTCCGGGTTGCGCAGCGGATTCAGGAGAAATTAGCCATTCCGTTCGATCTAAACGCACATCAGGTGGTGATTACGGCCAGCATCGGCGCCGCGTTTTGTAACTCTTCCTATTCCGGAGCGGAAGACCTGCTTCGGGATGCGGAACTTGCCATGTACCGAGCCAAGCGCACCGGCAAGGCCCGTTGCGAGGTTTTCGATGCCACTATGCATGCGACGGCCGTGCGTCGACTGCAGTTGGAAACCGATCTTCGTCGAGGTATCGAACGGGGAGAGTTGATCGTCTATTACCAGCCTATCGTCGCGCTGCGTAATGGAAAAATTGCAGGCTTCGAAGCCTTGAGCCGCTGGCGGCATCCCGAAGGCGCGGTGTCCCCTGCAGAGTTCATTCCGGTAGCTAACGAGACCGGGTTGATTCTGCCGATCAATCGAGCACTACTGCTCGAAGCTTGCCAGGATCTACAGTGTTGGCAATCGCGACTTGGCTGCGATCCGCCGCTGATGCTGAGCGTCAACATTGCGCCAAAGCAATTCGCTCAACCAGAATTGGCAGATGAGATCGGCGCAATTCTGAAGCAAGTGGGCATGACTCCAAGGAACGTGAATCTGGAAATAATGGAAACTATCGCGATGGCCGATGCGGATCGTTCTCTGAAGGTATTGTCCGAACTGAAGGGTCTCGGCATACGCCTCAGCATCGACGACTTTGGAACCGGATATTCATCCTTGAGCCGCCTTCCGCGTTTCCCAATCGATGCCCTGAAAATCGACCGCGTTTTCGTCTCCAGCATGGCCACGGACCATGAGAACCGCGAGATAGTGCGATTGATCATCATGTTGGCTCATAGCCTCGGATTGCAGGTAGTCGCCGAGGGCACGGAGACCGACGAGCAAATCACGGAACTCAAGCACCTCAATTGCGAAATGGCACAGGGATTCTTCTACTCTCCTCCGGTTGAATCGAAGGCTGCGTTTCAATTGTTGCTGCGAAGCTATCAAGGAGCGTTGTTGTAACCCTCCGCACTTCCACTCCCGGCAAACAAGTATTGGCCTCCGTAAGATGCCCGGGCTGGCAATCAGTTTTGTGGAAGAGTGCGGAGTACTGCTGCTGTGTGTCCGATCGGAATTAACCTCTAAGGGCGCTTGGCCTCGACAGGACAAGCGAGAGAGGAGCACTCATCTGAAGTTGTTACCCTGCCAGAGACAGTCTCCTCAGTCACAGCAATGGCTGTCACCAGCTCCGCATGTCGCCCTTCAAAGACCACTTCACGGCTCGAGACTTCGACCTCGAGCAAACTTCCATTCTTCTTACGGTGTTTCCAGAGCTCTCTATCCGAGTTACACCTCCCATCACGCAGTACCTGCCTTAGCAACGGAACAACGTCCGCAACAGGTCGTATATCAAGAATCGTCATCGACAGGAACTGTTCTCGCGAATAACCATACTGGCGCACTGCCGCATCGTTGACGGCCAAAAATGCAAAGGTGCGCGTATCAAAGACCCACATTGGAGTCTCGCAGCGTTGGAAGCCGAGGAGGTGCAAGTCTTGCGGGAAAAGGTTCGGGATCTTCGACAGTTCTTCCATGGTGGTTTAGGTAATGGTGGTCCTTACTGGCAAACTGACGCCAGCCGCGTGAATCGTGATCTTTGGCGCAACCCAGTCGGGAATTTGGCGACACTACTTAGACTAAAGCGTCTCAAATTTCGCGTCACAGCTGGCACCGTGGAGCAACCCGCGTTCACTCGATTTTGAACCTGCTCTAGGCTGACATCTTGTGATTTAGGTCACATGATCTTGACGAAAGTAATCAAAAACGCATCTTGAGATGCATTGGAGTATCGCTGCTCGATTGTGCTGCGGGCCGGAACGCTTCGGATTGGGAGGATGACTTATGCCAACGAGATCAAGGACCTCCACGGAAGCGAAGAACTGCCTAGCTGGTTCTCTCCGTACTAATGTTCGCACACCACATCATCAGAAACGCGTGCCTTTAGTTCGTCATCACCATACCCATTTTTCTGGCTGTGACACAGATCACAGACCTCGGTGTCAATAATCCATAATTTGTGGAAGATGTCGCATCCGAGGCACGCCGATATCACTCCCATCTGGCATCGTAGCCATCGGGTTTGCTATGGTTGGGAAAAGTAGACTTGGATGTCCATTATGACGCCCGACGAAGAAGCTCGTATCCGCGCCTTGCCCAGGCTGATCGCGGAAGAGCGTGATCCTATAAGATCGAAAGTATTGGCAGCCGAGCTTGAACGACTTCTCTCAATGAAAGTCATTGAGATCAAGACAAGGAAATGATGAACGAGGGTGGAAGGTGATCAGACCTGTTCCCGTGGAGGCTATCCGCAAGCTTGCTGACGCTGGTAAGCGGGCCGGCTTCAGCTTCGAAGACCTGGTTGCGCTGCCCGATTCGGGAATCACTGGGAGAAACTGGCGGACCTGATCGAGTCAGGTTTAATTAAAACAGAGCCTCCCAAAAATCTCATTTAGGTGACGGCGGTCACATCTTGGGCACACGGCCTGTGGCACCCTGTCAGCAATCAGGACACTCTCACCGGCATCTCAAGCAAGCACTCGTCAAAGCGATGCTGGGATGCCGTTAAATTTCCGTATGTTCGCCGCAACCCAGGCTGTTCTGATCGCCGCGGTCTTGCTTCGGTGTCAAATTTACGGTTGACCTCGTCAGGACGAGACGCCGGAAACATCTGTGGTGAACCTCGCACGCGACATCGCTACAGCGACCCTCAGGACAGCGAAATGGAAGCGGATCGGAGTGCGCTTAATGACGCACTCCGGTCCCGTGCTTGAATGATTCCTTGAGCTCTCGGCTAGAGAATACGTCGCCTCACCAAAGTTTTGGTTGAACCCGATGACGCTCTGAGCTATGCAGTCCTCAGTGCTTGGTGAGATATCCATGCTCGTGTGATCTAGTGCGATTTGAGTTGATTGTAAATTGTCGCAGCGTTATCAGGGAACGTGGCATGGTAATTCGGATACTGGCGGAAATCTGAGTACCTCTCCATGTGAATGTCTTGGCGCACCTGATCCACAGATTCCCCTTTTTTCTTCAGGGAACGCACCTGCCCATAGAGGTCCTTCAAATAGTCACGAAACCGCTGCAAATCTGCTTTCGTGCCCACATCAAAATGTCCTGGGACTGCTTTTTCAACGGACAACGAAAGAACATGATCCAACGCATCAATCCAATTTGTTGCGCTACCATCGTCCATGGCCGGGCTAGACCGGTTCAGGAATAAGTCGCCCATTGCGACAGCGTGCTGTTCCGCAAAATAGACGATCGCATCGCCGGATGTGTGCCCTTTTCCGGGGAAGTACACTTCTACAACATGCCTACCTATGTAGAGCCGGATTAGTTTCTGGAACGTCAGGCTTGCAGCACGGAAATGAAAACCAGCCATACCAGGGGCGTTTGCCATGTCGATTGTCCGGGCGCGTGTGTAATCGGTACTGATCACGGTCGCGTCAGGACCAACTGTTAAGTTCCCCCCCTGATGGTCGGGGTGGTAGTGCGTATTGACGATGAACTTCACGGGCAATTTCGAGATCTGGCGGATCGCGCCCAGCAACTTGGCTCCCTCCGTCGCGTTCAGGCCGGTGTCAACGACGAGAATTTCGGAGTCTCCAATTAAGAAAGTGGAATTCGCGCTAGCGTCGTTGTCTGAAACGTAAGCATAGAGATCCGCGCCCAATTGTTTCGTTTGTGCCGAGGCTGACATAGAACCGAGCGCAACAGCGAGCGAGAGCAGCCAAGCGTTTGGAGCCATCAGAAACATGGGATGATCGGTCAGAAACTCAGTTTCAGGGCAAACTGAATCAAGCGAGGACCGCCCGATCCAAGGCCCACATTATTCTGTGCAGCATCTGGCGTCTGGAAGAGCGTACCGAAATTCGGCGCTGCCAGGATGTTGCTGGGAATGGCGAATGCCGGATGGTTCACAATGTTGAAGAACTCAGCGCGAAATTGCGCCTTCACCTTGTCGCCCAATTGCGTGTTCTTAATCAGCGAGAAGTCGAAGTCGCGATACCCGGGGCCAGTCACAATGTTTCGCCCCGCATTGCCAAAAGTAAGAGGAGCGTTTAACGCAAAGGCGCTCGTATTGAACCACTGCTGCACAGTGTGTGGTCCTCTATTCGGATCTCCCACTAGGTTCGGCCTGTCATTCCCCAACCCGGTTCCACTGAGGCTTTCGCCGGTCAGCACCGAAAAAGGCTGTCCAGTCTGGAGTGTCAAGATTCCGCCCAACTCC
Organism: Acidobacteriota bacterium; assembly: GCA_003225465.1. Lineage (GTDB taxonomy): Bacteria > Acidobacteriota > Terriglobia > Terriglobales > Acidobacteriaceae > Gp1-AA133. The sequence goes on along the minus strand of QIAH01000344.1, from coordinate 45,667 downwards.
CAGCCTTTCCCGAGCACTGACGGTAAGCTTCGCCACACGGGGACGTCGTAATTGAAGCTAAAGCTCAGTCGATGCCGTATGTCGAAGTCCGAGCGGCCTCGCTCCGCGTTGAGATTGTAGTTGTCCTGCGGAAAGATGGTTGTGGCGTTCGCCCCAGAACCGAAGAACACCGACGCCTCGTCGATCGAGTGTGACCAGGTGTAGGACGTCAGGAACGATAGTCCGTGACTAAAGCGTTTATCGAGCTTCGCCTGCAAGCTATGGTAGTTCGAAGCGACGGAGTCTTGTGCCTGAAAGAGTTGCGCAAAACCAAAATAGGGTGTTCTTACGATGCTTGGCATCGCTCCATAGAGGTGGTTGTCATTCAGAAAGTTTGCGACTTGGGGTGGGATGCCGAGCAACTCCATACGAGTAACGACATCCGGAGTGAGATTATCAATCTGCGCTTTGGTGATGTACGCCTGATCAATCTGCACAAAACGAGGCAGCTTCGTACCCGTTGTCCCGACGTATGCGATGCCCAACAACATCCTTCCTGGTAATTGGTGCTCAAGGTCAAGATTGAAATGCTGGGCATAAGGTGTCCGAAGGCTTTGCTGTGTGATTGTGAGTACCGGAAAACTGGACGGTCCGAACGGATTCGGCCAGCTTGCGAAGGGAAACGGCGTGAAGTAGTCGGGCAGATATGGCGGATTGAGCATCACGTTCCCGGGGATATTCCCGATGATTGTTTCGTAGAACACACCATACCCTACCCGTAGAACCGTCTGCCCGTTGCCGAACAGGTCCCAGGAAAGCCCGATTCGTGGCGCAAAATTATTGTGGTCGCCGTCGTAAACGCCGCCCACCCCATTCTGCGTGACAACACCTGACGCTTCCAGCGCGGTCAGATTCGATTGAATGTTCGGGTCTGTGGGGTCTAGAAACGTTGTGTACTTTTGTGGCCACCACGAACTCATGCGTCCGTGGGCTTCGTGCAGAACCGTGTTCAACTCATATCGCAAACCGTAATTCAGCGTCAGGTTGGGTCGCAGCTTGAAGCTGTCCTGCGCGAAGATGCCATAGCTGGTAAAGCGGAAGTTACGGTGCGAATCACCGACAAATTGCAACGCGCCGTCGGGAAGCCCAAGAGCGAAATCGATAAGAGGACTGGGAATGTTAGCCGGATTCCCCATCGAATCTGTGCCCGCAGTATTGTCGAGGCCGCTGAACGTGATCTGCCCGTTGAAGGCGAGATCATAGAGTCGATTCAGTTGTGTATACCGAATATCGCCGCCGACCTTAAAAGAGTGTCGCGCGGTGGTACGCGACAAATTATCAATCCACTGAAAGGTATTGGTCGCCGTCCGGTTAGGCTGGTCGATGCCGCCCCCCAGATTGGTCACTGCAGCACTGCCGGACACGAAGCCTGCCGAGAAAGACAGCATCGGAATATTGCCAAGATTCAGGGAAGCACCTGGCGCAAAACCGGTGTTGAATCCAAATGTCGCGGCTTGCGGCCCTGCTTCCGTGACCAGCAAGATGTTCGAACGTGTAAAGCCAAATCGCGCTTCGTTCAGTGTTCGAGGATTGATCACGTGCGTGTAAGAAATCGCCACCAGATCGTTGTCGCCAGTTTGGTTGAGGCCATATCCCGGAATATTGGTTCCGCTTTGTCCCGGAGTGAACGGGTAGAACGTATCAATTCCAGTCCGGCTGAAGCGTGCAGAAAGAGAATCGGCGGCATTCAGATGATGGTCCACTTTGACCAAAAACTGGTTGGTCGAGTCAGTCTGCAAAGGTGAAGAGATGAAATTCCCCGACGCATTGGTTAAATTGGACTCTGGAAATAGTGTGTTAAAGATCTGCTGGCTGACAGGATTCACCGCGATCGTGATCGGGTTACCGTTTTGGTCCGTAAACTTGCCAGCACGTTCATCTGGAGTAGGGACGTTCGTGATTCGGGTAATGCCGGCAGCACGGCGAAATCCCTCGTAGTTCAAGAAGAAGAACGTCTTGTTCTTAAGGATCGGACCTCCCAGCGTTCCGCCAAACTGATTCAGCCGCAGCGCGGATTTCCGGAATGCCGAATCATTGAAATAGTTGCGGGCATCGAGCACATCGTTGCGAAAGAACTCGTAGGCAGAACCATGCAACAGGTTCGAACCCGACTTCGTCACCAGGTTCACAACCGACCCGGTGTTGCGGCCATATTCAGCAGCGAAGGTGTTGGTCTGGACCTCAAACTCCTGAATGGAATCAATGGATGGTATCTGTGCGGCCGCCCCGCCAAAGTAATCGTTGTTATCGATGCCATCAACCATAAAGTTGTTTGAGGTCGATCGCTGGCCGTTCGAGGAATACCCCGAGACGCCGCCTTCCCCGCCCTGCTGGCCACCGCCACCGCCAGAAGAAGCAACTCCGGGATTCAATCTCGCAAGTTGGGCAAAATCACGTCCGTTGAGTGGCAGTTCTTCGACTTTGCGATTGTCGATGATTTCCCCCAGTTTCGAACTTTCGGTTTGCGTCAAGGCAGCCTCGGACTGGACCTCCACCGTCTCGGTCTTGGTCCCAATCTTCAAAACGATTTCCATGTCGCGAATCTGATCGACACCGATTTCAACACCATTGGTTGTCGTGGTAGCGAAACCTGGCGCTTCGGCCCTAATCTGATATACGCCTGTCGGCAACGCCATTACGCGGAAGACACCGTTATCGGCCGTCTTGGTCTGGCGCTGCAAGCCCGTGGAGGGATTTGTGACGGTCAAATTGACATCTGGAACGTTGGCGCCTTTTTGGTCATGAACTGTACCGACGATTCCACCCTGCGTTGTTTGTCCCTGAACGTTGCTTAGCAGAATGGCAGCTAAACTCAGCACTGGGAAAGCGCGCTTGCACAGAGTCAGCATGGGTCCCCCTCGGTGACGTTTAAGCTCGGCCCGATTATTGCGTTCGCGACGCCGAAGACGAATTCGAGATTTCGTCTTTGTAAACCACCCCACCCTTCATGACGAACTGCACGTGCTCCAGCGCATGGATATCGCTGATTGGATCACCCCGGACCGCGACGATGTCAGCAAACATTCCCTGGCGAATCACCCCGACACGATCAGACCAGCCCATCAACTCCGCTGCGTTCACGGTACCAGCCTGCAAGGCCTGCACCGGTGTCAAACCCAATTGCACCATCGACCAGAACTCTCCGCCATTCTGTCCGTGCGGGTAAACGCCAGCGTCTGTGCCAAGTGCTACACGCACTCCGGCTTTGAAGGCCTGTGCAACATTCTTCTTCGCGGCAGGAATGATGATGGCGGCTTTCTCGATAACCCAAGGCGGCAGGCGCATTTCGGACTCGTGCTGCTCAAACCAGAAGAGCGGATACGATGTGGGCACCAGAAATGTGTGGTGCTCTTTCATCAGATTGATGCCTTCCTCATCGATGAAAATTCCATGCTCAATCGAATCGACTCCTGCACGGACCGCATCCTTGATGGCGATCGAAGAGTGCGCGTGGGTCGCGACTTTCCGTCCCAGGCGATGGGCTTCGGTGATCAGGACATTCATCTCGGCAGGACTGTATTGTTCGAGCAAGGGGTTGTCCCCTTTGGAAAAGACTCCTCCGGAGGCACAGAACTTAATTACGTCCGCGCCGTACTTGATCACTTCGCGGACGCGGTGCATTACAGCTTGTTCGCCATCAGCCACCCCTTCTGCCGAATGATGAAACTCGAAAGGAAGAAGACTGTTGTCGCAATGCCCCCCAGAAATACCCAGGGGTGGCCCGGAAACCTGCATGCGGGGTCCGAGCACGTCGCCGGCATCGATGGCGTCGCGAAGCGCTACATCGGAGTAGCCCTCTGCACCCACATTGCGTACTGTCGTGAACCCTGCCGACAGGGTAAGGCGCGCGTTCTTTGCGCCAATCAACGCCGCCCGAGGGATAGAGACACCTAAACCTTCGTAGCCGCCACCGCCCACGTTCATCGTCAGGTGCGTATGCACATCGATGAAGCCGGGCAAGATTGTAGCATTCCCTAGATCGATGATTCTGGTCGTTGGACTGACCGCCGCTTTGTCTTCCGAAAGGGACTGTATCTTGTCTGCCGAGATAACGACCACGGGATGGTCGATCATGCGGCCAGATGTGGGATCGAAAAGGCGCCCGGCGCGGATTATGACAACCTGTGCCGCGGTCTGTGCTGTTGCAGAAAAGCCGGCCGAGTAAAGGATGGTGGCTGCGACAAGAATCAAAGTGCGTTGCAGGACGCTTCGGGCCGTATATGCGGGTGCTCTACAGAGCGAACTCTGTCTGATGCGAGGAAGTGCCGTAGCAGGCATTGTGATCGGAATCCGCGCGCGAATTTAAAGACAATATCCAACAACCCGGAGTCCACGAGTCCGGGAAAAATAACTCCGTGCTTGGAGTACTGTCAAGACATTTTGCATGCTATTTGTATACAATCTCGAGCGGTTGCTTCGAGCACAAGCGTTACGAACTCCACTAAAGGCTGGGCCTGTCTGCGGCGGACTTTTGGTGCGCCTGTCGAGCTGATCTCCAATACACCAGAGACATTGCCAGAAGGAGCGGCAGAAACGCGGGCACCGCGTACTGTAAGCCATCGACGAAGAATGTGGAAGCGGTAACCCCTGCCAGGGCAGAAATGCCCAACCAGTTCGAGTACGGAGAGAAGGCCAGTTTCAGGGGAAGGCGCGACCATCCCTCAGGGCCTAAAGACTTCCGGAAACGGATGTGGCACAGAAGAATCACGGACCAGACAAAAAACATCCCTGCGACGGCTACTCCGTAGAGCATCAGAAATGCGCGGGAAGGAGCATATATCGCAAGGAGGATCGCGACGATCATTCCTGCGGTGGAGAGGCCGAGTGCCCGATGCGGAACGCCATTGCTGCTCAGTCGCGAAATCCATCCAGGAGCATAGCCGCTACGGGAGAGGGAAAACAGCATCCGGGTCGTGAGGTAAAGGTCGGCATTGCAACTCGAGAGAGCAGCAGTGATCACGACGAGATTCATAATGCTCGCGGCATATGGGATGCCCACGCCGGAGAACGCAGCCACGAACGGGCTTCCGGTAATGCCCCGCTCACTTCCGATCCGGTTCCAAGGAGTCATCGCCAGCATGGCAATCATGGCGAGCACATAGAAACAAATCAGGCGATACACGATCGTGCGCATGGCCCGGGGAATGGACTTGTAGGGATCGTTGGCCTCACCCGCGGTTACGGCAATAACTTCGACTCCCATATAACTGGTCAGGACGAGGCTAAGCGCCAGCCATACGCCTTTCAACCCAAATGGAAAGAATCCACCATGAACAACCAGATTGGAAAGCCCAAGTGCGGGTTTATGACCAACACCCGCTATCAGCATCCCGCCAATGGCGATGAACAGAACAATCGCTGACACTTTGACGACAGCAAACCAATACTCAAACTCTCCAAAGCTTCCCACCTGCAGGGCGTTAATCGCGACGAGAATAGCAGATGCGGTTGCCACCCAAACCCACTGTGGCGTCTGAGGAAACCAGAAGCCGCAATAAATGCCCACCGCCGTGACCTCCGCACCAATCGCGATGATCTGCACAAGTCCATAGGTGGCGCGAACTGCGAAGCCGGACCAGGCATTGAGATAGGTCTCGGCATAGATGCCGAAGGCTCCCGCTACCGGATGGACGACAGCCATCTCAGCAATGGCGTACGCGACAATCATGGCAACGACAGCGCCGAGCAAATAGGAGAGGATCACGCCCGGTCCTGCGAGTCTTATCGTGATGCTGCTGCCCAGAAATAGACCGACGCCTATCGCACCACCAAGCGCGAGCATGGTCAGTTGGCGCTGAGTTAGTCGCCGTTGGAGATTCTCTGCGGAAGGCGAAGCTTCCTGGAAGGGTGCGTCTTGGGTCGCGGCAGTCGTCGGAGACGCAGGTTGCGAATCCTTAAGCATGGCGGCTCAAACTTTGCAGCACATCCTGGAAGCGATGGATTTCCTGGACAGTGTTGTAATGTACCAAGGAGATGCGGACCACCCCGGAGTCCTGATCAACCCCCAAGCGCCTCATCAGGCGAGGTGCATACATGTGTCCATCACGAACGCCGATCCGGGCGTCCGCCATCCCCTCAGTTACACGAGCGGGCTGAAGGCCGGGAAGGTTGAAACAAACCGTGGGGACGCGTTCGTGCAAGCGGCTTTCGTCTTGAATGCCATAGATCGTTGCCCCAATCTCGCGGAGAACGCGCAGGAGTTCCATCGATAGCGCACCTTCGTAGGCACGCACCGCCTGCATGGCATGCGTGATGTTGTCACGTCTGGAATTGTGGCGTTTCTCCTGGAGCATCGCCCCGAGTCCTTCCAGATATTGAACGGCCGCATCCACACCAGCCACATTCTCATAAATGAAGGTTCCAGCTTCGATCTTGGCAGGTGGTTCGTCAGGAATGAAATCTTCTCGAAAAGTCGGAAGGCTCTGCAGGATCTCGCGTCGACCCCATAAGAACCCCATGTGCGGAGAGAAGATTTTATAGCCGGAACAGACGAGATAATCACAATCCATGGCCTGAACGTCAATGAGTCCGTGCGGACCATAGTGAACGCAATCGAGAAAGATCTCCGCTCCAAAGTGATGGGCAGCTTTTGCAGCCGCTGCGACATCCACGATGGACCCCAACGCATTTGAGGTGACTGTGCAGGCAACCAGGCGAGTTCTTGACGACAAGATCTCCTGCAGGTCCTCGACGTACAGGTTTCCGTCTTCCCGCATTTTCCACCAGACGATCTTCGCATTTGGAACGGCGAGCCAAGTGGCGATGTTCGCCTCGTGATCCATGTCAGTCACAATAATTTCGTCTCGTTCAGCCAGTGTCTGACCTATCGCAAGGCTGATGAGCCGGATAAATGAAGTGGCGTTCATGCCGAACGCGACCTCGCTCGGATCACGCGTATTCAACAATATCGCGACACTCTCCCTTGCGCGCGCAATCACGGCATCGACTGCAAGGCTTTTCGAATAACGCCCCCCTCTTTGAACGTTGTTAACCAGCAGATGGTGGTTCACTGCGTCCAGAACCGCCTGCGGGACCTGGGCGCCGGCTGCGTTGTCAAAGAAAACAAAGTTCTCATCCAGGTTGAGAGCGGGAAAGTTTCCCCGAATCGACTGTACCGGAAAGCGTTCTAGAGCGTTATCTGTCGAAAGACTGGCTTTCATCACAATTCTTCAACGTTAAGATATCTTGGTGCGAGGCAAAGCATATCATAGGAATACACGATGTATACGAATACGGGCGAGAGGCTATATATGCTTGACCTTTACCCATTAGTAGCCGGCTCTCGTATTTATTGACATGGTCGACGGCTCTCGGAAACAATCTGGAGGCTTGTTCCCTTACCAGTGGAGGAACCTTGGCAAAAAGAGTCACACAAGGCAAAGCATATAGCACCCTGTCTCGTACCCGTTCTTCCTTGGCTCAGCCGCGCTTGATCGCTCCGGCTCCCGCCACTCTGAGTGAGCGAGTTTATTCCGCTTTCAAGCGCGATATTGTCCACGGCTTTTTCCAACCGGGTGAGGCATTAAGTGAAAAAGAACTCGCCCATCGTTACAGAGCCAGTCGAACGCCTGTCCGCGAAGCCGCAGTCCGGCTACAGAATGACAGGTTACTGCGGATCGTCCCAAATCGCGGTTATTTCGTCGCGCAGATCACCCTGTCGATTCTGAACGATATCTACGAATTCAGAGTCGCAGTGGAATGCGCAGCTGCCGAGCTTGCCGCCGCGAAGGGAGCGGCGACTACAGAGGCCTTGAAGGAGTTGACGGATTTAGCCAAGACCCGCTGTAACCCGGATAACCGAGGAAGTTGCGCACGGTTCATCGAGGCGGACACAGCATTTCACGTCGGAATTGCGCGATTGGCACGGAATCAGATGCTGGTAAGGGCAGTGAGCGAAGCCCGAAGTCAGATGGAGCGCATCATGTTGGCTGCCGTCGACATAAACTACTTTGGCGAGCTCCCTGGCCGCGAACATCTCGCGATCTTGGCGGCAATTCGCGAAAGAGATACGGAACGTGCTCGCCAATTGATGCATGATCACATCATGCAATCCAAGGACAAAGTTTTGGGCGTGGCTTCGATTCTGCCAGTCCGACCCTCAACCCGCTAAACGGGAAGCCCGCGACCGGGGAGCAATTTCATCCGCGCTCGCAGCAACGGCAACTTGAGATTCCCGCGCGAACAGCTGATGAACAAGAACATCGAAGACGTCTACAGCGAAATTCGCGCCGATCTTCAGGGAGCCCTCCTTCGCCCCGGCGATCTCGACTACGGCAGAGCGGCACCGGTGTGGAACGGAATGTTTGATCGCAGGCCGGCCCTACTGGCTCGGTGCAAGGACGTCACCGATATTCAAACCTGCCTGCGAGCTGCCCGAGGATCCCGCGTCATCACTGCAGTGCGTTGCGGTGGGCACAGTCTGGCCGGCTTTAGCACCTGTGATGATGGGCTGGTCATCGATCTCTCCGCACTGCGTAGTGTCCGAGTTGATGGAAGTGCGCGAAAAGCGCGCTTCGGAGGCGGATGCCTGTTGGGCACGATTGACTCGGCAACTCAAACCGCAGGCTTAGCATTTCCGGCCGGCGTTGTTTCTCATACCGGCGCTGGCGGGTTAGTTCTGGGGGGAGGAACCGGCTGGCTGAGCAGGCTGTATGGATTATCCTGCGACAATGTCGAGGGGTTTACCCTGATCACCGCCGACGGCTCGGTTCTGCGTGCAGATTCGAAGGAAAATCCCGACCTCTTCTGGGCACTTCGTGGTGGCGGAGGAAATTTCGGCGTCGTGACCGAATTTGAAGTGCGGCTCTACCCAGTCAGTAGCGTCATTCTTGGGCGTGGATTGTGCGTTCGCGATTCGATCGTGCCTCTTCTGCAGTACTGGCGAGCGTTCATGCCCGATGCCCCGGACAATCTCAGGTGGGGCTTTTCTTTGCGCAACGGAGATGGTGTAAAGGGCTTGCAGGATGCGAAGGGCTTGCAGGATGCGAAGGGCTTGCCGGTAGCCAGCACTTCAGCCCTGTGGGTTGGAGATCGCACGCACGGCATGAAGTACGTCGAGCACGCTCTTGCCGCCACAAAGCATAGGGACGTTAGCATCCAAGAGATGTCATTCATGACGCTGCAGACGCTTGCAGATTCCGACTTTCCGCACGGCCGACGCTATTACACCAAGTCCGGTTATTTTCAGACTTTGAGGGACGGTGTGATTCACAAGATGATCGAATCTCTGGCCACCATGCCTTCGAAGTTCAGTGAAATCGAACTGGCGTATCTTGGTGCAGCCCCGGGCCGCGTGGCAGCGGATGAGACTGCCTTTGGCGATCGAAGTGCGCCGTTCGTCGTCAATATCTTGAGCAACTGGGAAGCAGCAAATGACGATGCGGCCAACCTAGCCTGGACGAGGGATCTCTTCAACCAGTTGCGACCCGCCATGGTCCCCGGGGTCTATGTGAACTTCATGAGTGGCGATGAAGGCGACCGTGTTCCAGAGGCATATCGAAACCGATGGGAGCGCTTGCGAGCCATAAAAGCAAAGTATGACCCTCGAAACTTCTTCTGCCTGAATCAAAATATTCCCCCTCAAGAAACTACGTAGCAGCCCCGGTTGTTTGCGGTCTTGACCAAAAACTGCGCGGGGCGTTCCGGAGAGCGGAACTTGGGTTCCAAAGCCCAATGTCCGGATGCGCACGTATCATCTGACATGCTATTTGAATACCATTGACATACGATTTGTCTACGGAGTAGCATTCGCCCACAATTGGGGGAACATTGCCGTGAAGAATCTTGCCGCGATTCGCATTGCTTCCGTTCTGTTCCTGTTGCTCTTCAGCGGTTCCTCCGCATTGGCTCAGCTGTTTCCGGGCCGGATCACCGGAGTGGTGCGTGACGCACAGGGTGCAGCCGTTGCCGGCGCAACGGTCAAGCTTGCCAATCCAGCCACCGGACAGGAAAGAACGATCGCCAGTGACGGAAATGGCGAATTCAACTTTCCGCAGTTGCCACTCGGGTCCTTCCAATTGACGGTCACAAAGGAAGGCTTTCGCACCACTATCATCAATGACATCGTGACCGCACAGGGTCAGGTGAACAATGTCGATCCGGTCCTGGCTATCGGAACTGTCACTTCACAGGTTGAGGTGAGTTCCTCGTCGGCGCTGATCCAGACCGAGACCAACGAGGTCGGTGGACAACTCAATCAGGTGCAAGTTGAAGCCCTTCCCGTCGGGAACAGCGACTACACCCGGCTGGCTCTTGTTTTGCCTGGAGTGACCCAGAACAGCAACTTCGCATTCGCGCAGTACACGATTAATGGATCCAGGGCCCGTTCCAATGGCTTCAACATCGACGGCGTGTCCGACACAGACCCTTCAACGTATCTCCCCTCCATTAACGAAGGCGGAAATTCGGCGACCGCTGCTACACGTCTTCCGCTAGACGCGATTCAGGAGGTCACAGTCAGCGCAAATGCGGGTGCGGACGGTGGGCAGAACTCCGGAAGCGTAATGAATGTAATTGTGCGCAGCGGGACTAACCAGATTCACGGATCCCTGTACGAATTGCATCGTGATTCCTCGCTGGATGCGGCCAATTTCTTCGAGAACCTTCGCAGCGTGCCCAAGGCCCCCTTTGTCTGGAATGAGTTTGGTGGAACCATCGGCGGCCCCATCGTCATACCTCATATTTACAACGGCCGAGACCGGACTTTCTTTTTTGCCGGCTACGATGGCAGCCGTCTCAGGCTCGGGACCACACTGAGCGGGTTCGCCCCGATACCGTCCCAGATCGCGGCCGCGACGAGCCTGGTACAGAGTCAGAACATAACCCCCAACCAACTGGGACTCAATATCCTGCAACAGTACGCGAGCCTTGGGCTATCGGGTCCCTTCGCTGTTGACAATCGTGGCCGGCAGACACCGAACAGCGGTGTGTTGAAAATCGACCACAGTTTTTCCACTGTGGACTCTCTTTCAGCCCGCTATCTTCACGGCAACGGCGAGGACGAGTTTCCTGGTGGAGGACCCGGGCCCGGCGGAGGGTCGCAGCTAGGCCCTTGGTTTGGTGTAACTCCAACCGTTGCGGACAATTTCGCGATAAGCGAGATTCATATCTTTAACCCAAGGTTGATTCATACGTTGCGGCTAGGCTGGAACCGCTTCAGCCAGTTTCAAAAAGGACGCGATGCGGATGTAAATCCGGCCAAGATCGGTTTTAATACCGGCGTTACCCCGGTGAGCTACGGGATGCCCGAAGTCGACATTTATGGGTTTGCGAATTTAGGGCTGCAGTACGGCGCGGGCGGCCGTGTTGCGACCAGTTATCAGATTGCCGATGAGGTGAACTGGACCCACGGGCGCCACGCATGGAGATTCGGGTTCAATTTCCTCCACAACTACTCGAACTATACCCTGGCTGGCGGGCGCGGAATCTTTTCATTCACCGGATCACAACTCGGACAACCCCTGGATCAAACTGGCGGCCTCGCATCCCTGGTTGATTTGATCGCAGGCCTCCCAACGCCGGGTTCTGGTCTCACGCAGATCACTCGCGTCGGCAGTCCCCGCGCGAATATCGTCCAGGACGTTATTAGCGGCTACGCAGTGGATACCTTGAAACTGACGCCCCGGCTCACGCTGGTTGCAGGGCTTCGCTACGACTTCTTCACCACGGTCAATGAATCGCGCCACCGGTTCTCTGCCTTCGATCCTGCCTTGGGCTTGGTCGAGGCTTCTCAATTACCGGGCGGGCATCTCTATGACGCGCCCAAAGGCAATTTTGGCCCACGGTTTTCCCTCGCATGGGAACCTCCCTTCCAGGTTCTTTCGGGCAAACAGACGGTGGTTCGGGCCGGCTTTGGAATCTATTACGATACGATTCCGCTCAATAATTTTCAGGAAGGTCTCGCTCAGAATCCAACCGGCCCAACCGCCGGCTTCACGATTGTACCCAGTGCTCCCATTCCGTTCGGCGTTGGCGTGCCCATCTTCGGGACGGGCGCTCCGCAACCACCGTTCAACATCGCGAGTATTCAGCACAATCTGAAAACGCCAAATGTGCAGGAATGGAATTTCAACATTCAGCAGGAACTCGCGGACAAAGTTGTCTTTCAGATTGGCTATGTCGGAAATCATAGCATCCACCAATTACAGTTGCTCGACATCAATCAACCGCAGCTCGGCGCTGGCTTCGGACCGGGCTGCACTTTCTCATCCGGCTTTGGCGATCCAGTCTGTGAGCAGGCGGCACGGCCCTACAACTCGAAGTTCCCCACGCTTGCGCAAATAAACACCATCTCATCGCCGGGATTCGCTACTTACCACGCGCTCCAAGCTTTGTTGAAGACGAATAACTTCCACGGCCTTACGACCCAGTTTTCGTTCACCTGGTCTCACAACCTGGATACCGCCTCGGAGGTAGAAGATTTCTTCGGGACCAGCGGGTATGTCCCCCAGGACTCCAGAAACTTGAAGGGAAGTTACGGAAACTCAGAGTTCGATCAACGCCGAGCGTTCATATTTACCTATGTCTATGCGATTCCATTTCCCAAGAACGGCAATGCCCTGTCGTACCTGGCGCGGGATTGGCAACTCTCCGGAACTACCACGTTTCGAGATGGTTTTGCTGCTCCTCTCCTGACTTTTGGCGACGAGAGCGGAGTCGGCAATTTCCACACACGCCCCGATTGTGTTGGCCCGATTCATTACCAGTTAAATGATTTTACGCAGCCCTACGCTTCCCCGAGCTCGTTTGCCGAGCCTGCGAACGGGACCTTCGGGAACTGTCCGCGCGACCCGCTGGTTGCACCGGGGCTTAAAGCCTGGGACATCTCCCTGCAAAGAGCATTCAAGCTGGGGGAGCGATTCGGATTTGAATTCCGAGCCAGCTTCTTCAATGCCTTCAATCACCCGAACTTTGCCGAGCCGGCACCCGGACCCGCAAACGGCACGCTCATTACCGCCTCCGCTGACGACGGCAGCTTCGATTCGCATTTCGGCGTGGGAGGGCCGCGCAACATCCAGTTTCAGGGAAAGATCACCTGGTAAAGATCACAGATGCAAAACTCTGATTCAGCAAGCAGGATCTGCGCAGGCGTGCTTGTTCTTTTGATCCTCGTCGGCGTGACCCTGCTAAATGGCGTGGCCACAGCGTCTGCCGCTCCGCCGCCACCGATCAGCATTTCGGTCGATGCCACCCAGGTATCGCAGCGGATCTTGCACGCCAAGCTGGTATTGCCAGTCCATCCTGGACCTCTTACTCTTTATTACCCGAAGTGGATGCCGGCAGACCACTCCCCCGATGGACCTGTGTGGAACCTTGCCGGGCTCAGGTTCTTTTCCGGCGAGCGCCAACTCCCGTGGCAACAAGACGACGCGGATATGTACGCATTTCATCTCGTCATTCCGGAAGGGATCTCTTCGGTGGAAGCTTCGTTGGACTTCTTGATCTCGGCCCCAGGCCCGACTATCGATTTCAGTGCTTCAGGGGCAGCGAATCTTTTCATCCTGATGTGGAACCAGGTCCTTCTTTATCCGAAGGGATGGCCAGCCAGCGAACTCACCTTCGTGCCAACCCTGACGCTGCCCAACGATTGGAAATTCAGCACTTCCCTGCCGATCAGTAAGCGCTCCGCTAACACCGTGTCCTTCTCGCCAGTAGCTCTTGACCTGCTAGTCGATTCCCCCGTGCAGTCGGGCCAGTTCATGCGAGTGTTCCCCCTGAGTCCGATGCCGCCGCAGGAACTCGACGTGCTTTCGGATGATGCTTGGGCGCTGGATGTCCCTCAGGATCTGATCGACGGCTACAAACGGCTGGTCGCGGAAGCGCAGGCGCTTTATAAGTCTCACCATTTTCGGGAATATCATTTTTTGCTGACTCTAAGCGACAACGTGATGGAACTCGGACAGGAGCATCACGAGAGCAGCGATGATCGAGTCAAGCAACAGACGCTAGTCGATCCGAATGCCCGGCTGCACGTGGCCGGGCTTTTTCCTCATGAGTTCTCGCATTCATGGAACGGGCAGTACCGCAGGCCTGAAGGATTGGCCACACCCGACTTTCAGCAGCCCATGAAGGGCGAGCTCTTGTGGGCGTACGAGGGTTTGACAGAATATCTGGGAACGGTTTTAAGCGCTCGAAGCGGCTTGCTCACTCTGGCCCAGTCACAGGATCGAATTGCGGCCGTCGCTTCGGAAATGGAGCATAGGGCCGGGCGGAAGTGGCGCTCTCTGCAAAACACAGCCACGGCAGCACAAATCCTGTATTTCAGCGTTCCAGAGTGGGCCTCCTATCGTCGAGGAACTGACTTCTATCCGGAAGCGGTTCTCATCTGGCTCGAGGTGGATGCCACCATTCGCAAGCTCACGAGCGACAGTAAATCGATGGACGATTTCTGCCATGTGTTTTACGCCGGACATGAGGGCGAACCCGTGATCAAGACTTATACCTTCACAGACGTAGTTTCAACCTTGAACGGAATCGCCCCGAATGACTGGGAGGCCTTCTTTCGCTCGCGCTTGGACGCCACGGCCGGGGCTCCTTTGGGCGGCCTTTTGGGAAGCGGCTGGCAGCTCGTCTATAACAACGAACCCAATGAAATGATCTTGGCAGACGATGCTGTCTCAGGCACCGGAAACTTTACTTCATCGCTCGGATTGCGCGTAAAGCACGACGGCTCTGTGGTCGACTCGATTCCCGGTCTGCCTGCATTCGAAGCTGGCATTAGTCCTTACTTCAAAATTGTTGGCGTCAACGGCCGCGAGTTTTCCTTAGATGAACTGAAGCGCGCGATTCACGATTCAGAAACGAATTCTGCACCGATTGAAATTACTACGAGCAATTCGGGAAAGCTGGCGCTTCACAAGTTCCAATATCACAAGGGTAGCCAATTCCCGCACCTGGAGAGGGTAGATGGGTCCCCTGACTACCTTGATGAAATATTCAAGCCGTTGACAACACGTTGAAGGAAAGATGGTGCTGGGTCAGAAATTCTTTATTCGGAGAGCCGGAGGCGCTAAGAGGTTTGCGAAATCCGTGGAGAATGGATTGGCGTTTCCTGATTTAAGACGGCAACCCATCGGCGACCACGTTTGATCCAGGTTGTGCTTTCGATGACGGTGCCTTCCGGAAAGATTTTCCCGGCCTCTTGGCCAAGCCGCAGAGCTTCGTAATGCAGGATTACGGTTTTTGCATTCGGCATATAGCCGCGAATATTGCGAAGTTCGTAACTTGAAATCGTGCGTTGGTCCATTGTGGCCAGATACTCCGGCTGGGACAGGATTCCAGACTGGAAGATCATCACCGCGTCGGAGGGGACCAGTTCAGCGAACGCGTCCACGTCTCGGAGCTGCGCGACTTTCCAGACACGCTTCTCGAGACGGATCACTGAATTGACGATAATTCGCGCGGCGTTCGCTTTCGATTTCCGTTTGTTCTTGGACCGGCGGTCGAGGTGGGTCATCGCTGTATTTATACTTTAACCGAAACCTGAGTTCTAGAAAGCTTCTGTGAGGTTGACCAATTTGTCCACTGCGATTGAAACCATTCGCGCGCAATTTCCCATCTTCAAGCGCAAGATCTTTCTCAACTCCTGTTCGCAAGGAGCGCTCAGCGAAGCCGTCGAAGCTTCGTTGCTGGCCCATATTCGTTCCTGGCATGAACAGGGTTCGCCCTGGGATCGGTGGGTGGAAGAGTACGAAAACGCACGCACCGCATTTGCACGTTTCATCGGCGCAGAGCAGGACGAAGTTGCTGTCGTGCCGAGCGCTTCGGCCGGGATAAATTCCGTCGCAAGCGCCCTCCACTTCGGGAAACGTCGAAAGATAGTCATGGGGGAATTCGAGTTCCCCACCATGGGGCAAATCTGGCTTGCACAGCGGCCGCGGGGCGCCGAAGTCAAGTTTCTTGAAGCAAAAAACGGCAGGATCTGTGCAGAGTGCTATGCACGCGCGATCGACGAGCAAACACTTATCGTCCCGGTCACGCAGGTTTGTTTCATGAACGGATTTCGCTCCGACGTAGCTTCCATCGTGAAGGAAGCTCACGAACAGGGTGCGCTGGTCATGCTCGATGGCTACCAGGATTGCGGGACCCGAGCGATCGATGTCAAGGCTCTTGGCGTGGACTTCTACGTCACGGGCGCGCTCAAATACCTGCTCTGTCCTTCCGGGATCGCGTTCCTGTACGTTCGTCGCGATCTGATTCGGTCACTCACGCCGACGGTCACCGGCTGGTTTGCCCAGCAGAATCCTTTTGCGTTTGATGTCAAGCATTTTGAGCCCGCATCGACAGCGCGCCGCTTTGAAGCCGGCTCACCACCACTGCCGAACGTCTACTGCATTCCGGCCGCGCTCAGTTTGCTAGAAGGTGTTGGTTATGCCGCAGTCGCGGAACACATACAAACCCTGTCATGCGCTCTCATTGATGGTGCTCGCAGCCTTGAAATTAAGATCAAGACTCCGCTCGATAGCGTTGGGCCACTAGTCGTGCTGCAAATGAAGGATGCTGAAGCTATGGTGCAGAAAATGGCTGCGAGTAACATTGTCGTTTCCAATCGGATGGACGGTTTACGGGTGTCATTTCACTTGTACAACACCTTTAATGACGTTGAGGCCGTCTTGGATCTTCTTAAACAGAACTTAGATCTCGTTGTGCACGAGTGATGGCACATAGCATCGATTGCAGTTACGCTCGCACCAGTATCGTAGGGACCTGAATCTGCACACGTTTGCATCGTGGATCCCGATCGTTGAACCTGTTGTTCGAACTCGTTTGGGAGGCCTCGAGTAGACTGACTGGTCGTCCCCAATTCGGATTTCCGCGCTTGCGAGACCGCCAAATGATACTCCTTTATGGAAGAGTAGCTCTCGCAGAGCCGAAATTCACTTCAGTCACCGCGGTACTCTTACCATGGTAATGGCCACCAACGAGCCATTGTGCTAGCAGCCCACCTGCAGCAATCTGGTGAAGATTCCGGTAGTAGAATATGACTCGCTCGCTTAGCCGATTATGGTCTGAGGACGATGGCCAAACGTAGCGGAATATTCCGTTATGCTGGCTGTTGTGTTGATCATTGCGCTCGGTGCGATCCGAATGATTGGATCGAGTGCGAATGTGGTTTTCTCGAGCGTAGATAGCGCTATCCAATAACCACCCATCGATGAGACGCTGGGCCGCCATCACGTTCCTACTCCTCTTTGCTGCGGGGATGCTCTCGCACCTCCCTGCTTACGGCCAGCAGGACCAAGTCGAGAGTCGACGCAAAATGGTGAACAAGGTCGTTCCGATCTACCCGTTCCTGGCCCAAAAAATGGGCATTGCCGGATCTGTGAAAATCGAAGCGCTCGTAGCGCCGACCGGCAACGTGAAGTCCGCCGAAGTTCTCGGCGGACACCCGGTCCTACTCAAGCCGGTCTCGACGCCGTCCGGAGGTGCAAGTGGGAAGTTGCTCCTCACGAAACCAAAGAACTGGTCATCCTCAACTTCCATCCCGAATAGATCAAGCTTTGTATTGGAGTGCAGCGACGGCCACGCTACTCCGCTCCAGCACACTTAAAGGCACTTGAGGGCACTACCCTGCAGTGCTCCGAAAAAAGTTCGGAAGATCCGTCACACAGTTCTCTTCAGACGGGGAAGCATCTTTTGGCATGTTCCTCGTTCTGAGAGGCAGGGTTTCAGCTTAGATTTTGGAGTTGACGATTCCAGCCCGCTGAACAAAACCTACGGACCCGGCGCCCTGATCGGCTTGCCTGCAACTCTGACAGGGAGCACCTACAGGGCGCACCTACAGCATGACAGCCACTGTTGCCGATAACGCTGAACTGGGATTTGTGTCTTCTGAAGCGAAGGCGCTGCTTCACGAGCAACCTCAGGCATGCAGGAGTTACTGGCGATGCTGACCGCCAAGATTGTGCAGACCGATGAGGTCACCAAAGCAATGCTAGGAGCACGAAAGAGCACTCCTGGGTCTCCGCTGGAACTTGCCTGAGGACGCCGAATAGTGTGAGCTGTTCAGAAGCATGTCTTCTCCGACCTGCCTAGCATTTCAAAGAATGAGCATCCGAAGCCAGTGCAGCGAGCTGATTCCACAGTTGGCAATCCACGAAACTCGACGTCATGCTTTCGGCTGCATCAAGCAGGGCGCTCTTTAATAATGCATTGACCAATTTCCGAGCGCCCGATCAACCAGAGCGGTGCTTATTCGGAAAAACCTGGCCGCTTCCACAGACTGGGAACAACCTGTCGGATCGGTTATTCGTCGAATAATTGTGGTTAGAATCACTACAGTTCTCGCACTGGTCGGTTTACTGTTTGCCTCCCTGAGCGGATCGCAGACTTCAAATGAGCAACTGCCGGCGAATGAGTTTGTAGGCCAGATCATCGAGAACGAATTGCAAGCCGAACGAAATGATCACAGTCATTGGATGCTGCGCCTAGAGACACAGAAATCGGGAAAAGCCGAAGTAAGGGAAGTAGTCGAGACCAGGGATGGAGATCTGGATTGGTTAATTTCTGTGAACGGAAAACCTCTTCCGGAGGAGCAACAGCATGAGCGAGAGCGAGGTGTCCAGCGCCTAGTAAGCAATCCTACCGAGTTGCAAAGGTCGCAACGAGAAAAAAAGCAGGACATGGCACGAAGCCAGCGCCTCTTGAAGATGCTGCCGGACGCATTCGTTTTTGACTACGGCGAACGGCGCGGAGACCTTCAAGAAATGAAGTTCCAGCCAAATCCACATTTCCGGCCACCATCGCACGAGGCCGCCGCCTTTCATGCCATGGAAGGCACGCTGTGGGTCAATGCAAAACAAAAGCGGCTAGCGGAAATCTCTGGAAATCTCACGCAGCCGGTGAATTTCGGCGGTGGGTTATTGGGGCATTTGGATGCGGGTGGGCATTTTTACGTGAAGCAGGAAGAAGTTCAACCGGGTTATTGGGAATTGACCGTGCTGAATGTAGATCTGAAGGGCAGAGCGCTTTTCTTCAAAACCATCACCGTGCAGGAGAAAATGGAGCGCAGTAGGTTCCGTCGCGTCCGGGATGATCTCACTGCGGCGCAGGGTGCCGATCTGCTTTTTCAACAGGCGAGGACAGGTAGTGGCGACGTATGAGAAGCCGGATGCCCTCGTGTGGGCGCATAGTATTTCTCACAGACAAGCTGCCGAATTCGAAGGTTGCCCCTGTGGGTGCGGCGATTTTTGTTTTGCTGCGGCGATTAGTCCCACTCTCGTGCTGGACTGGAGTGAGAAGGATGGTGAGTCTAACGGACTCCAGTCCGGCGTCAGGCTTCCAGTCACCCATGAGGAAATTGCCCAGATGATCGGCTCGTGTCGGAAAACGTGTCGCGTCTCCTCGCGAACTTGAAACGGCGTCATATCGCTGAGTACCGAGACTCTACGCTCTACATTTTTGGCAGAAACGCTTTGAAGGCGCGCTAGCTGAGAACATGCTTCCCCGTCTACGGTTGAACGCAGAACAGCCCCTGCTCGCAAATCATTCGCGTTGTGCTTAAGACGCGTGGATCGTTTCTTGCAGTGGAAGATGTGGGCTGCTCTTCTCACTTCTCTGTACGTGCAAGAAGACGATTCAAGGCCTCTTCATCGGAATCGATGTACCCGTTACTTGTGGTCTGATCTATTTTCTTCTGGCGCACGCCATGAGGCGTGCGCCAATTGTTGTGCAGTTCTATTTACTTGTGGTCGTCGCGGTTGCCAGTACTTTCTTTTGCGGAGCGGCTGTTGCCGACTTGACGGCAGGCGTAGCCGGATTCGGCTTGTTTGCCACGACAGGTGCAGTCTGAGCTCTCGCCGGTGTGCTCATTGGGGTTTTCATTGTGGTGGGCATGGCAGTTTTCATCGCCGCACTATTGACTGCCGATGTTGGCGTGCTTTGCAAGGGCGCTGCTGTTGACGGTTTGCCGTTAACCACCCGTTGCTGCTGGGTCGCGGCCCCAATCCCAGTTCCCACTCCAGTGCCAGCCTGACGCTGTCCGGGAACGTTCTGCACATTTGCTTGCGGAACCGCAACCCCGACCAACTGGAAGCGTAAAGATGGAAAAACGATAACAGTGCGACTCGGTGGGCGGCGCCTGCCAGATGATGACGAGCTTCCAGGCGGGTTCGAAGTCTTTGTTGAGGATATTACCGCACATCGATCTCTCCAGAAGCAGTTTGAACACGCCCAAAAGATGGAAGCCGTTGGCCGATTAGAGGGCGGAGTTGCCCACGATTTCAACAACCTGCTCATGATTATCAGCGGGTACGCACAGCTTCTGGACGAGTCCTCTGCTGACCCTAAGAAGGTAGCTGAATACGCCACCCGCATCCAAGATGCTAGCTCCAAAGCCGCGACGGTGACTCGCCAACTGTTGGCTTTCAGTCGGAAACAAGTGCTCGAACCGACTGTCCTTGATCTTAGCTACGTAGTGAAGGACCTAGCGAAAATGTTGCCTCGTTTGCTCGGAGAAGATGTCGAAACAGTGATGGAGCTCGATCTTCAGCTCGGTACAGTGCGGGCTGATCGAGGTCAGATTGAGCAGGTCATCATGAACTTGGCGGTGAACGCAAGGGATGCCATGCTAAAAGGTGGGCGTCTCACCATCGCGACGAGTAACGTAGCACTGGACGCTTCTTACTACCAAGGGGTCGTAGTTCCGCCGGGGCAGTACGTCCTGTTGGCGGTCAGCGATACAGGCATCGGCATGGACGCCGCGACTCAAGTTCATATCTTCGAACCGTTCTATACGACCAAAGAAGCAGGAAAAGGCACGGGGCTGGGTTTGGCGACGGTCTACGGAATTGCGAAGCAGAGTAACGGATTTATCTGGGTTTACAGTGAACCGGGCAAAGGCAGCATTTTCAAGATTTACTTCCCCGTGTCGATGCTGGTGTGGATTCCGACGAGAGCCTTCAACCAGCCCAGGCACCATCCGCAGGGACTGAGACAATTCTCTTGGTGGAGGACGAGGCCGTTCTCCGCAATGTATGCCGAGTGTACCTGGAATCCAAGGGTTACGCCGTGTTGGAGGCTGGCAATGCGAAGGAAGCGATGAAGATTTTCCAGAGCTATGATCGCCCGATTCACGTGTTAATCACAGACATCGTGATGCCTGGCTTGGGAGGATTGGAACTGGCCAAATCCGCACTAGAACTGCGGCCAGCGCTTTCCGTTGTTCTTGTGTCCGGATACACAGACCGCCCGTTAGACCGCGAAGCGATAGGTTACGCAAAATTCCTGCAAAAACCATTCAGTTTCGACGCCTTGGCTCGTACCGTCAGATCGCTATTAGATAAGAATCGAGAAACCCTTCTTATCGCGGACAGCAAATTCATGCGAGTCGCAGTTCAGAGAGCACTTACCGGAGCGGGATACACCGTCCACACCGCGAACGACGGAGAGGCGGGTCTACGTACAGCGCGCGAGACGCTACCTGATTTGATTCTCTTGGACCTCGTGTTACCGACAATCTCAGGCCTCGACGTACTTAAAGCGCTGAAGAGGGATGCCATCACAAAGAGCATTCCCGTGATCGTCCTCGCGGCACTTTCAGAACCAACCAAGGACGAGCTATTAAATGAGGGCGCCGCAGCTTGCGTGGAAAAGTCGGACAAACTACTCGAAGACGATTCTGTAGCTTTGATTCACACCGTCACGCAGATTGTGGGCAAACCGAAAGCATCGAGGGGGTAAACAACGGGTCTCATCCTGCTCCACCAGAGAAGTTCGCGTGGCGTAGCAGACCAGGGGCAAATGTTTCCAATCGGCGGCGCAAGTTGTTTCAGGTGGAGGTGTGGGTGCACAATATCCTGATCGTGGACGATGATAAGGCGACGTGCGATCTGCTGCGAGCCTGCTTGTCCGAAGGCTACGAGGTCATCGACACGCAAGACCCGGAACAAGCTCTGGGGCTGGCTCTGGAACACAAGCCGGATGCGATTCTTTTGGACCTCATGATGCCGAAGTTCTCCGGATTCGAACTATGCCAGAGCTTTCGCTCCCTGAGCTACAGGTCTATGATTCCGGTCCTTGTTATCACGGGAGAGACGGGGGCGAAATATAAGGACCACTGCGAAAACCTTGGTGCCGTTGCGTACTTTGAGAAGCCTCTCAAACTCAATGAACTCCGGCGCAGGCTAACCGTGGAACTGCAGAGCAAGCGATCGGAGCAACGTGCCCACGTGCGTGAGGGAGAAAGTGAATGCCACTCTGTAATGCAGTGGATATCCGAAAGGGCCCGCGTACGAGAGATGAAGTGTGACTGTAGGAAAAGTGCAGTAGTTCCATGCTCACAACGGTGCAGTGGCCTTCTCCGACTTGTCTCATCGAAAGGTACTTCAAGTTTTTAATATATCGGAATTTGGACCAACGACGAAGCGGGTGAGCGACTGATAGAACGTGGTAAGCATATCGACACGCTCTCGCTGATTATCAGTGGGAGAGTACGCGTGTCGAGAGACGAACGCATCATCGTCGACCTGGTTGCGGGCGACATTGTCGGCTCAACCCTACTTATGACCGGTGCACCTGCTGACGTGGACGCGGTTGTGGGGGAACCAACAAGTTAATCGCGGCAAAAACGATGTTCCAAAGTATCGGTGGCCACAGTGGCATCGGTTGCAGGGCGTAATAGGGAATCGCAATCAGCGAGGACGCCACCGCGAGCAATCGAAGCCACAGAACTTCGCGAATGCTGTAACCCGCCAACAAAAGAACGTTGGCAGCAGCCAGGAAGTAGTTTGACTCGTAGGAATTCATAGATGTTTCCTTCTTTTGACCCCAAGCCAGTGGGCTGTCTGGAGCATAGCTGGGCTACCGAGGGCACGTGGGCTGAGGACATTCGACTGGATCAGCAATTCTGTCGCCTCAAAGTGTCCCATCAGCGTCCGCATGTCGTATGCGAGGGGCCGAGTCTGAACGCAATGTCAGTGTATGTATGGGGATTTATCGCCAACTATCGACGAGAGAAAGAGAACGCTGACATTTGATCAGAGGCTGTGGCGGATAGGTCTTTTCTGGAGTGCACTGATGGTCTGCCTTGAATGGATAGGCATATACCACCGACCTTCGTCGGGGTGCTCCTCGGCGCGATTCTCGAACACCGGCACGAATAGAGGAAAACCTACCTAGATCGCTTGGGAGTATCATCCTTGCGTGTTACCGCCTTGGAGGGGGGACTTCCCCCCATCAGCAAGGGCCGATAATAAAGCCACTGCGGATGGCGCGCCAAACTGTGAGCCAGATGACAGACCGCTGTGTCCAACTTCGTCTTTGGGTTTGCCATGACAGGCGATGACCGTACTTATCAGCTAGTCCTATACGATGCCACCACCGGCAAGGAGATCAGTCGAGCAACAGTGCTTGATACCCATCGGCTGAATGTCGGAGACGACATTGGAGGATATCGGATCGTCCGCGTTCGACCGGAGAGCACTCGCGAGGTGGGTCACGTTGATGTCGTAACAATCTGACGGTGACTTGACGAGCCTGCTGCTTGGCCTCGGTGGTCCGGTTTAATGAAAGCTTGGTGTCTGTCGATTCGCTGCCACCGAAAGATAAGGGAGAGTTCGCGGTCATGCGATCGTCAATCAATTGTCAGGAGCAATCATGAGTCAAGAGGACGTTATTCCGGTTGCAAAGAGTGCCATGTCGCGAAACGAACTCATTGAGCGCGGGTTCAGTCGTCAGCCGCTCAGGATTGATGTAGACATAGCCCGCTCGCTGGAAGCTTTAGCTCACGCGGCTTGGTCCATTCCAAAGGACAAGTACTATGACGGGGGCGACAGATTCCGTTCCTTAAATCGGGTCCGGGCCGAGATTGTTGATGGCGGTGTAAAAGTTTGCTCGAGTGAGGAAACTACGCCATACGTGCAATTGAAAAAATACAATACGACACTAGGCGGTCAGCCGCGAGAGTATGCTCCGTTGTCCCCCGCAATCGCTGCTTCCGTGGGCGTCCGCAAGATGATCGCTCACCACCTTCATTACCTGCCGCTTTCGGCGGTGGGGACGAGATACTTGGTCAACGTCCACCTAATAAGGTTCACGGCTACGCCGGGTCGACCGTGCGACACGAGTCCACCGGGCTTGCATAAAGACGGGGAAAAGTACATCGCCACGCACCTACTGGGCTGCTGCGGCGCTCGCGGTGGCGAAGTCGTCATAACGGACAATGACAAACACGAGATGGATCGCTTCACGATGCGCGAATGCGGTGAGTGTTACGTCTTCGATGATGACCGTATCTGGCACATGTTGACGCCAGTAGCAGTGTGGGAAGGCAATGAGTATGCCTACCGTGACACGCTGGCTTTCGATATGCTGCCGGAGGGCTGGGAACCAGTGAAGTGATCCACCGAGCCACGGCGCAGGACTCGGTGCCGCTGGGCGTCCCATCGCCTAAACGGAGACTCAAGTTTTAGGAATACGACAGACTGGGTCAAGAAGATTTGCAGGAATCTATTGACGTGTTGGCACGATTAAAAAGAGGACTTCCGAGAGTCAGTATCTCGCAGCAAAGCGAGGAGAAGGTCTTATGAAAGCTGCCCTGCTCTACTCTTACGGTGATTCAGAACAATTGCGGTACGACGAAATTCCCCCGCCGAAATACGGCGATAACGAAGTGCTCGTAAAGATGCACTCCACCAGCATCAATCCCATTGACGTCAAAATACGAAGCGGAGCAGCGAAATCTCGCTTTTCTATCGAATTTCCAGCAATCTTGGGGAGAGACCTTTCCGGTGAAGTTGCGGAAGCGGGTCGCAACGTTCAGGGTTTTCCGAAGTGAATGCGTGTCATGGCACTGGCGAATGGCAGCTACGCGGAATACACGATCGCCAAAGCTGACGTGCTCGCTCCGATCTCCGATGGGTTGAGTTTCGAGCAAGCTGGCGCACTTCCTCTGGTCACCACCACGGGCACTCAATTGATCGAACGTTGACGGAGTTGTTGCCATCGACAGCGAAGAAGAGATTGAGCGCCTGCGCGATCTGGACGCTATTGCCGACACGGTCGGGGGCATAACCATTCAGCGGCTACTCAAAACGATCAAACGATCCGTAAGGGCGGCGTCCTCGGCTCAGTGCTCGGCGAACCAGAGGGTGCTAAGAAATACGACATCCGCGTCGAGGCGTTCATGGCGCAGCCGGACGCCACACGACTTCATCAACTGGCTGACGATGTTGCTCGCGACGAATTCTCGATTCCGATTGCTCGCACGATGAAGTTGCAGGAAATTCAAGAGGCACATCGCATTTTTGAGCGAGGCGGACTAGCCGGGAAAATCGTGCTGATTCCTTGAGCCACGAGAGTCGCTACTTTAGCTTCGCATACTCCACCTTGGCTTGCTTCAGGACGGGGATGTCGGGGTCGGCGTCTTCCAGAGCGTGAGGAAATCCTTGTAGGTCGCGAGCGCCCGGACGCGGGCGGCATCGGCATCCGCTCCCTGCGAGCGGACTGGCTCATCGAGTAAGCTGCGGTTCTGACCTCGGATATCGAACCTGCAACCTCTGACCTTATTACTCCAGCCCTGCCTTGCCTAGCATCTCCAGAAATTGCTTTTGTGTGCGCATATCGATCGACTGCGCCACGAGCTTGCCGTCGCGATCGTAGACGAAGCTTTTCGGAATTCCCTCGACTACAAACGCGTCATTCACTTTGCGACCGGGATCGAGTAAGACTGGGAACGAGACCTTATGCTCGCGGATAAATGGTTCCACTTTCTGTTTTTCCTCATCCGATATGCCGAGCACCACGAAACCCCTCGCCGCAAAGCGCTGGTAAAGCGCATCCAAGTCCGGCATCTCTTTGCGGCATGGCGGGCACCATGTTGCCCAGAAGTTCACCAGCACAACCTTGCCGCCAAGATCCGAGAACTTCCACTTTTTGCCGGTAATATCCGTCAGCGTAAATTCGGGATGCTGGCGCTTGAGGTCATCGGCCTCGAGGCGCGCTATGGCGGCACAATACTGCTCGTCATCGAAATTGACGGGCGCTTCGACATGCTCGTAGCGCACCAGCGTGGCCAACTCGACATACGGATACGCGGGGGTTCGTGTGGTGGGAGCGCTATCGTCTGCATCCGACTTTTCCGGTTGCACCCACGGCACTGGACGTTCGCGCAGAGTCTCGGCGAGGGTTGTCGCCACTTCCTGCAGCGTGTCGTGCCCGAAATCGCCTTCGGTGGATAGTCCGGCGAGACCGACCGCGAGCGGGAGCTTATTCTCCGTGGATGGCAGTTTACGAATCTTCAGCGCAAGGTCCTTGGTGGTTCCTGCACGCACGTCATCGGCGAGCCCGCGCAGGCCCTGAATCTTGTCGGCGATCGGCTTCTCTTCCGCGCTCCACACAATCTCTTTCTTCTGGGCCGATGCGGATTGCACAGCACAGCCAACGAACACGGCTAACACCGTGGCCACGAGCAGGAAGCAACGGGAAAGGATCAATTCGAATTTCATAGCTCACCTCAGCTCACCTAGCGCAGCACCGAAGGTTGAAGCCGCTAATTCGGCAGCCAAAGCCAGGGTCACCTATCTCCGTGACAAGTGTTACCCTCTCAAGGCCCGGCGTGGATACAAGCGCGCTGCCGTGGCCATTGCCCACAAAACCCTGGTGGCCATCTATCACATACTTTACCGACAGGTCTCCTACAACGAGCTGGGGGATCTTTACTTAGACAAACTCAACAAGCATCATCTCACACGCAATCTTGTTCATCGTTTAGAACGCTGAGGCTACAAGGTGGCACTGACACTGACAGCTCAGCCGCAAGCAACGTAGGCAAATTTAGTTTTGGTAGCAGGCCCCTTCCCTCCGTTGGCATTCATCGGTCTTACGAGCCCTCCGTCACCCGGCCCGGCCTGGCTCTCCGGACGAGTCGGCTCCTGCATTACCGTTTTCGGGGCCTTCATGCCTCTTAATTTAACTGCAAGTGTTGAACCGGAACGCTGTAATACGCGTGGTCCAGTTACGGATACCGCTGACCTTGTAGTACTCCTGCGTGTACCATAGGGTACAGTCGTCGCTGGGATCCACGGACATGCTGCTGTAATCGCCCCACCGGTTAAAGCTCTGCTCTTGGACGCCGGTGCCGCTCACCGCAACGGTTGGCCCTTGCATCGTGCCTAAGAGGTCTCCTGGAACGCGGCCCACCAAGAAGACACTCGGGTCTAGACTGGTGCTTGAAGCACTGAAGCCCGCAGCAATGTTACCGATGTGGTCCATTGCAATGCTGCCCATCCAAAAATCGATATTTGGATGCACTACTGTGCCTTGCTGGAAGACAATTGGACTGATGCTAGGATTGCGGATTTCATACCAGCGCACGCCTGCTAGCGCGCCGCCGGCGACTGTGTGATTAACCACCAGCGGCTCGTGATCACCGAAGTTGCGGTACGCCAGCCGGAACATTAGCCGGTCGCTTATTGCGTCTAACGCTTCTCCGGGCGACGGTTCAGGGATGCAGGCGAGCGTACTAGCACAAATTTCGCTGAACGATGCCACCGGAATCAACATAGGACCGGTAAACTCCGAGCTGCTTGGGTCCGAAAAGTCGGCGTGGAAAGTGAAAAAGTTAAGGTTGGTCGAATCGGCAAGACTGAGCATGAAGTTGGGCGCGCCTGTCGGAGGCAACGTTGCGCCTTCCAGGTCCGAAGGCAGTAAACTGGTGATGGTATGGGGTTGCTGGAAGCAGATGGTTATGGCTGCCTGTCCATTCAACATTCTGGTGCGGTCGAACGCGCAAGCCCGGGCACCAAAGAAAGAGCGTGCTTTACCGCCTCCAAAAATATTAAAGGTCCCGTAATAGGCGTCCGGCCAAACTGCGTACTTCGGGTAGTCAGGAAATCTGTTACTACCGAATGGAAAGTCGTAGACGTTATAGGTCCCTGTCGCGTCAGAGCTCGTGGAGACCGCGATGCAGGCGTGGTTATCGGTAAACGATGAGTTGTACGCCAATTGGCTCACGAACCAGCGCCCGGCCAGTTTATCAAACAGCACGACTGGGTCACCTCCATCCGTGGTTCCGCAAAGCCCGCCCAAGGCAGTAAAGATAGTGTGGATCAATGACGGACCTAGAAGCAGGGCTCCTTTCTTCTTGTCATACACGGCAAAGGTGACGTTGACAATCTGCACCACCTGCGCTGTACCGACAGAGAGGTTGGTGTCTGGCGGCACAGGGTGATTGCTGCTCTGGCCTTGAAAATTCAGAAGCGCGCTAATGGGCGGAGCTGAACCAGAAGGTGCTTGGGCGACAGGACCCGGTTGGGAGCTGGTTATCGCAAGCCCGGTGGATAGTCGGGGCAGCATCTGTGCCGCAGCAGTGCTTGCCGCGGGCCTTGCCATGTCGCGCAGCGGTGACGAGATTGTGTGTTTCGCCTCGAAAACGACTCGCAGACCTAGTGCAGTTTCTTGCGCGGAATCTGGAACTGAGATGACCAATATGCTTGTAACTAGAATTGTCCAAAGCAAGGCGCGCTTACACATACCTGACCTCCTGTGTCAGCGATCATCCAAGAACGTATGTTGCTGAATTGTTGCCGAGCATGTTTGTGGGAATGTCTTCAAAAGCAACATTCTTATTTATCATCATCCTCATCTAGGCGTGCGACTCATCATTAGTCACGGTGGGCGTGATGGATATAGGTCCCTCCCGTCGCATCCAAAGCGCTACATCATCTGACGGATTCAACGACTGTCCATTCGGTTCCAAATCGGATACAAGCGCCAAAAGTTCAAGAAAATACGTTTTTACGTGATCGCTAACATCTCTTAGCCTTGTCTATCTGTCTTTAGCTCTGCGACCGCGGTTAATAGTGACGGCATTGTTTCGTTACGGCATTTTTGAAGCTGGCAGGCCTGCTAGCGCGTTGTGGCGGCGCATCTCTCGACCGCCGGATGAAGCCGGGGCCATGCCGGGTCCGTTGAGGACTCGCGCGGCTGGGCGATCTCGCCCCGGAAGTGACGCGCGTAATCGTTCGCGTAATAGGACTCCTGCTCAGGTGTCATCACGTGTTGATACTGGTCGCTGAGACACTTGCACCAGGCGTCCGAATCCAGCTTTCGGTAGCGGGCATTCGCGGGATCGCGATAGAACGCGTTGCAGCCATCAATGAAGCGGGTGAAGCGGCCTGTCGGAGCGGATTTGTCCGTTTCGGCTGATGCGCCTGCAATGCTCACCCCCGCCTGTTGCAGCGACAGTTGCCCCGTGGCTCCGCGCAGGAGATTATCCCCAAGCTGGCGCATAGCCGCGCTCTGACAGCTCTCGGTTTGGAAGAATCGGTCCGCATCCAGCCCTATGTCAAAATAGGTGTTCGCGCTTACCCGGCCCGACATGATACCGATGGCGGCTCCCAGACTTTCGGCCGACGTCGAGCCAAGTGAAGCGGCATATTTGCGATACTTCGGGGCAAACCGGGAATCAACCTCGACCGCCATGGGCTGGCTGTTCTGCCGGCTGACGACGTTGCCATAGCGGTCACTCCTCGTCGTGACCTGGGTGACGGTCACCGTCTCGTGACGAGCGGGCAAATACGCGCGGCATTTTTTGGAGAAGGTTTCGACATGACTTGTGAAAAGTACCCGGAACTCTGTGGACTCATCCACGTCGCTGCCAAAGCCCCCGTCGAACACCTGCCTGATGATGTCGCTCCGGTAGTTGTCCCAGTACGCTTTCGACTTGCGAACCAGGGCGCCGCCCGTCCCGGTCTGTGCCGGGCTGCTGGAGGAAGTGACGGGCCTGGCAGCGGCCGTGGTCGACGTCGAGACGCCGGGGGCCGTGGCGCTTTTACTCTGCCCAGCGGGGCCTGTGTCCGATCGAGAAGCCGGCGTCGCCGACGCCGTCGATGCCACGGGCGTCTTCGCTGGCTCTTTTTCCAATGCCATGGTCGCTGACCGGCCGCGCTTCGCCTGGAAGGCGCCGCACGCCCCGGAGGCGATTTTGCCTGCAACCTGTCCGCTGTCGGGATCGAAAGCGCCCTCCATTCCCACCATTGAGTAATTTGGCGGCGGTGGTGTTTCCCACTTGTCGGGACTCAACCTGAATTTTCCCGTCGCCGCGTCGAGCGGACCGCTCAGGCTGAAGCTGTAAGCTTGATTGTGGGACCCGGGAGGCAGATAGAAAGTGAATATGCCGGTCAACGATCCGTCGGCGGATGCGTGCAGAAACAGCTTCAGAGTTGTCGGGCCTTGTGCACACCTGTAACTGCCGTTGTAAACACCGTTGATAGCGGCAGGCGCAGCGCTTTGGCCGTGCGTATTCGAAGCGCACATCCAGTAAGCCAACACGGCGAGAAACGACCATCGAGGAGCAATTGCGATCAGGCGGTTCCGAATCATCAAGGCTCCTCCCTCGGTGGCGAGCCGAATCTATTTATCTTTTGCGGGTAATGGAACCTCTCTGCCAAGGCATTCTCTGCCAACTTCTGAGTCGCCCCTCGAGCACCTTTGCGTTGACCGCGAGGAATGTTGCAAGCGAGAAATAGAAGACGGTGAGCACCATTCCTATTACCAGCCCTGCAAGGCCGCTGATCATCAGGAGTTTCACTTCGACACCGGCTTAGCAACTCATCTACTGGCAACCACGAGTCGCGAACCTTAGTCCGTTCACGCAGGAGGCGTGGCAGAGGAACGGACTTGGCTTGATTAAACTGAAAATTGGCCGGTTCAGTCGGACTGCCTTCAAGGGAGAAGAATCGTAGGTTCGGCTGAGCGGCACCAGAATACGCTCGGTCAGGGAATTGTCAAGCTCTCTAGTACCGCACACCGCGAAATTCTACCCAGGAGTGCGTGCTGCCGAGCCGACTGGCGCATCTGGTTTTTTCCGAGAGAGTTTATCCAGAGCGGTCCGAGTGGTTTTCGTGCCACGTTTTTGGTCCTTTGGAGGCCAACTTGCATTTCACCCAAAAAGGTGCATTATAGGCACCACCACGTCCCATCTCAGATGAAGGGAGGGCAAGGCGATGACGACCAGCCCGTCGCCTATTCGTTTCACTGCCCTGCGCCGGACGACCGCTGAAATTAGCGCAAGGAAGGCAGAAGACTTCGGGTCAGTCGTGCACCTTGTCGAAGACTTAATCCCCAATTTCAGGAAGGCGGAAGAGAGACAGTTTTATCGCGAGGTCGTGCAGAGCTACCGAGCAGCGGCACGCGATCTTCTACGAAAAGCATGGTCGCATGACAAGGGCCAAGACATCGCGGAATACGCGGTCATGCTTGCCGTAATATTGGTGCTTGTTGTGGGCACGATCCGACTTGTCGGGTCCAACGCCAACACCGTCTTCTCGCAAGCTGCCAGCTCGATTCAATGATTCAGCTGGAAAGGACGCGATAGGAATTACCGAGAGCGCTTTTCGGGGTCTGTTCACGTTGACGGTGTAGTGCGGTGAAGGCGCAACCCATGAGGATCCCGCTTGTGCTTGGACTTGCACTGTGAAGTCACATAACCCAGCGACTTGAGCGGGGCTCCATGGCGGGCGGGCACCAACGCCATTCGATCATGCACAGGAGAGCCTCAACGCTGGTCCCGGTTTGCAGAATCTGAATCATCTGCTCGACGCTAAAGCCAGCCTCTTCCCCAGCCAGCACGAGTTTCTCAACCGCGGTCATGACAGGCTTTTCCATGGCTCACGCCTCAGAGCCGGAGTGCGCGACGAGACCAGCGGTGGGAGTGGAGTCGCCGCGCGGCTCCATCAAACAATTGCGGCAAATGTATAGAAATTGGACTCGCCGGTCTGTGATCACAACGTGAAAAACCACAATCGTAACTGGCGATGACGGCTGCAGGAGTGCGCCCTCTTCATCTCACGATGGTTTGTGACCTGCATCACGGGCGAGCGTCAGATTTCCCTCTACCCTTCTTGGAAGCCACTGAGGCTCCCGGAGGTTGAGGATGGCACGTTATTCTGCTCCCGCAGACTTAAAGGCATTGATCTTGCAGTGCTGCGAAAAAGTTCAGAAAATCCGTCACACAGTTCTCTTCAAACGCGGGGAAGTGTCTTTTGGCATGTTCCTCGTTCTGAGAGGCAGGGTCAGCTTGGATTTCGGAGTTGACGGTTCCAGCCCGCTGAACAAAACCTACGGACCCGGCGCCCTGATCGGCTTGCCTGCAACTCTTACGGGCCGGACCTACAGCATGACCGCCACTGTAGCTGATGATGCTGAACTGGGATTTGTCTCTTCCGAAGCATTGAAGACGCTGCTTCGCGAGCAACCTCAAGCATGCCAAGAGTTACTGACGATGCTGACCGCCAAGATTGTGCAGACCGATGAGGTCACCAGAGCAATGCTAGAAGGACACAAGAGCACTTCTGGGCCTGCGCTGGAACTTGCCTGAGGACGCTGAACGGCGTGAGCTGTGTAGAACAACTTTGTCCGACCTGCCTAACATTTCACGAGAGTGAGTATCCGAAGCTAGCTGCGCCGAGAACAGCGTAGCTGAGGTGATCTCAGCACTTGGCTTTACGGTCCACGGCTAACTGCCAAGAGCTAAATGCCAAGTGCTGAGATCCTGCCGATTGCATTCTGCACTCACATTCTCAGCTATTGAGGAGGTTGCGACTGCTTGCGTTGCTCCTCCTGGCGCCTTCTTTCCTCCGGAGTTTGTTGCGGTTGTTCCGGACGTTCGGGCCGGGCCTCCGGCTGATTGGGCGTAGGGCGATTTGCCGCCGGACGATTGTTTGGCGCGGGCGGGTTCCCACGATTGTCAGGCGGCGCGGCAGCGGGACGATCATTCCGCGCTGGCGGTTGTGGTGGACGATTCGGCTCGGCAGGTCGCGCTTCGGGACGATTACTCGGAGGCGGTTGAGTCGCTCGATTCTCAGGCTGTGCTGTTGGCGGACGATCATTCCGCGCCGGCGGTTGTGGTGGGCGATTCGGCTCGGCGGGTCGCGCTTCCGGACGGTTGCTCGGAGGCGGTTGAGTCGGCCGATTCTCAGGCTCCGCTGTTGGTGGACGATCATTCCGCGCTGGCGGTTGTGGTGGGCGATTCGGCTCGGCAGGTCGCGCTTCCGGACGATTGCTCGGAGGCGGTTGAGTCGCTCGATTCTCAGGCTGCGCTGTTGGTGGACGATCATTCCGCGCTGGCGGTTGTGGTGGGCGATTCGGCTCGGCGGGTCGCGCTTCCGGACGGTTGCTCGGAGGCGGTTGAGTCGCCCGATTCTCAGGCTGCGCTGTTGGTGGACGATCATTCCGCGCTGGCGGTTGTGGTGGACGATTAGGCTCGGCGGGTCGCGCTTCCGGACGGTTGCTCGGAGGCGGTTGAGTCGCCCGATTCTCAGGCTCCGCTGTTGGTGGACGATCATTCCGCGCTGGCGGTTGTGGCGGACGATTAGGCTCAGGAGGCGCTACCTCGGGCCGGTTGTTCGGTGCCGCTGGAGTCGCGCGATTTTCTGGCTGCGCGGCTGGGGGTCGATCATTTCGTGCCGGCGGCTGCGGCGGTCGGTTGGGCGTAGGGGGAGCCGCTTCCGGTCGATTGCCCGGGTTCGCTGCATTTCCAGGTTCTGGGCTAGCCGGCGCATTCGGAGCGGGCCCGCGGTTCGGCGGCTGATTGACCGCCTGGCTTGGAGTCGCAGGCTTAGCTGGAGGTGCCTGCTTCACCGGCGGAGCCGCCGCGGGACGCAATTTCTGCATCTCGGCACGATCTACAGGCTGGCCGGGATGCGACTGCAAAACCTGCTGCCTTGCCGCGAACGGAGGCGGTGGCGGTGGCGGTGTCGCTTTTGCAATCACAGTTCGGTTAGCCAGCGCGGGCGGAGGCGCAGCCACACGATTCGCCGTGTTGGCGCGTGCTCCGAACACCGCTTCGCGTGCCGGAGGAACCGCAACTCGCGCGCTCACAGGAGCAGCTTGCGCTTCGCGGAGGTTCACCACCATCGCATTGCGGGCGACGGGTTGAGCGCTGGCGAATGCGCGCTGCGGAACCGCCGTCACCCCGCCTTGGACGTTCCGATTTACATAGTTCGCGTTCGCAATCGTCGTGTTCCTGTTAACGATGGTCGTGTTGTACACGTTCGTCACAGTGGTGGTGTTCACGGTCGTGTTCGTGATATTCACGCGATTAACGTAAGTCGGACTCACGCGATAGGAGGGCACGTACACTTCTCGCGGTCCGAGCGGGAACCAAGCGACGCTCCCCGCCGCAAGCGCACCTCCGCCAACAAACGCCACCAGAGCGGGTGCGTATACCGGACTCTCTTGACGCGGCCCGGGGATCCAGCCCCAACGACCATCGAGCGAGGCCCAGCGTCCATAGTGAAATGGCGCATACCCCCAGGGATCGTCATCGACCCAGGTCCATCCCCAAGGATCAATCCAGGCCCAATGTCCCTCACGATACGGGGCCCAGCCAGCAGACACGCGTGGAAACCACACGTCGCCGTATTCCGGAGACGACCGCCAATCGCCGTAGTCGTCGAGATCTTCAACCCCAACCAAATCGCGCGAACAGTAACGAGCCGAACGCGAGTCATCATAGCGGCGCTCTCGCGAGTACGACCAGTTGTCGAACTCGTCGGGGTTGTTGATTTGCTGCACCTCGGCGGCCAATTGCGTCGTGCCGCTGAGCGTTATGCGTTGTCCCGCATGGATGGTGTATTCCTGGCCATTCCCGGTCGAAACACCTTCGCCTTCGCGAACCGTCACTACCGTGTAATTGCCGTCTTGCGAAGCTTCAATCCGATACCATCCGGGCTGAAAGGCAGTAAGCGCCTGGTTAGGAGTGTCGATTTCAAAAACATCGTCGCGGCTCAATCGGCGCACTCGTACTTCCAGCGTTCCGGAACTCAGTTCGATTTGCACCGTGCGATCGTCAAGATTTAGGAAAGAAAAACCGGTATTCGCTGACAGGTGAATCGCGGCAGAACCCAGTTCCACTTCCGCACGCGAGTCACGGTCCGCCCACAGGCGATCGCCCGTGGTCATGGGACGGTTCGGAACCGCCTCCACCCAGTCCGACTCGCCCGCAGGTTCGAACGAAATGGCACCCTGCATATAACCGAGGCGTGCCACCCGCCCCGGCGGATCATATTGATCTTGCGCATCTGCGTTGCTGGTGAACGTCGCAAGTAAAAACAAAATTGACAGCAGCAGTGTCGCGCACACACCCTTCCAATGCAGAACTTCTTTGAGGAAATGCCTTTTCATTTTGTTCCCCTTCCGGACGCCTGAGGGGATGCACGCCCCAAAAAAGCGATTTTCGGTGCAGATCTCGACGCCCTGCCTTCGTCTCTTCAAAAGCTTCTTTCCGACATTTGTTGGATGCCGCACAAACGCTCGAACGTCGTAAGGTAGTTTGCCTAAGCCCTGAGAGGCAGCCACCCAATATCCGTCAATTCATCACTAGGGAAAATGCTTTAGGGATAACCTCCGCAAGAATTATCCCAAGCCTCTTCTTTACGCCTTTACTCCGTGCTGTTTGGGTGCCGGTAGCCAATGTCTTCGATCTCGGAGCCGATATCGGCGCGATGGGATCGGCCACGGAGTTAGTGGTTGCGGGGGAATGCCGGCCTGTTCATTGCGATCTTCGGCATCGGATCACTAGCCGCTGTGTTGTTGGTTCCCTATTCGACCTATGCGAAATACCTAAAATGGCTCACGATTTCTCTTTTTGCATTTGTGGGCGTCGATTTTTTTGCTCACATCTCATGGCCGGCCGTGCTTCGTGCCACGGTTGCTGCCGCATGGTGAACTATCCAGAGAGTACCTGACGACCGTTGTTGCCGTGCTCGGCACCACCATCAGCCTTATTTGTTTTTCTGGCAAGCCTCGCAGGAAGTCGAAGGGTGAGGGCCTAATCATGGGGAAAAACCGCTGATCGCTTCTGGCACCTGCCGCCAAGTGTCCATCTCTGCTCCAAGTGGACACGTATCCCCAAGTGTCCTCTTCGCGAGAATGGCTCTCTTTTAGGGGTTGTCGAGACGGTCACAACCGAACGCTTACCAACGATGGCAGGTATCAGAAAAGCAGACGCGCCCATCCCACAGGAACCGTTTCCTATGTCGGAGCAACAATTTCTCACGCACGGGACCGCGGCCAACGCAGCACTCGAAGAGTGCATGAAGAAGATTGACGCCGGCTTTGCTGCCTAGCGCGGCTATTGGCCGGGCGCTACATGGGACCCATAACGAACAGCCCCGCGGCGTTGTCGCAATGCTTCGTAGGTCTCTTCCGACATTGAAATCAGCAGAGATGCGTGTTCGCGCAAGAACGCCTTTAGTCGGCTTCGCACGCCCTTCAGTCTTGTTCGGTTGCGTTCTGCATGGGCTTCCGCGCATAGCTTTCGAACCGTATTTTCGTCGTCATTAATGGGTTCCATAATGACCTCAATTTAGTAGAACAAAGGTATGTACGATATCGGGCGGAAGCCTAACCATCGGCCAAAATAATCCCTAGCGGAAAGCAATACGGTGTTCGATGTATTAATGGGCAGGATTCGAACTTCACGAGAAAAAACGAGCCGTCACCGGACCCGTTGGGAATGACGGCTCAAATTTCTCTATTTTTTAGGAGCAGATCAATGATTCAGGAGGAGATCAATGGTTAGCCTTCTCGTTCCTACAAAGCAGCGGACGAGTTTATCGTTGCGCTGATGTCTGAGCGCGGCTGGGGATATATGGAATTATTGTGACCAATCCCAGGTAATTGGCGCCGGGCAGTGGGATGGCTCAAGTCTATTTCGTGCCACCGTTCCCCTCTAAGGGCTGCTCTCCTCCGTGCCCCCGGTCTGCCCATAATTCTCAATACCACAGGCGTGTTCTGCTCGCACTCTTGAGAGCAATCAGCGGAGCACGATATAGAGGAGGCCAAGCAGCAATGGAACAAGAACAAACCAAAGCAAGAGCTTGTCAACTATGAGCCGAGCGTGGGCAGTGGGCTTGGGTCCTTCTACTGGGAACTCGTGAACCACGAAAGCCCACATGCCAAAGAATCCGTAGACGCAAACAAGTGCGAGTAAGAAAAGATTGACTTGGTTCATACAACACCCCCAGGAGGGCAAAGCAAGACATTCTTTCCCACGACTAATTGTGCGCTAAGGAATCAGGAGTGCGGTGTGACAAGGGTCACAAAAATAACGTGTCCGCCTGAACGCGATGAGGATGTGATGCGTTCGTTTGCTAACGACGGGGCCGGTCTCGAATCACAGGGAGCAACGGAACCGCGAACCTTGTCATGGGGTTATCCTTTAGCTTAAATGTTCAATGAACTCATAGGAGAGGAAAGGCGTGCGTCATGAAGCGAAGTGTTTCGTTCTGGCGGTGGGGGGCATGCTTATGGTCGCTAGCGCCGCCGGACAGCAATTTCAACTCATGGAAGCTTCAATCAACGGAATTCATCGCGGCTTGCAGAGCGGCAAGCTAACTTGCCACAGCCTGGTGCAGCAGTACCTGGACCGAATCAAGGCGTACGACCAGCAGGGGCCCACCCTCAATGCCATGCTGTACGTGAACCCCAAGGTGCTGGAGCAGGCCGATGCAATGGACAAGCAGCTCAAAAGCGGCACTAAGGTCAAGCCGCTACAGTGCATTCCGGTGGTGCTGAAGGACAACTTCGACACCGCCGATATGCCCACCACCGGCGCATCGCTGGCACTCAAGGGCATGCAGCCGGCGAAGGATGCTTTCACGGTGGCACGGCTCCGTCAAGACGGAGCCCTAATTCTCGGGAAAACGAACATGCATGAGCTAGCGCTGGCTGGGCTAACGTCGAGTTCGCTGGGAGGCCAGACCAAAAATCCCTATGAGCTGTCGCGGACCCCGGGCGGTTCTTCCGGCGGCACCGGGGCGGCCTTGGCGGCCAACTTCGCGACCGTGGGCACTGGCTCGGACACGGTGAACTCGATTCGCTCGCCGGCCTCCGCCAATAGCTTGGTCGGCATTCGTCCCACGCGAGGGCTGATCAGCCGCGCCGGTGTCATCCCCGTCTCGTTTACGCAGGACGCCGCCGGGCCTCTGGCGCGAACCGTAGCCGACGCCGCAGTCATGCTCGATGTGATGGCCGGCTACGATCCCGATGATCCTGTGACGGCGCTGGGCATCGGCAGGATGCCCGCGACCTATACCGCCTCGCTCGACCGCAATGGCCTGAAGGGTGCGCGCATTGGGGTGCTGCGTACCCTATTCGGAAGCGGCCCCGACCACCAGGAGGTCAACCGCGTGATGGCCAATGTCCTCGAAGTGCTCAAGAAGCAGGGCGCAATTCTGGTAGACATCGATGACGCGACATTTGATACCGGCAAGCTGAACTCGGACCTCGATGTGCAAAAGTACGAATACAAGTTCCAGTTCAACAACTACCTAAAAGCCCAGCCGAACCCTCCCGTGCACTTGCTTGCCGAACTCATCGCGTCGGGCAAATACCACAAGGCTTCGCTTGAGAAGTTCCTCGCTTCGGCGGAAAGCTACGAGGATGGCCTGAACGAGCCGGACTACAAGGACCGGCGCATCAAGATCGATGACCTGAGGGTTCAGTTGGCGAACCTGATGGCGAAAAACAACGTGGTTGCGTTGCTCTATCCACACCAGAAGCGCCTGCCGGTGATGATCGGCGAGATGAATCAGGCGGAGCGCAATGGCATCATGGCCTCACTCGCGGGATTTCCGGCCATTACCGTTCCGGCAGGGTTTTCCACGCCGACGGAGAGCGCGCCGATTGGGGTGCCGGTCGGGATCGAATTCCTCGGTCCGCCGTTCAGCGAGCGGCAGTTGTTGCGGATCGCCTACGGCTTCGAGCGGGCGACGCACGCACGCAAACCACCGCAATCTACGCCGCCGCTAAACGGCCGTTGAACTGAGGGAATTGAAACAGGCCCGTGGGAATCGCGAAGTAGACGAATGCGCGAGAATGCTCTGAGCTGTCGCCCTTAATTTCTGAAGCCTGCCATTTCATTTCGTGTTGAAAAATCAACAACTTGTGTTGCTTCGTTTCGTAAAATGTCGACCCTTCATTCGCCAGTGTCCTCGTCCTGCGCCACCCTGGGTGTATCGCCTAAGATCTGCACGTTAAGCGGTGCGGCGACAATGTCGCCTTTGCAGAGTCGCCCGATCGAGAACTTCAATCAGCTGGCAGCACCGGCTGAAACGAGAACGCCGAACTTGCACCGAGCGAAAACCGCTCATCGAGAGTGCGGATGGAAGGGTGGCGACAGTGGCGACTCGGCCGGAGAGAAAAGCTTGTCCAACGAAAAAATAAAGGAACCTACTTGACTCCGACCGGCCTTCTCATGGAAGGCGTTTATAATCATTGACTCCGGTGAGCCAGGGCGGCCCGAACCGTGCGCGTCGTCGATTAGGTTACATTTGTGCGGATTACCGAGGTGCCATGCTTACTAAGCCCTAGTGCAATTGCCCCTGCGCAATTTTGGCTGCAGTGTTGTGGGGAGCGAGATACTTCGCCGGTTTCAGGGAACTAGTCCAACGGCCTTCCCCAGGGGGAGAAAGGCTCTTGGCTATTTTTTTGTCCCTGGGCGGTGATTTATCTCGCTTCAACTTTTCTCCCTTACATCCGAAATCCGATTTGGAGGCGGGCGGGCTTGCTTCTTTTCCCCGTCAGCCCTGACTGTCCGAAGGGGAAGCCCGGGGTCGGGTCAATGCGGCCCAGCAACTCTCATGCGACTTGATGGTTGGGCGCGAGCCCTACCGCCCTGCGGAGAGCGCGGGTGGCTTCCGCCTCACGACCTTCCTCGCTGTAGGCGCCGCCGAGCGCGACTAAGCCCTCCAACGACTGGGGGTTGATGCGCGCAAAGCATTGAGTGCGGCGACCTCACAGTGTTTGAGGTTTCTCCCGAATTCTCCACGAAATTGGCGGAATGCCAGGCGTAAAAATCCGCCAGGAGAGCATACGCGTCGGCAAAATTAGAGTCGAGAGCTATCGCGCGCACCAAAAGCTTTTCGCCTTTATCGAGACTTCCCGAGTTGGAATGTACGAAATACTCGTTCCAGTAAAAACGTGCTTGCAGATAATGGTCGTACGCCTCCGTACTTGTGGTTGAGGGTTGCTGAAACGCTTTCTGTTCGGTGGCTGAGATTCGCACTTGGAGGCCATCCACGACTTTGGTGGCGATCTGATCTTCAAAGCTCAGAATGTTGCTGCTGCGCAGATCGTATCGTTGCGCCCACTTCGTGGCTCCACTGCGGCCATCGACCAATTGAACGTTTACGCGGATAACTCCGTTCACGTTGGTAGATCCCTTCCAGCACGCTACCCACGGCCACCGCATCCACCGGTTCAGCCGCATGGCCTCATTGCAGAAGGACATTTTGAGGGTCTAGCCGCTTGGCGTTATCTCACGTTGAGCTTGTGGTCCATGCCACATATTATTGAGTTCCGGAGTTGGAGAGGTTGACGGCTCAGGACGCCCGAGGAGCCAGGTCCAGCAAGCGGCGAAGCGCGCCAATGTCTGGACGTATCTGATTCGGAGAGACATCGCTTTCGCCGCGCCGCTCCCAATCGAGGAGCAGCGCTTCGACCATTTCTTTGCCGTCTGGATCACGAACGGCTTCCAACGGTGTACGACCTCCCAACGCGGGGATCTTCTCGTGAACCCAACCTTCGACTTGCTTCTGCATGGTGGCCTGCAGTTGCTTTCTAACTTCCGGGTCGCGCAACATCGCTTCCATTTCGGCGTCGCGCAGTTCCTCATCTTCGGCTTTTTGTTGTGGCGTATTCTTCCCCATCTCTTCGAACGTTCGGGCGAGGGTGCTTTGGTGGACCGCCAGCGAACCGAGCCGCTTCTCTATCTCTTTACGCAGCCGTTTGGCGCGATCCTCTGAGTTCACCTCTGCGATCAGAAGCCTCTCGGAAATCTTAATGTGGCCCAGGATGGTGTTGTCCCAAGTCTTGATCTTGCGATTGCCTTCTTTGATCCAATCGAAGTCCACCCTCCGTAGCTTCCCGTCTTCGCCCAGTTCCGCATCGTCGAGCAACTCCGCTCGGGAACGTCCCATTGCGAGCGGGGCCAAGGCATCAAACGCCGCTTCCCCCGACTCGATCCGAAACGTCAACGTGTGAAACAGCAGCGGGTCGCCGTCCGTGTTGCACAGCACAGGTGGAAGAAATAGCCGATCCCGAATGTCCAAATAGGTGGCACGAATCAACTCCGCATATCGCAGCAGATCGTGCGGCGTCAGATAGCGATTCTGCTTGGCGATTCTCCTCTTTAGCTTCTTCCGAAGCTCGATGACCTCAATCTTCTTGTCCGGCGGAATGCAGATGGGAGCCATACTGCCGAACACGGCAAGTTCCGGCTGGTGCCAGATCTGGGCAAAAAGCAGGTCTCCCGGCCGCAAGTGTCGCGACCCCGATCGCTCGATGACTTCGGTTTCTCCGCCAACCAGAACATCCCACACTCTCATGCGATTACCGGGTTCATTCCAAACGACCTCGTAGAAGCTCAGTGGCTTTGTTGTAGCCTGCTCCAAAAACATCCGTTGCATCGCGGTTAGCTGCTTCGACTTCTCCAGCATGTACCAGCGAGCCACTACGCCGCCCTGCCCGCGCGCGGTGGTCCGCCGAGCGTCCGGATTCCACTGGAACAAGAAATAGGGCATGAAGATCTGACGTTCGTCTCCGGCCTCTTCCAGCGGTTTCCGGACGTCGAACATGTTGAAGTCGCGCCACGCCTCATAGATCAGATCCCCGAACTTACGCAAGGCAAATCTGGTGATCTCCCGCGTCAGGCGGTCCGACTCTTCGTGCTGCCGCGCCCACAGGTGGTCGATAGATGGAGCATAGCCGGGCAGGCAGCAGTGCTTGTGCTTCTTGCCGCTACCGCAGGGGCAAGGATCGTTTCTCCCGATCTTTTCGCGCGCATGGAGAGGCATAACCTTGCCACATTATCGCGCGAGCGTCTGTGGAAGCAAGAACAGAACTGCGGTTGCTGGTCCCGCGGAAAGAACAGCGACACTGGATGGCTTTTTCTTCCGAAAGGAGCACTGCCATGCCCAGATCAGCATGTATCGAGCAAGGCGAGCAGTTTACTTGCAACCATTACCTGCAGTCGTTTCTGACCTATCTCAAACAAGAGCGGGGTTTCGTCGACCCCACGAGTGGAGGAGGACATGGAAGACTTCGGCCAGTTGATGCGTAGGCTGCTTGAAATCCAAAGCGGCGGACGACAAAGTAACCCAGAACTGATCGCGGAAGACGAGCGACTGATGGAAGGCCTGCAAAAGAGAAATGTGGTGGCCAGGCCCGCACACACGGTAAAGCTTAGCCAAGCTTCGGAGCGGGAGCAATTCGAGGCTTAGCTGTTTTTCCGCGCGCGGGTCGGTGTGGTCCTTCGATTTGGAGATACTCGATGTCAAACAAACGTGGAAACCCCAACTGGTGTAGGCCGGTGCCATTTAGTGCGCTACTTGCGAGCCCATCGTCATTTGAATCCCTCACACAGTCGCTGAGGTTGACGCCGGAGGATTTCCGGACTTCCATCCTTCTCAAAGAATGGGTAAGCAGGAACAAGAACGATAAGTACGTGCCCCTGGATTTGTTGGAAGCGTGGGGCTTCTCAGTAGATGTGAGCTTATGAGCGGGCAAAACGAGCAAGGCCACCAGCAGCCTCCTGCCAACAGAGTGACTCCGAGCAATGATGCAGGTGGTGGAGGCGAAGACAATGACAGTTACCAACGTACTTGAGGTCGTGGTGGTGCTGGCAATCCTGTATGTAGCTTACCGTTTCTTCCAGAAACGGGGTTGATAGAGATGAACTCGGGTGGGGCGCCCGGCAAGAGTCCGCAAGTCTGGTAGTCCACATGGCAGAAAAGAGAACCAAGTCCGATAAAGCGCAGCGGCAGGCCAACCAACTCGAAAAGGAGGCGCGCCATCCAGCACCGAAGAAGAAGAAAGCGTCCGCGAGGACTTTAGCCAAGCCACTACCCAGATCGTGAGAGGGGCCACCAAGGATTTAAGCAGCAGGCCCGTCAGCAGAAGCGGAAAGAGTGTGCCAGCGTCGTTTGGGATGAACTCCCTGATCCTCGCAGGAACTTGGCAAAAAGCTCAAGGTTTTCCCGCGCTGAACAAAGCCGACGCAACTGCTCCAACCTGCATTTTTCACGGTGACGGTATGTTCCTCGCCGAAGTTGATTGTTGTCACATCGTTCAACGCCACTTACCAGGCCTAGCCTCAGCTCAGCCCTTTAATCAAGAGCCCGCGTTAACGGGTGATGCGGCGCTGGCCCGTTCGCACACAGAAGGGAGCCCGGTGCGCGACTAATTCGACCTTTCATCATCCAATATGGCAGCCCGACTTATCTGGCGAGGTCAGACTGTGAGTAAGAAGATTGCCGATTTATGTGGCGAGGTGACCGACGCGATAGAAGAAGACAAGCTAGACCCTGCAACGACGACGGCCCTGCGGCTGCATTCGCAATGCTGACGGTAAGTTTGAGCGTGAGCGGAAGTGTGACGAATACAAGCCTCCGGGTGGTCGATTCCGGCTGCGGTGTCGTCAGTCTCAATTTTTGGAGAAATTCAGCCCGATGTGACTTTTGTACTATCCAGCCGTTTACTCGCACCGGTTAATCCCCTCGCAGTGCCAAGGACGGGGCCCCGACTAGGCGCATCGGCACCTGGGTGGTCGGTTCGGGTCGCTACCTCCAAAAAACTCCCTCGTCTTGCAATGCTCTCCGCACAGCAACGACCTCTGGATCGTTAATCACCAGCACCGCGATCGTTACCCGTCCAATCTGTGTTCGGGCCTTCAACTCAGGCCCGTCCCAGACGAAGTGGTCCGCCCAGCTGTCGCGTCGAGGATGGAAAAGGCGAACAATTTCTCTGGTGTCAGGATCAGGCCCAGCCACGTTCGGCCCCTTGAAGCGATTGCAATGGACACAGGCAAGGGCGAGATTTTCAAGTTCAGTCTTGCCACCATGTTGTCTTGCAATGATGTGATCGATCTGGCAGGGCGCCGGATGAAAAGCTGAGGGCAACTGACAGTATTCACAGCGGTCCCCGGCCCGCTCCCAAACCCGGCGGATGAGATCAGCGTTCAAGTTGTCTGATTACTGAGTGGAGTGCTGCAAGGCGCGGCGTCCCTTAGATTGCATGACAGCCAGCAGATTGCTCACGTGGAGGTAGCTATCGAGCTCACCTTGTTCTTCAGTGGTCAGTTTGCCTTGCCGAGCCAACTCAGACAACTCGTTCATGCGTGCGACATCGCGTTCGCCAAAGCGAACGGACAACAAATACTCGGCTGCACCGCGCGATAAGGCCCCTTCCTCGACCTGAATGACGCGGGAGAGAATCGCCGCTTCGGTATTGGGGCTTGTGATTTGCGAACTCATCTCGGTTTCCCCTAGTCAATTGTGCCATCGCCTTCCATTCATGTCACGTCATTGTGTGCTGGTAGCGAATAGATAGCGAACACGCTGTGCTGACCGCAGATAGATGAAGGGCTAGCTGTTCTTTCTCCGAGAACGATCACAGCGGCCGTGGGCCCATGCTGCATCCGGCCGCCGGTCATCTGGTGATTGAATCAGCCCACACCCGA
The DNA here is from genome assembly GCA_003225465.1 of Acidobacteriota bacterium. Taxonomy (GTDB): domain Bacteria; phylum Acidobacteriota; class Terriglobia; order Terriglobales; family Acidobacteriaceae; genus Gp1-AA133. The sequence goes on along the minus strand of QIAH01000344.1, from coordinate 1,170 downwards.
CACACAAAGGGTCACCGAAATCCGGGGGAATGACCCGTTACGGGTGTCCGACAGTCACCCATTCGTTCTATTCCTGTCGCCCATATTGCCTGACGAATTCCCGCACACAATTGGCACACCGGGCTTGTCCCGCAACCCCTTTTCTCGTGTAATTCCCACAAGCCCGTAACTCGGATGGGCACCTACTCGACTGATGGGCCGTTAGGGGACTCGACATCGTTTCGCTGATTAGGAAGTGAGAGTTAGCTTGTGGCCACTCAGTTGCGACGCACCAAGGGAGCGCCACAGCTTGGCACACAACCAGAGCGTCAGTCTTCTCCACTCCAACGGGGCAGCGTAGATTCCTACACTGTCTTGATAGGCCCCGGGTACTGCGCCACTAAGGAGTCGATGGTCAACAGCGTAACACCCTCGATAGTCGCTTGTGCCACTAGGACCCTGTCGAAAGGATCCTTATGAATCGGCGGCAAACTCTCGGTGGCAACGACATGATCGCTGATGATTGGTAACTCGCTGTACCCGTTGTCCAAGAGGCCGCGGCGCAGCAGCCGCGCATCCACCTTGAAATCTTGCCGCCCCAACCCGCGCTTAATCGCCACTTCCCATAAACTAGCCGCACTGAAGAGAAGCTCGTTGTCCGGATTGTCGATCAAGGTTCGAGCTCGTTTTGAAAGCCGCCTGGGTTCACCGGCGGCCCACAGAAGAAGATGTGTATCCAGCAGCAGTTTCATGCACCACCGCCGAAGATTCGCTCGATCTCCTCCTTGCCCATGCGGTCAAAGTCGTCCGGCACAGAGATCTGCCCCGCCATGAAACCGAGCCGCCGTATTTGAGTACCGGTGGGCGTGCTAAGGGCAGTAACTTTTACGACAGGCTTACCGGCCTTGGCAATAACGAACGCCTCACCCTTTGAGGCCTCTTCTATGAGTTTTGAAAGCTGAGTTTTCGCTTCGTGGATGTTTACTGTTTTCATAGCCTTTTGAAAATGAACTTAGTTTGATTGGTTTAGTCTACCACCGATCTAGCCGGATTGCAAAAATAGTAGATGGACCTCAAGTGTTTCCGCCAGAACATGTGCGTTGCTAACTGCTGGAGGCCTTCCAGTCGCCGAATCAGACACACAACTGGCACACGCGCGGCCGGAATCTTCAGTATCTATGCGGGTCTTCG
>QIAH01000579.1 GCA_003225465.1 Acidobacteriota bacterium | reverse complement strand
GCAGGGTGTACATCTGCGGGCAGGCGCCCGGCGATTTGTTGCAGGTACTCCGTCACTCTGGAACGAGCCCAGTAAAGGTCGGTTCCGTCCTCGAACACGACAAAGACGTAGGAGTCCCCAAACATCGTCTGCGCTCGAACGGCTTTGACTTTTGGCGCCGCCAGTAATGACGAAACGATCGGATACGAGACTTGATCTTCGATCACGTTTGGGGGTTCCCCCGCCCATTCGGTGTGGATGATTACCTGCACATCGC
>QIAH01000578.1 GCA_003225465.1 Acidobacteriota bacterium | reverse complement strand
GCCGCCATACCCATAGCAGGCATCGCAGCCATGAAAAACGTCGCACTGACCTCTGCTCCTGTAACTGGCTTGCCGTCAGCCCCCGTCAGCTTTATTCGCACAGTATTTGCGCCTTTGTGCGGCGGATCGGGTTCTGTGCTCAGATCAATCCCAATTTGCTGAGCGAGTGCATTCATCGCAGCCGCCGCACCGGCACCTGGCGGTGGAGGTGCGAACGATCCCATCGCGGCCTGAAGCTGGGCTTCCGAATCCAAGAGGAAGTTCGCTGAACTGACAACTCGTTCCCCCAAGCGCAAACCTTTGAGAACCACGACACGATCGTCAACTCTCGGCCCCACTTCAATCACACGGGGTTCGAGGTAGCCTTGCCCGTGATCGATGAAAGCGATCTGGCGAGTACCCGCTTGCAACACCGCTGAGGCGGGAACAACCAACTGCCGTCCAAGTGGTACCCCGATGGTCACGTTCACGTACATGCCCGGTTTCAGCACAACGCCCGGATTGCTGAACACAAGCCTCACTCGCACAGTCCGCGTCATGGGATCCACCTGGGGAAGGATCTGATCGATGCGACCGTTAAAGCGCCGTCCGGGATAAGCATCGACTGTAACAGTGGCGGCGTTGCCAGGTTTCAGCCGACCGATGTCTGTCTGCGACACGTTTGCGTAGACCCATGCTGTGGAAAGGTCAGCGATCGTGTAGAGTTTGCTCTCGGCCTGCACATACTGATTTGGCAAGGCATTGCGCTCGGTGATGTAGCCGGACACCGGAGAATCGATCTCAATGTCGTGCTGCACTTTGCCGCCTTGTTCTAGGTTCGCGATCTCACGCTGCGGGATATCGAACTGTCGCAAACGATCTGCCGCGGCCTGTAGCAACCAGTCGCCTTCTTTGGACACTGCTCCGTGCATGTCATGCGCGAAGGCATTCTGGTTCTGCTTGGCGAGCAGATACTCCTGCTCCGTACTGACAAGATCGGGGCTGTAGATCGTGAACAGCGCCTGCCCCTTGCGCACGTACTGGTAGGTTGCGTTGGCGAAGACCTTCTGAATCCATCCCGGAAAACGAGTTTGGACATAAGAGAGCTGCTGCTCATTCACGTCTACATTGCCCGGCACCCGTAATTCATCATTGAGGGACTGCATCTCGACCACTGCCGTTTTCACGCCGATTGCTTGTAGGCGTTGGGGCGACAGCTGTACCGGTGTGAGATTGGGCGCGGAGTCTTCCGCTACTCGATCTTTCGTCGGCATTGGCTGCGCTGTGGCGTCTGGCCCTTTGGCGATGATCGGATCGTTCTCGTCGGTTGCGGCAGTTCTGTGATAGCGCAAAAGAACATATCCAAGGGCCACGGCCAGCAGAATGCAAATGGCAACGGCTATGCCAAGAGCACGTCGATAACTTTGTTCACTCATTGCGTCACCTCCGACGAAGATTTCTGTACTTGGTCAATCGGCGCACCTACTGCGAGTTCCAGATCGGCTAGTCGTGCCTCAAAATCGGCAAGCGCCTGCAGGTAGGCAAGATCCAGGTCAATGACCGTCATCTGGCTGTCGAGCAGGTCCAGGAACTCAGTGCGATTGTTCTCGTAGGCAATCACGGTCGAATGCAAAGTGGCTTCAGCTTGCGGCTGCAAGGATTGCTGGTAAACGTTCGCAAGTCTCTGCGCAGCCCGCGCCTCGATGAGCGCTTCTTGAATTTGGCCAAACGCACTACTTCGCATCGCACCCAACTCGGCATCCTGCTCCGTGACCTTCGCAGTGGATTCTGCGATTTCCGCATCGTGTTTACGCCGGTTCAACCAGGGCAAGTTGATTGATCCTTCCACCATGTAGTTGTTCCGAAACTCAGAGCCGCGGGGCATGAGCATGTAACCCGCCGACACAGTGAAATCCGGGCTATAGGTTTTCTTGGCCAGGGCCTCTTCGGTGTGACTCTTGTCCACTGCAGCTTGCATTTGGATAAGGTCAGGCCTGGATTGAAGTGCCATCTTTTCGAGTGTCACGATGGAGGGCAACGGGGTGGAGATGACGTGATCCCCATGAACGTCGATAGGCGCACTCGGGTCCCGGCCGAGCAGCGTATTCAGCCGGGCGCGTGCTAAGTCGGTATCCTGCTCGAAGTGAATCAGGTGCTCGGCCAGACGCGTTAGTGACATTTGCGCTTTTAGAACGTCTTGCTGCGGTACTTTCCCGACCGAATACTTGATCTTCGCCGCTGCGACCGCCTGCTGGGCGATATCGACGTGTTGATCATGAATTCGTAGGCCATCCTCCGCGCGCAACAGATCGTAAAACGCTTTCCGCACTCGAATTCGAACCTCGAGCCTGGTAGCCTCCAACGCGGCTTTTGCTTCTGCAACATCGCCTTTGGCGACACTCGTTCGCAGCCCCCGCTTGCCTGGGCCTGAGAGCGTCTGGCTGATCATGAACATGTTTTGCGCGGCGTTGTAGTTCCATGGCTGACGTAGTGGAACTTGCCAGCCTCGGTACATGAACGATGGATCGTCCAGCGACCCCGCAGCAGGCACATGCGCCTCGACCACGGCGAGTTTTCTGACGGCAACCCGGATTTCTGGATTCGCGGCCAGAGCCATTTCTTCGATCTGGTCTAGGTCGAAGACGGGGCCGGACACCTCCGAATGGTGATGCTGCCGAAGCAGCATCGCGACAGCTGACAACTTTGTGCTGGCGTCGTCAGGCAACTGCGCACGCGACAAAATCGCCGATCCCAGAAGAACGGACAGGCAAAGAACTACACATAGGGCCTTCATCACTCCTCCGTTTGGGTTTCAAAGACAGAGCTCAGCCGCGCGTCAGCGCCGCGCGCACAAATGCGCACGGACAGACGACAGCCAAATCGGAGTAAGGAAGGAAGTCTAGATTCGCAGAACGGATCTACAACCCGGAGACGACTCCGGAGGCGGAGCCTCCAGCGCCGGCGAAATGGCACAAGTTACTGCGGAGTCAACAAGGACCATTGAACTTGGGGGAACAATTGCCAAGGCGAAAGGACGATTCGGAGGATAAGTCGATACGGGGCTAACGGCAGTTTCCCGCTGGTGTCCTTGGCAGCACGAATGACTTGAAGGCATCACCGATGAACCGCATTGCTGCGCCATTTTGAGGCAGCACTCATGCTCTGCTGGCGTCATCTGGTGCATCGGCACAAGGCAGGCAATGGCAGGGGTCACGGCCCAAAGGACCGCGATCATGGTCATCGTTAATGCGCCCGCTCTGTTCACTCTCATAAGTCTACTGCTTTTATTCAGTATTGAGCATCTCTTGGTACTTGATCAAGCGCAGTGATCGGAGTCACAAGGTCCTGTGCGCGGAGCCGAACGGGACGACACGCCTGGACACCGCAGCCCGTCAACACTTGTCCAGACGTATCCGGCGCAGAAACCTAGCAAGCGACGTGGAAAACCGGCCATGTGTGCTCACAAAAGGTGGAAGACGATGGCCTGAGGTTTCTTCCGGACACGATTCGCGTGGAAAGAATCCGTGATGATGAAGCCTACGAAGGAGTTCGGGTGCGGTTGGAAGCCCGGCTTGGTGATGTGCGCGTTCCTCTCCAGATTGACGTCGGTCTCGGAAACGCGATTGTTCCGGCACCAGAGGAATTGGAATATCCCACGCTCCTTAAGTTTCCTGGACCCAAATTGCGTGCCTATTCCAAGGAGAGCGTTGTTGCGGAAAAGTTTGAAGCCATGGTCAAACTCGGTATGGCGAACAGCCGGATGAAAGACTTTTACGATCTCTGGGTGTTGGCGCAAAGGTTCGAGCTCGAGAGTGTCACTCTCGCCGGGGCCATCCGGGCGACATTCCAAACTCGGCGCACAAGCCTCCCGCGGTCGTCG
>QIAH01000197.1 GCA_003225465.1 Acidobacteriota bacterium | reverse complement strand
TGCTTCGGTGTCGGAGGCTCTTCTATGACGCGCAATCCTAATCGCAATTCATCTCTGATCTTTGTTGTTGGCGTAATCCTTGCTCTCATTTTGGCCGTGGCATTCGCCGCAAAAGCACAGGTGAGCCCGGGAGCCCCTTCAACACCGCTTAACTTCATGCCTCCGGTCGCCTATGACTCAGGCGCTTTTTTGTCAACGTCGGTTGCCGTAGGAGATTTGAATGGCGATGGCAAGCTCGACATCGTCGTGACCAACTCATGTCTCAGCTATGATGACTGCCCTTTCAACGACATCCTTGACGTAATGGGCCATCCCACTGTGGGCGTCCTGCTGGGCAATGGAGATGGAACTTTCAAACCTGCAGTGACCTATGAAACGGGCGGATTTCAACGTCCAGACGTCGGATCTTCAGTAGTGTTGGCCGATATGAACGGCGACGGCAAACTCGACATTATCGTGACGAACTCCTGCGGGTACATCGACGACTGCGCGCAGGGCACGGTAAGCGTGCTGTTTGGAAATGGTGACGGAACTTTCCAGCTGGCCCTGAGCTCGTGGTCGAACGGATTTATACCGATCGCTGTAGCAGTGGGTGACGTGGACGGAAACGGCAAGCCCGACCTGTTAGTAGCCAACATTTGTTATGAGCAGAGCACGTGCGAGGACAACATGTGCACCTGTCCAACCGGCTCAGTGGCCGTGCTCCTCGACGGCGGATACGCAGGTACCCCCGGCTTTCACCTTGGCGAGGTGGTCAAGACGGGCGTCCCGTGGACCCGTGGGCTCACGACCGGGGATGTAAACGGAGATGGCAAGCTCGATCTTGTGGTGACAAACGACGGCAGCGTGAGCGTGTTATTAGGCACCGGTCAGGGTTCCTTCCAATCTCCTGTGCAGTACAGCACCGGTACACGCTTTGGGACTTCCGTAGCTTTGGGAGATGTGAATGGGGATGGCAAGCTCGACCTGCTGTTCGTAAACAGCCATTTAATGGGCTCCGTCTATCACGGTGTGGTGTCCGTGCTTCTGGGAAATGGTGATGGAACATTTCGGGCGCCGGTGCTCTACGATCTAGGACCCTTTGGTGCCGGCCCGCTAGCTGTGGCCGATCTGAACGGGGATGGCAAGACTGATGTCGCAGTTGTAAACTCCTCCGGGCTCGCAATTCTTCCGGGTAACGGGAACGGAACCTTTCAGAATGCCGTGACCTTCACGTCGCCCGGCAACTGGGCAAATTCGTTGGCGATCGGGGACATGAACGGAGATGGTAAGCCGGATCTTGTGACGGCGAACGAATATTCGTCGTTTATTAGCGGAGATGGTGCCGTCGGGGTACTGATCAACAACAGCGGGGTTACGACAAGCACCGTCGTGACATCCTCGCTGAATCCTTCCTTTCTTGGTCAACCGGTGACCTTCACAGCAACTACGTGGTCAGTCGCGGGCTTTCCTTCCGACGGTGAGCTGATTACTTTCAAGAACGGGTCTTCAGTTCTGGGAACCGCTACGGTGAAAGGCGCGAGAGCTTCTTTCACGACCTCGTCCTTACCTGTCGGTACTTTCAACATCACCGCAAACTACGCTGGCGACAAGAAATTCGCAGCCAGCGCTTCGTCAGCTTTACCGCAGCTGGTTAGGAGCACAACCAAGTCACTAACATCGACACTACTGGCCTCCAGTCTCAATCCTTCCATTTACGGGCAGAATGTAACCTGGGCGGCAAAGGTGACGGGCGCAAGCTCGCACCCTCCCGCCGGTAATGTGGTCTTTCGTTGGTCTCGGGACGGACACAACTACAACATCGGCACGGCCACACTCAATGCGAGCGGCGTCGCCATGGTGACCAGCACAAGCTTGAGCGCTAATCCCTACGGTAGTGCATATCCGCTGGTCGCCGTGTACTCCGGCGATGCCTTCAATCTGGGCAGCACATCCGCCGTGCTTTTGCAGGACGTTCTTCAGACCAAGACGGCCGCTACCATCACTTCGTCCTTGAATCCTTCGAAGCTGGGCCAGTCCGTGACCTTCACCGCGAAAATCACCTCCCCAACGGTTATGCCAACGGGGCCGGTGACATTCTCGATTGGGTACACAAATCTCGGAACAGCTCAACTGAGCGGGGGCATAGCGAAGTTCACCACCTCGGCCCTGCCCGTAGGTTCGAGCAGAGTTAAGGTCACTTACTACGGCAATTCAAATATCGCTAAGAGTTCGGCCTCGATACTACAGACCGTGCAATAGGGATTCGTGAAGCTGCTGAAAAGTGTAACGAGTCCTCTTCTAAATACGAAAACCCAATTCAGCCGCCCAAACATCGGGCGGCCTTTTTTGCTTCGACCCAAGCGTGAAAAGTAATATTGATGGGAATCTTACCTCCACAACTCGACAACGTCGACGATGGCCTCTTACTTCCCCACCAGGTTCGTGTGGCTGGCCGCGCAGATCCATTGCCCGTTCATCTGAATCCAGGTGTCGGTGAATCGCCCGTGATGGTCGAACTGGCGGCCCTTGCTTTTCCCCTTCGCGTGGTAAGCGCCTGTTACCACGGCCGCGCCGGGATAGAAGTAAACCTCCACTCCTTCGTTCGCGACCAGGGTTGTCTCCACCGTGGGATCTTTGATGTCCGCGATGAAGCGCAACTTATTCATGAAGGTTCCGTCCCAGTCGGTATAGACGAAAGTGTCGGCGAGTAAGGTATCAAGAGCCTGTCCGTCGCGGTGGATCTGAGCCTGGTTCCAGGCGTTCTCGAGCGCGATCAGTTTGGTTTTTTCCGCTTCTGTGTCTCTGGAACGGACCTGTGCGCTGGCCAGCACGGTCAACAGCAGTACGATTGCACTTGCGTGAAATAACTTCATGGCTTGTCTTTCAACGTACCCTATCAGTGAAGTCATTTCTACCCTCAAGTTCGGTACATAGTTACTGTCGAAGACAGCTAAACACAGCACGGACAGTACGACGCCGTTTTATGGCTCAAGAAAGCAGTGAATGACTCTCTTGCAGTTTGCTGAAAAACTCCCGCGATAGCTGCGCTTTGAAAGGGCTGGGCTTCAGCCCAGCCGGAAGAGCCACAAATTCAACGCGGCTTTAGCCGCTGAGGGCGTGGCGTCGCCGAGCAGCTGTTTTTCAGCAACCCCTACGGAGTCGGAATCACCGCTTGAGCCTGGTTCGAATAGACGCTTTCGTTGCCACTTCCGTCGACTGCTGTTACGACGTAATAGTAAGTCTGACCTGCCTGCACTGAAGTGTCGGTGTAGCTGGTGCTCGCATCCAGACCGCTATTGACGGCGACGTACGGTCCGCCAGACTGGCTACCACGGTACACGTTGTACCCTGCGACTGTGGATGTGCTGGCGGTCCAGCCCAGACTCACGTTGTGCTGCGGTGGCGCTGTTCCCATGCCAGACACCGAAGTAGCCACCGGAGGGTTGGTCGCATTGCTTGCGAACGTGATCGTTGCTGACGCGGCCCCGCTCGCCTGCGGCGCGAAGGTCAACGTGAAGTTCGCGCTCTGGCCCGCGTTGAGGGTGATGGGGAGCGACAGCCCGCTCAGAGTGAACTCCGAGTTGGTGGAAGACACAGACGAGATCGTCACTCCTGCTCCGCTGGCGGTCAGAGTTCCAGACTGATTCTGGGTAACACCCACAACCACGTTGCCGAAGTTCACCGTCGTTGGCGTGACCGCCAACTGGCCCGGACTGGCTCCGCTTCCGGACAGAGTGACACTCAAGTTGCTTACCGAGCCATCTGCCGATAACGCGAGGCTTCCGCTCGAGTTCCCGCTGCTCTGGGGCGTGAACGTTACGTTGAAGGTCAGGCTCTGGCCTGCGTTCAAAGTCGTCGGTACGCTCAAGCCGCTGGTCGCGAAACCTGCCCCGGTCACGGTCGCCGTCGAAATATGGAGCAGTGATCCGCCATTGTTGGTGAGAGTTTGAGAGTGCGATTGGCTGCTGCCAACCTGCACGCTGCCAAACGCGATGCTGGTTGGATTCGCTGCCAGGGTACCCGCGGTGACGCCTGTACCCGAGAGCGGAATGCTGAAGGAGGAATTGGACGCAGTGCTGGTAATCGCAATACTGCCCGTTGCGCTTCCCGCGACAGTCGGCGCAAAGGTCGTAGTAAACGAGGCGCTCTGTCCGGCGTTAAGAGTCGCCGGCAGACTCAGGCCGCTCATGCTGAAGCCGGTCCCGCTCGCGGATGCTTGCGTAATCGTGATAGCCGAACTGCTTCCGTTGTTGAGGGTAATGGTCTGCGGCTGACTGGCGCCAACCTGAACCGTGTCAAAGTTGACGCTGGTCGGAATGGCCGCCAGTGTGGCCGCTGCCTGACCTGCGCCTGTTAAAGGTAGAGTTGCGGTTAGTCCGCTGCCGCTAAACGCGATTGATCCATTCACGCTGCCGCTGACTTGAGGCGCGAATGTCACCGAGAACGGGGAGCTTTGTCCGGGCGCGAGAACCATGGGGAGAGTCAGTCCGGTAATGCTGAACCCCGCGCCCGTTGCCGTTGCTTGCGTGATCGTTACGGTGGCGCCACCGGAATTCGTGATGCTCGCGGGCTGGCTCTGGTTACTGCCGACTTGCACTGTTCCGAAGCCGAGACTGGTGGGGGCGACCGCCAAGGCGCCGGGAGCGACCGCCGTACCGGTAATCGCCACGTCAACGCTCCCGTTGGACGCGCTCGATACGATTGCAAGGTTTCCGGTAACGCTGCCCGCCGACGTCGGCGCGAAAGTTACCTGGAACGTCGAACTTTGACCCGACGCAAGCGTCAGGGGCAACGTAAGCCCGCTGACGCGTACACCCGCGCCGGTCGCGGTCGCCTGCGAGATCGTCGCGCTGCTGCCACCGGAGTTGGTAAGCGTCACGCTTTGACTTTGCGTGCTCCCGACAAGAACGCTGCCGAAAGCGACAGCGGCAGGCGCGACGCCAAGTTGCCCGGAGGTGGTTCCATCACCCGCAACGGGCAAGGAGGCGGTGATGGGAGCGGTAGACGGGGAACTCGAACCTCCTAAAACCGCGCCCATGGACAACGAAGCATCGCCGTTCACCATGACGCTACCATTGACCGACCCCGATGACTTCGGCGCAAAGGTCACACTGAATGTGGCGGTTTGCTTTGCCGCCAGGGTGACGGGCAGGCTCAGTCCGCTAATCGTGAAGGCTGCGTTGCTTACAGAAGCCTGACTCACGGTAACGCTGCTGCCGCCTGAATTCGTCAGGGTAACTGTCTTGGCCGCGCTCTGGCCCACTCCGACGTTTCCGAATGACAAGGAGGATGGGGTAAGCGTCAACGCCCCTGGCGTGACAGCCTGGCCAGACACGGCGACACCAAGGGCGCCATACCGGGCGCTCGTGATGGACAGTCGCGCGGCAGAAGTGCCAGCCACTTGCGGTGTGAATGTGACGGTGAACGTGGCACTTTGGCGAGAAGCAAGCGTCAAAGGCAACCCCAGGCCGCTCACCACGAACTGGGGATCCGAGGACGTCACGCTGGAAATGGTCACGGATCTCCGCGAGGTGTTGGTGACGCTATCAGTCATCTGCTTCGAAGTTCCGATGACCGCCGTTCCGAAATTGAGATTCGTGGTGCTTACTACGAGAGCGCCGTCCCTGAGATAGGAAGAATTAGGTTCGGCTGCGGAAACGGCCTGACACCCTGCCATCAGAGTGATGACGAGCAGGATGCAAAAGACACCTGCGGAACGATCCCAACGCGAGCTGAGATCCATTTTTTCACCTTCCAAGCCGTACTCGCGTTAGCACGGCGGGAGAATCTGGAATTGTTTCCGTCGTAAGGGGCTCAGGCGCAATGCCGGAGTCAGCGGCGGAGTAACAGCGAAGCTATCTTGATGGGAAAATGCGGCGCGACATAGATGTCAGGAGTCCAACTTACTTGTGGCCAGAGGGGCAGGTGTCAGTCGCGTGACAATCTTGTTGAAAATCGCAACACATCGGGACCCGCATGAACACTGATCAAAAACGTGGTCGAATCAGCACCCAGCAGACGCAGTTGTTCTCAGCGAGTTCGCGTGCGCATACAGCGTGGAATGATTCGCGAGTTACGCTGCGAATTGCGAACTCTCCAACGAGATCCCGAGAAACATTTCTTCAGAAGAGTCTGCAGTGCTTGCAGCCGAGCTGTCGCTCGGCCGGGCAGACGGTGCATCTACCCCTACGTGATCCAGTTCGTGAACACGTAGACCCAGACGCCCCGTCTGGGCGGCCGGGGCGTCAGCCTCGACGGGCTGTTGCCTGGCTGCCGGCCCCATCCTGACGATGGCAAATCCATGAACTTCAAGGACCTATGGCACAATAGTGCCATGAAAAATAGGTCGTGACTTGATACATTCGCCGCACCCTTTTCCCGGAGAATGCAATGTCGCTGGTGGTGAAACTGGAAGACGATCTTGGTGAGCGCGGGGAGTGGGTCATCCTGCACGGCGTGGTCCCCGGCAGCGAGGAACAAGAGTTCCCGGTTCTCCGCGGCATCGATCCCTTTGGCAAGACGGTCTTCAATCACCTGCAAGCCGAGACGTTTTTGCTGGAATGGGAGCGCGTGAAGGACCGCGCCAAGGACGAATCCCAGCGCGAAGCCTGGCAAAAAGTGAAAGAGATGGCCGAGCATTGCAAGGCGGATCGGGACCTGTATTTGAGGTTCGTGGGACACTAACAAAGCAGCATCGTTTGCCGGAGTTCCGTACCGCCCGACTACTTCGATAACTGTCCCAGCGCTTCCCGAAACAGCTGATCAAACGAACTCGCCTTGCCGGCCTTGGTCGCAACCACCAGCGTCTTCTCGGCCGCGGCACGCTGGTATCCCAGGTTCAGCAACGCGGAAAGCACGTCCTCCTCGACCGGATTCATCGCGGGAGAAGCGACTTCCTGGCCGGGCGCCGGTGTGGGCAGCTTGTCGCGCAGCTCGAGCACCATCCGCTCCGCCGTCTTTCGGCCGATGCCCGGAATGCGGGTGAGCCGCGCAACATCATTCCCTCGAATGGCGCTCACCATCTCATCGGCCGGCATGCCGCTCAAGATGGTGATGGCCAACTTCGGGCCAATCCCGCTGACGGTGAGAAGCTTTTCGAACAGATGCTTTTCCGCGACCCGGAGAAAGCCATAAAGCGCGATCTGATCTTCGCGAACGTGCGTGTGAATGTGCAGGGCAACTTCGCTGCCCGCAGCGGGAAGATCGGAGAACGTAGGAATGCTGATCGTCACGTCGTAGCCAACGCCCCCAGTTTCGACGATAGCCTGGTTGGGATGTTTGACCAGCAACCTTCCACGCAGATGAGCGATCATGTTCGGGACATTGTAGCGGGTATCGGGTGGTTGAAATCAGGTGGGGTTGTTAGGGAACAGGAAATTGGGCCGGCCCAATGCCCTCGGCGGCTTGGGGATTGAAACACTTGAAACTGGATCAGTGAGTGGAATGGGGATTTTTCACCAATTGACCGATTTCTGAGCCGACCAGAATCGCGGTTTTGCAGGTTCAAATGCCCTCATCGCGCTGCAGTGACTGCAGAGACACTGGAAAATTTTGTTTTCAGGAAAGGCGACGTGTCCACACTTCATACACACAAAGCGACCATCTCCAGTCGGGCTCAGCAGCATGAAGTGGTCAATCAAAACACAGTATGGGCAACGGGGCTCTTCGACCATGGCTGGCTCCTTTGGGGAGGTTGGCCTAAAAGCAGTCTGATCTTACGCCCGAATTGTTAAAACAATGCACAGGCACAATACTCAGAAGTACATCTTCCACTTGGACGAGGTTTGGTCGTGAATGGACGGAACGGGGTCAATGCATTATGAGTGTAATGGAGATATTTCAACAACAATGGTTTTCGGTGCGCTCTTAGCCAAAGGTTCGTTGAGGAGGCAAGGTCAAGAAATTCGCAAGCTGTCTCCCAATGCATGTGCTCGGTCTGCGGGCATATAGTAGGACAACCTGCCTGGCGAGTACCCCGAAATCACGTGTTCCGATGGAAGAGGGAAATTTCTTTCAAGAGTAATGCCGGTGATTTTGTGCTTGGCGCAAACCTCTGCTACACGCCCTGTAACGAAGCGATACATTGGTAAGGGCCAGACCATGAAGAAGTCCGACCTGTCCCAGTTGTTTAAATCCAGCAATTCTCTTGGCTCTTCGATCCCAGAGTATCTGAGATGGCCGCACGCCGGGCATCGCTCTAACTCACGAATGCCCGAAGCTTCGGGTGCGATTCCGCCCCACCCAGTAATGACGAGTTCGCTCACCGGAAACGCTCGCCCGTCCTGACTCCTGGCCCTAGCAGGACGGCTCGAAAAACCCGTCAGCCCCTCGTCTTGGAATATTCGGAGAGTCCTTTCCTGAACAAGGCACCAAGAGCCCCAAGTAAAAACTACGTCCGGCGGGGAATCGCAAGGGACAATGACGTCCAGGTCCGATAGCCGGTTGCCGCACCGCATATGACCACGAACCAACCGACACGTTATTTTGACGCTCTCGAAGGGCGCTTCCGGGGCGATGTCGGCTATGCACGTGTTCGGCTTGACCTCGTCGAAGAGAAAAAACGGATCGAGATCAAAACTGTCCAATCTCAACTGACAATTCTCCTCTTTTGAGCTATTCGCTTTAGAAAGAAATATCTTAACCCTGACGTGAGAGGCAAGTGGCGAAGCCAGGCGATTACACGTATTGACCTGAGACCGGGATTTTGAGTGCAATGGGGATGTTTCACCAAGTATCCTTCGGCTGAAGATCAGAAGACATATTTACGATCGACTTGAGTTCGAAGCCTCTTGCGAATCGAAGCACACGTTTTCAGGCAACGCTGCCATTACGCGCCTGACCTTTGACAATGCGTGCCGAGGAAATTGGGCGTCGTAATTCTTATCGTCTGACATGAATCGTAGAACAATGCGGTCCACACCTTGGTAAGTAGGCTCATACGGGTCTTGAGCCCAGCATCGCTCGTAGGCTTCTAGCGTTAGCTTGCCGGCTTTCATGAGATCCGCCGTCACGACGGCCTCCCGTAGCCCACTCGTGCCGCGTTCCCCGGCAACGACCGTCCAAACGAGAGAACCTAATTGTACGGAGGTTATGAACATGCCCGTGTAGACGTAGCCTGTATTTTGAACCTGCGTCCGCTTGTAGATGAAGCCCACGGAGGGACCAAGTCCACAAGCCATCGCCTGCGCCTCAATGAGTCCACCTTCACGACTCTGCGCGATCTCCCTGCACCATCTCCTTAAATTTGTTTCACCGGGTCCGCGGGGAAAGTCGAGTCCCTTTTCCAGAAAGCTAAGTGAAAGAACGTCGCCCTCAGAGTCGCGCCATATCCGCATGTCCTTGTCAGAAGGGCCCTCACTCCATCCTGGCAGTGTGAGACGTACCAATGAACTTCTTTCGATGTGGGGCAGGAAAACTCTTCTGCACCATAAGCGATTCCACCATGCCATAGCAGCCGCCTCTCCAAAAGCGAGA
>QIAH01000577.1 GCA_003225465.1 Acidobacteriota bacterium | reverse complement strand
TAAATACTCTCGGGATGTAGATAATAAGGAATGAACTTGTTGTACCCTTCGAGCTCTTGGTCAGTGACATCAAAGAAGATGGTGCCGTCCTTGCACTCGGTACGTTCCTTGAGAATTCCGATCGACAACTCGTGACGCTTGAGTAGCGGCGGCAGGAGGGGAGCAACGAAGGGGGCCTCCAGAATTTCCGCCAGCGATTTGGTAGCGAGCAGCGGAATGAGTTGCGGCACGAAGTTGGAGTCGGGCGCGGACTCGATCACCATGGTCAGCTTCATGGCAGGCGCCTGCATCTCGACGGCGGTCTTCGCATCCTCGTAGAGAGCTCCATCGATGATGTCGGTCCAGCGCACCAGGTCGGCAACCGAAGCGGCGTTGAAGCCGAAACGCTGCTCCGCGATCATCGCGATAAAGCTCGTGCAAGACTTGAAGTCCGGATCGTAAAACTTGCGGTTGCCTTGATCTTGCTCGAAGTGCGCCGCGTCTTCCGGGGTGAGGAAGGCGCTCTCATGATGGTCGAACCACCAGGTAATTTTGGGCGAGCTGGAATACTTGAAGTCGACGATCGCGTTCTCGTCGCCGTCGAACTGATTTTCATCGAAGAGCGCACCGGCGCGGTGCAGCAATCCAGTGAACTCGAACTGCACGTCGTTGCGGATGCGCTCGCGGTAAAAGCGTGAAAAAAGCGCCGCTGAGGATGCCCCGTCGAAACACTTGTCGTGATAAAAGACCCGAACTCTCAAGCAATGTCCTTCCGGAATTCGGTCGCTGAGGCTACCTACCCTGCGGCCCACTTCCTGCAAACGAAAAGCGTATAGGATTACGTTCCCCGCCGGTTCTGTCAAGCGGCAGAAATTCTGGACCTGTTCGGCGCTGACAAACCGGCGCGGGCGCTCGTGATATTTTCACAAACCCGGTCTGTGACCCAATAATCCAGACCCTGTCTAATTTCGCCTGGAGGATTATGTCGAAATCGCGCAGGAAATTTCTGGCAACTACATCGCTGGGGTTACTGGGCGCGGCAGTGGCTCGGAGCGCCTCGGCGCAGACGGTCAGCAACCTGCCTCCTGGCGAGCCGCCTGCGTTCGGGACAGGACCGGAGGTTGGCCCCGAGGTTTCGCCGGCTACTTTCGCAGAGGCCGAGAAACTGGCGCGTGTGCAGTTAACCGAGGCGGAACGCACAATGGCCACCCAGAGCTGGCGCCGGACGATGGCTTCCCTTTACGAGCGCCGCACGGGACCGCGCAAGGTCGCGCTGGAGGCTACGCTCGCACCCGCCACCCGTTGGGATCCGCTTCTTCCCGGATTGAAGTCGACGGCGCAGCAGGATCGCTTTATTCGCGGCCGAGTTGATCCTGGACCACTTCCGGCGCGTGACGAAGACATCGCCTTCGCCTCCGTGACCGAGTTATCGCAATGGATCGAGCATCGCAAGCTCACTTCGGAGCGGCTGACGGATATCTATATCGACCGACTGCAACGGTTCGACCACAAGTTGCACTGCGTCATTACACTGACGCACGATCTGGCATTGAAGCAAGCCAAACAAGCCGACGCGGAAATTGCCGCCGGACACTATCGTGGGCCATTGCACGGCATTCCCTGGGGAGGAAAAGACCTGCTCGATACGGCAGGCATTCCGACTACGTATGGCGCCGAGCCTTTTCGCGATCGCGTGCCAACAGAAGACGCCGTGGTGGTGCAACGATTGCATCGAGCGGGGGCCGTGCTGGTCGCGAAGCTCAGTCTGGGCGCACTTGCGCTCAACGACATCTGGTTCGGCGGGCAGACTATGAATCCGTGGCTGCCCGAGGAAGGCTCTGGCGGATCGAGCGCTGGTCCGGGCGCTGCGACTTCAGCAGGACTCGTCGGCTTCTCCATCGGAAGCGAAACCGGCGGCAGCATTATAGGGCCGAGCATGCGCTGCGGAATCACCGGCCTTCGCCCCACCTATGGGCGCGTGCCGCGCACGGGCGCGATGACCCTGTGCTGGACGCTCGACAAACTCGGCCCCATGACACGCCACGTGGAAGACGCGATGCTGGTACTGCGCGCCATCTCCGGTGCGGACGCGGGGGATATCGCCAGCGTGCCGAGCCTGCTCGATTACGATGCCACGACCCCGATTCAAGGCCTGCGCGTGGGCTATCTTCCAAAGTGGCTCAACGAAAATCCTGCGACTTCGGTGGACCGCAATGCCATCGAGCACGCGAAGAAGCTGGGCATGGTTCCGGTGGAAGTACAGATTCCGGACTGGCCTTATCAGTCGCTGAACGTGATCCTCTTTGCCGAAGGCGCCGCGGCTTTCGAAGAGCTGACCTTGAGCGGCGGAGTGAATCAGCTCCGAGCGCAGGTCCCGGACGCGTGGCCCAACATTTTCCGCGAAGCGCGCTTTCTCTCGGCGGTCGATTTTGTGCAGGCGGACCGTC
>QIAH01000576.1 GCA_003225465.1 Acidobacteriota bacterium | reverse complement strand
GAAGTCCACATTCCGGAAACCGGAATCAGGAAAAATGTTGCGTCCCATGGTGCCGAACGTTCCCAGTGACGGAGGAATCATAATGGAATTGCGGTTGGCGTAGCAGCCGAAAAAGGCCAAGGATTCGGTGGCTGCACCCGGAGATCCTCCATCCAGCGCGAGAGCTTTTGCATTGCAGGCCGCGTTGTCAGTCGGGGCAGATGGACTATCGGTTCCGAGGAAGAATGGAATGCCTGCCGAGTTCGACTTAAAGTCGCCGGGCTTCCCATAGAAATTCCAGCGGATGGGGCTGTTCGCCGGAGGACTGACGGGCAGGGGACCGATACCGGCAGCGTCTGTTCCTTCATCCATCGCCCCCCAATGTTGCGGACTTTGCAATGTGATGATGGAGTTGAGTTCCCAGCCTTCCAGAGCCTGCGCGTAGCCCTTCTTGCCGGGGATAGCGTAGGTAAGTGAAAGCGTTAGGCGATGCCGCACGTCGAAGTCGCTGTTGGCGTACTCCGCGCCCGGGTTATAAGCGTTCTGCGGCAGTCCCGATCCATAACCGAAATCCCAGTTTGCGCCCACGTTATCGAGAGAGTGCGAGTAGGTGTATCCGGCTACCATGCTCAGGCCATGGAAATTTCTGGAGTTCAGCGTCACTTGCAGGCCGTTGTAATTTGACCTGTACACGTTTGCCATGTTGAAGATGTTGCTTAAATATGGGAACTGAGTGAACGGTCCCACTTCGCCGGCGACCTGGCAAGGCGCACCGTTGTCCAGCGTGTTGTTGACGTCGTACACAGGGGGCCCGCCTGGAGTTGGGTTGGGTACGAGGTTTGCGTTGCAAGCAGCGACGTTCGCAGCCGGCCATCCCGATCCCACCGGCGGCTGGTTAATATCCCGAATGCCAGTTAATTTTCCACCGTGGTTACCGACATAGGCCATCTCCAACGTAAGGTTCGGGGTAAACGCGTGTTGCAGACTGAGGGTCCAGTTCCACACGCGGGGCGTGGTCAGCTTGCGGTCCACGCTCATGATGGGACAGGGACTGGCGTTGCAATCGATCGTGGCGTTGTTAACCGGTGTGTTGTCCCAGGTCGTGCCGGGATTAGCGAAGCTCAAGAAATTCTTTGTGGTGACGTTTCCGGTGGTGATCGTGCCGCCCGGTACGATGTCCGCCGTAGGAACACTACCCGGGCCAAAGGCGTTGTTGAAGGCGACGAACGACTGCCAGTTCACCGTCTCATAAACCAGCCCGGCGCCGCCGCGGATCACCGTAGTTCCTTTGCCGTTGGTATCCCAGGCAAATCCGAAGCGCGGCGCGAAGTTCTTGTGGTCGGGATTGTACAGGCTTGGAATTTGACCGGTGCCCGTTTTCACCTGCACTAATCCGTAGGTCGAGTTCGGATCGAAGTTGCCTAGAAGGTTGTGAGCTTCCTGAGGAACGCCGCTGAACTCGTATCGCACTCCGAAGTTCACGGTCAGATTCTTGGTGGCGCGCCAGTCATCCTGGAAGAACAAGCTATAGGCCCAGTTATGGAGTTGCAGCGTCGGATTTCCTACCTCCAATGTTGACTTGAACGGCAAGCCCGCAAAGAAGTCCTCGAGTGGTGTGGAATTGGCGCCGTCTAACACCGAGCCCAAGAAAGTAATGCTGCCTCGAGCATTCCCGTAGGCTGCGTTCCTCACGTCCTGGCGATGCAACTCACCGCCGAACTTCATGGAGTTTGCGCCGGCGGTGTAGGAAACGTGGTCGATGAACTGCGTGATGGAGTCAGGGCCCTGGAATTTTGGCCATTTGAAGCCGCCCAGTCCGGGAAAGAAGTAGCCGCCAAACCCGATGCGCGGCAATCCGCCCGTGTTTGGGCCCGAGACGCCAGTGACGAGCCCGTAGCTGGACGCAGGCGTGTTGAGATCGCCCGGCAAAGTCGGCTGGTATAGACGGTTATATCCAAGCCGCGCTTCATTCACCCAGCGCGGACTGGGATTCCACGCCCAGCTTCCGCCAACCACCTGAGCGCGCGTGTGAATCTTCGACCGCCACTTCGATTGATACTCTGGAAAGTCTTCGACCGTCCCCGAGTTGTTCCCGAAGAAGTACATTCCGCTGATGCGGTTATTTTGGTTGACGTTGAAATCCACTTTACCGACCGCATTGTAAACAGTGACATC
>QIAH01000575.1 GCA_003225465.1 Acidobacteriota bacterium | reverse complement strand
AAAATACCGAGCAACGGTTCGTAGAATGCCCGCCAGTTGCGTTTAGAACGCTTGCAGGCGCATTGCGGGGGCGGGGTGATGGTCAGGGTCGTCGGAAGCCTTGGCGAACGATCCTGGGGCTTGCTGGCGACAATCTAAGCTTTAAGAAAATGAAATTCGATTTCAATAGCCCGAATCGGATCCCGGCAAATCGAGGCTTGAGCGGTGTGGCGGATCGAGTCCGGCATTCGCAACGACGATGGTGTATTTGATGTCGCCCCTCCGGGGCTTCCCGTCCGCACTCACTGTTCCCAGCCCTGACGGGCTGGGCTAATGAATTCCGCCGCCTTTGGCGGCTGGTGGTGGAAGCGAACCCATGAGGACCGGCGAGAAAAGTTCTCTCTCCGGAGTAGCAGCCTGGATTTCCTCCGAAAGCGCGCCCTCGTTATCCCTCTGCCATTTCTTTCAAATCGAGTCCGGAGGTATGCCGCTTCTCGACACACTTCAGTCGCATTTGAGAGTGTTTCGCACCAGCCCGGAATGCTTCCGCTCCCAGCCGCCGAAGGCGGCGGAATTCATTAGCCCAGCGCGTCAGCGCTGGGAAAGGATCGTTTTGGACGGGAAGCCCCGGAGGGGCGACATCCAATCAAATCGGCGTTCGTTGCTGGCCTCCCGGCCTCCGGTGGGTCGGTCACGCCGACGATTGCATTTGCTCTGACGCGAGCCGTTTTCCAGCCGTGCCTAGAGCCGCGCCCCCGGACTTCTGCCCGCAGGCCGTGAACTGGTCATCCCCTTCGCCGTGTCCTTCAAATCGAGATTGCGAATCAACCGGTGCAAATAATTCGGATGCACGCCCAAACTCTTCGCGGCCTCCGTGCAACTGCCCTTCGCTTCTTCCAGAGCACTCTGAATCAGGCGCTTCTTTAAATCCTTTACCGCCGCATGATACTTCGCCTCGCCAACTCCCGGGGAAGGAGCACGTTCCAGCAGATTCTCCGGCAGATCGTCTGGCAAAATGTCCTCGGATGACCCCAGCACCAGCGCGCGCTCGATCGCGTTTTCCAGCTCCCGGACATTCCCTGGCCAGTCATAGTTGAGCAGGCAAGCGAGAGCCTCTCGCGACAGCGGCTTCGGCTTCGCGCCGCATCGTTTGCAATGCTTCTCCACGAGAAAGCTGACCAGCAGCGGGATGTCGTCTTTATGCTCCCGTAAAGGCGGCATGGTCAGGCTCACCACGTTCAATCGAAAATACAGATCCTGGCGAAATTCTCCCGTGCGGGATGCCTCCTCCAGGTTGCGGTTGGTGGCGGCAATCAGGCGAATGTCCACGTGAATGGGCCGATGACCACCCACGCGCTCGAACTCACGCTCCTGCAGCACGCGCAGCAGCTTGACCTGCAGCGAAAGCGCCAGTTCGCCGATTTCGTCCAGAAACAACACTCCTCCATCAGCGATCTCGAGCCGTCCCTTTTTCTGCGAGACGGCTCCTGTGAATGCGCCCTTCTCGTAGCCAAAAAGTTCGCTCTCCAGCAAAGCTTCCGGAATGGCAGCGCAGTTGATCGCGACAAACGGTTTATTGGCGCGGGGACTTTTGCGGTGAATCGATCGGGCAGCCAGTTCTTTGCCTGTGCCGCTCTCTCCCCCGATCAGGACCGTGGCATCGCTGGGCGCGACGCGTGCCAGGAACTGGAATACATTCTTCATGCGCGGGCTCTCGCCAATCAGCGTCCGATCTGGCGTGATTTCCGTCAGCAATCGCTGGTTCTCGTTCTCCAGCCACTGCAGCCGGCGGGCGTTTTCCAGAGCCACTGCGGAAATTCCGGCGATCGCCGTCACCAACTGCAGGTGGTCCTCATTGAACCGGTCGGCAAGGTTGATCGTGTCCAGGTAAATACAGCCCACGGTGCGATGGAAAACGATCAGCGGCACGCATAGCAACGAGCGCACTTGCATCTCGATCAGGCTCTCGACCGCGCCCAGTTGGCTGCTGCCGGGGACGTCCGAGCCGAGAAGCGCCAATCCCTGCTCGAGAACCCGATGCGCAATGGTCCGGCTCACACGCACTGGACGTTCGTTGCCCGAGTCACGATGGCGGGCGAACGTGGAATTGAACTCGCGTCCATTCGTTCCATCCAGCAGGATGGCTCCGCGCTCGGCGGGAACAATCGCGAAAAGCGATTCCAGAATCTGTGCCTGGAGTTCATCCAGGTCGCGAATCGAGTGCACAACCCGACTGATTTTCAGCAGCGCATTCAGATTGCGCGCCAGCCGCGATGTGGCCGGAAGCTCGCTGAGAATCTTTTCCGGCTGCAGGTACAGAACGTCCTGCGGACGGATTTCCGCCACGGAGTGCGTCTCCTTGTCATCTTCGAACTCCACCGCGCGAGTTGTGCCGGTCGCGTGCTCATCTTCGTCAGTAAGAAAACGAAATACTGAATCGCCTACCGCAATCTCATCCAGATGATGTAGCCAGTGATCGGTCACCGCCTCCCCATTCACGAGGGTGCCGTTCCGGCTGTCC
>QIAH01000574.1 GCA_003225465.1 Acidobacteriota bacterium | reverse complement strand
CATGAACATGAACGAACCGCCGTCCCTACTGCGTAATGACGTCTCGGGAGGCCACCATTGGCTGAAGGTTTCTCTCGTTGGCGTGCAGTCGAATCGCAGTGCCATCGGCTCGCGTGTAATCGCGCGCTATGCAGGCCGCCAGCAGGCTCAGGAAGTGAACGCCCAATCCAGTTTCTACTCGGCCAATGACCGTCGTTTGCATTTCGGACTGGGAAACGCAACCACGGCAGACCTTACCAT
>QIAH01000573.1 GCA_003225465.1 Acidobacteriota bacterium | reverse complement strand
CACCATTCGCGAAGGGTTAGGAATCATCCGAAGGGAAAAGTTCAAATAGATAAGCTGCGAGCGTTCTTCATAAATCGCAATCGCCTTGAGAGTCGCCGAACGCAAGGTATCAGACTATGGCCAACTTAACGGGACGATCGATCATCGGCTTTCAGGAAGGAGTCGAAGCTTCGGAGCGTTTTTACGCCACAAATCCGGCAACCGGACAACCTTTGCAGACGGGTTTCTCACCCGCGACGGCTGATCAGGTTGAGCGGGCGGTACAAATTGCGTCCGAGGCGTTTGCCGTTTATGGGCGCACCTCAGGAAAACAGAGAGGCGCTTTCCTTCGAACGATCGCAGCGAAGATCGAATCGCTGGCCGACGAACTGATCGGACTAGCGCACCAGGAAACCGCTTTGCCAAAGCCGCGGCTGCAAGCGGAGACGGTGCGCACTTGTCTTCAGCTTCGTCTCTTTGCTGAGATCGCGGAGGAAGGTTCCTGGGTCGGGGCACGCATCGACCGCGCCGAGCCCGCGCGCAAGCCAACTCCCAAGCCCGACATTCGTTCCATGCTGCGTCCTCTGGGGCCGGTTGCGGTGTTCGGAGCCAGCAACTTCCCGCTGGCGTTCTCGGTCGCTGGAGGAGACACCGCTTCCGCACTGGCTGCCGGAAACCCGGTGATCGTCAAGGCCCATCCCGCGCATCCTGGAACCAGCGAACTCGTTGGGCGGGCCATCCGCGCGAGCGTGGAGGATTGCGCTTTGCCCC
Organism: Acidobacteriota bacterium; assembly: GCA_003225465.1. GTDB lineage: Bacteria > Acidobacteriota > Terriglobia > Terriglobales > Acidobacteriaceae > Gp1-AA133. The sequence continues at coordinate 1,178 of QIAH01000573.1, read as the reverse complement.
AGGGCGTTTTCTCCTTGCTGTTTGACAGTGGCACCCAGGTCGGCTCTGGGCTCGTGACCCATCCGTTGCTCAAGGCAGTCGGCTTTACTGGATCGCGCAATGCGGGCCGGGCGTTGATGGATCTGGCGGCGTCGCGTCCAGAACCGATCCCATTCTTTGGCGAAATGAGCAGCACCAACCCTGTATTTGTGCTCCCGGGCGCGCTACGAGAGCGCGCTGAGAGTATTGTGACCGGATTGCACACGTCCTTCATGCTGGGTGCCGGACAGTTCTGCACCAAGCCGGGAATGGTCTTCTTGCCACAGGGCAGTGAGGCCCGCGCGTTCTCGCAGAAATTGCGGGAACTGGTTGTCGCGTCCCCGAACTGCCGCTTGTTAACACCCGGTATCCGATCGTCCTATCGCTCCGCGGTTTCCGCGCGCAAGGGACACAGCGCTGTGCAATCAGTTACAGAGGCGCCGGACGCGGAATCCGAACTCCTGGTCGGCGCGGTTCTGTTTGAAACAGATGCTGCATCCTTTTTGAGCAACTCCGGACTTGTTGGGGAAATCTTCGGTCCCACCACGCTCCTCGTCCCGCATTCAAGTCGCCATGAGTTGCTACAAATTGCGCGCACACTCGAAGGACATCTCACGGCGACAATTCACGGCACCGAGCAGGACCTGCGCGACTACACCGATTTGATTGCGATTTTGGAAAACAAAGTGGGCCGTCTTGTTTTTAATGGTTTTCCAACGGGCGTGGAGGTAACCCACGCCATGGTCCACGGCGGTCCCTACCCCGCGACCTCGGACGGGCGTTCCACGTCCGTGGGAAGCCAAGCCATTTTCCGATTTGCGAGGCCAGTCTGTTACCAGGGTTTTCCCGACAACGTGCTCCCCCAGGAACTGAAGGACGCCAACCCACTAGGCATCTGGCGCATGCTGGATGGACACATGACTCGCGAGCCGAATGCTCCCCGGCTGGTTTCGCAAAATGGCTAGACAGGCTGCGGAAAGCGGATTTTGATTGCGCTCGGATTTCGATTGCGTTTTGAAAGGGCGCGGCTTCAGCCGCCGAGGGAAATTGCGGGGCTGTCGAAAAGCGTTTTTCCGCAGCCTGCAGGCGTGCAAGGGCGCTCGGACTGGCGGAGTTCAAAGGCGCAATTACGAGCCCGAATAAGACGAGGTCTGCTCATG
>QIAH01000548.1 GCA_003225465.1 Acidobacteriota bacterium | reverse complement strand
CTTCGCGTACCGTCGCTTCGGCGCAAAGATCGACATCCCGCTGCTGTTCTTTATGCACCTTACCGGAACCATGGATCACTGGGATCCCGCGGTGACGGACGGATTTGGCCAGGACCGCGAAGTGATCTTGTTCAACAATGCCGGCGTCTCCAGCTCTAGCGGTGAAGTTCCGACTTCGATTGAAGAAATGGCGCAGCAGGCAGCTGCCTTCATCGACGCGCTCGGCGTTAAGAAGCTCGACGCTCTCGGATTTTCGATCGGCGGCTTCGTCGCGCAGCAGTTCACCGTGAACCGGCCAGACCTTGTCCGAAAACTCATCCTCGTTGGTACTGGGCCAAGGAGTGGCGAGGGGATGGCATCGCTAACCCCCGAAGGACAGGACATCTTCGGAGCCAAGTACGATCCTGCCGATGAGGTCTGGCTTCGGGCCTTCTTTACTCCATCGGAGCGGAGTCAGGCGGCCGGAAGGAAGTATCTTGAGCGGCAGAGGACGCGCAAGGTGAACCGCGATCCTTTGCCAAACGAAAAGGTCGCTCCCGCGCAGCTAGCTGCACTGCAGAAATGGGGCGCTCCGGCGAAAGATCCCTATGCCTACCTGAAGAAGATCACTCAGCCGACACTCGTGGTCAACGGCAGCAACGACGTGCTCGTCTATACGGTGAACTCTTTCATACTGCAGCAGAACCTGCTGGACGCGCAGCTCATCCTGTACCCCGACAGTAATCATGGTGCGCAGTACCAATACCCAGAGCTGTTTGTTGAGCATGCCACGCAATTCCTGAAGGGCTGACATGAGCCGAGGGGGAGACCGAAACATGAAAGAAAAGCAGGCCAAGCTTCCAGGTCCCGATGGTCCAATTGCAATGGAGTGCAATCCCGCTCGCGTTGTCATCGCCGTCGCGGGCCATGTGGTTGCCGATACCCGCAACGACGGAAGCGACGTAATTCAGTTGTACATGCGTACGAAGGACGCGAGAGAGCGTGATGGTCAGCCAATGTGCCAATCCGGACTGCAGGCGTAAACTCCGCTACTTGCGTGACGGAAAGATTTATATCTTTGCCATGTCCACGAGGAACGGCAGCAAATCGCTGGAACACTTCTGGCTCTGCGGTGAGTGTTCCAAGAGCATGACCCTAACTTGTCTGAAGCAGTCCGAAGTGAAGACCGTGCGTCGGAGGCAAGTTACAAGCCACAGAGGTTCGGCAGCGTAGCTTTGGAAGCGGTGAACCGGAATGATCGAAACACAAAACAACGCAATCCATAATTCTCAGACGCTCGACAAAAAACAACAGAAAGGTTTCCTCCATCAAGTTCAGCAAAGGCAAAGCGGTAAGTCACATGCCGAGTATGCGTCTAATGCCGACTTCTGCCATGCATTCGCGTGACATCAAACCGCCGCGGAGGATTGGCAGCCAAACCGATCATCGATCATCACGAGGGAGGACTAGACAATGAGCACCTATACAGCGACGACAGTTCCCACTCAGTTTGTTGAAGCCAACGGCGTTCGCTTCGCTTATCGGCGCTGGGGCACGCGAAGCGGTTTGCCCCTTGTGTTTAACCAGCACTTCACCGGAAATCTCGACAACTGGGATCCTGCGGTTCTGGACGGGCTTGCCAAGGAGCGTGAGGTCATCATCTTCAATAATGCGGGTGTCGCGAGTTCGACCGGCGAAGTGCCGACGACCTTTGCAGGCATGGCAAAGAACGCGGAAGCATTCATCGACGGTCTCGGATTGACGAAGGTCGATCTTCTCGGGTTCTCGATCGGCGGAATGGTCGCGCAGCAGATCACGCTCGACCGTCCGGATCTGATTCGCAAACTCATCCTGGTCGGAACCGCACCGCGCAATCACGATGCTGGAAACGGACAAGGGCACATGACGCCCGAGGCGACCGCGATCTTCGGCACTACCTACCATCCGCCCGAGAACCTGTGGCTCAAGGTCTTCTTCACTGATTCAGATAGGAGCCAGGCTGCAGGTCGCGAGTTCCTGAAGCGGTATTTCTCTCGAACCGAAAATCGCGATGCTCCAATCAACGATAAGGTCGCTCCGGCGCAGATTGCAGCTGTTGGTCAATGGGGCATACATTCGGGA
>QIAH01000547.1 GCA_003225465.1 Acidobacteriota bacterium | reverse complement strand
ATCGCGGTTTTATAGAGGGGGTCCACTCTTCGTGTCCCCAAGTAAGCGGGTCAGAAGCACCGACCCCCGCAGACGTTCGAACACGGAATCAAGCTGACGGCTAAGAGCTAAAGGCTAAAGGCCGGTTTGCTGAGATCTACTGTCGGAGCCCAACATGGAAGGTTTGACCCGTCTGGTCGATGACTCGATGGCTCGTCATGGCTTTGATGCGCCGGTGGACCACCGCCGCCTGCAATGGTCGCGTTGGTTGCGCTGCGAAACCAGCTTCAGTCTCTTGCTCGTGCCTAGCGCCGCGGGCATTTACACGTTGGGCGAAGAAATCGTCGGCGAACTTCCGGACGGAAAGCGCATGTTGGCCGTATTTCGAGTGTCGGAGAGTGACGATCTCTGCTTTGCGCTGAGACGGGAACTGGTGGCGCCCTCGCTGCGGGAGCGCCTTTCCTCAGGCCGCTGCTTTATCCGGTTCGTGCAGGTTTCCGACACTGCGTATCGCCAGGCCGCGTGCAAGGCCTTGCAGCTATGGCTTGCTACGTCAGCCGAAGCCGCCACCGGCATAGTCAACGATTGCGCCTCGCAACCTGACCCCATTGCTGCGCCCGCTTCCAGGCAAACAGGATCTTCGGTCTCCGCGTCTGACAGTAGTCCGCCGCCGCTTCCCGCCGGGTTCTAGTCGCCACGAAGCAGGAAGAATTGGGAGCGCGGAAGATGCCTGAATGGGCAGGCCTTCAGAATTTGCGGAAAAGCAGGTGCTCGGGGACGCCCCCGACCTCAGCGGCTGAAGCCGCATTGAGTTGCTGTTCTTACGGCTCGGCTGAAGCCGAGCCCTTTCAAAACGCAGCTATCGCGAGCTTTTTCGGAGAACTGTTCAGGCGTGCCGTACCAACCGAACAAAGAGCGCCTTAGGCGCTGGGCCTTGGGCAGAGGTGGTAACTCCGCCAGTTTTGTGGGTTTGAGACGTGAAACGCAAAGATCGATCCTGGTTCCAAGGAATCTAATGTAGGAGAGAACGAGAATGCCCGAAGTCACTGAAAAAACAAAGAAGGCCCCCGAATCCGCGGCCCCGCCGACCGTCCCCAATACCCGAAAGTCCGCGGGTCTCCAATTCCGCCGTCTCTTTACCAAGGCGGGTGTCTCTCCCTATGACGAAATCGAATGGGAACTGCGTCTCGCTCAGATCACCGATGCTCAGGGCAACGTGATCTTCGAGCAGAAAGACGTCGAGGTCCCCAAAGACTGGTCGATGACGGCCACCAACATCGTGGCTTCCAAATACCTGCACGGCACGATCGGCACCCCCGACCGAGAAACCGGTGTCCGTCAGTTGGTTCGGCGAGTCGCAGAGACCATCCGCGACTGGGGCAAGGCCGATGGCTATTTCCGCAGCGATGAAGATGCCGCCATCTTCCACGATGAGCTGGCGC
>QIAH01000546.1 GCA_003225465.1 Acidobacteriota bacterium | reverse complement strand
CAAGTGGGGCAGCGGCACGGGCACGAATCTTTCACCGCTGCGCTCGTCGACCGAAGGCCTCAGCGGCGGCGGTACGGCCAGCGGCCCGCTCAGCTTCATGAAGGGCTTCGACGCCTTCGCCGGCGTGATCAAGTCTGGCGGCAAAACTCGTCGCGCAGCCAAGATGGTCATCCTGAACATCGACCATCCCGACATCATCGACTTCATCGAGTGCAAGGCGAAAGAAGAAGCCAAAGCGTGGTCACTGGTTCAGGCCGGATACGACGGATCCTCGCCGGATTCCGAAGCCTATAGTTCCATCTTCTTCCAG
>QIAH01000196.1 GCA_003225465.1 Acidobacteriota bacterium | reverse complement strand
TTGAATCACTCGGCCCAACCCTTCGCGATGCTCTGCGGCGGCGTGCATCATGCTGTTGCCAGTTTCGGCGACCAGCTCTTCACGAACTTTCCGAAGCGTTCGAGTGCCTTGGGGAACTCGGCCCCAGCGGCGGCGAATCCCAGGCGGAAGTGCGAGGGCACTTCGAAGCAATCGCCCGGAGCGAGCAGGATTCCGCGGTCGGCGGCGGCCTGGCAGAAGGGGCGCGCGTCTTCTCCGCTGACGAGCCATGGGAACGCGGTCATTCCTCCCTGCGGGCGAATCCAGCCCAACACGTCGCGGTGTTCCGCCATGAAGCGGTCGAGCAGCTGAAGGTTGCGCGTGGCTGTTTCCTGGGTCTTGCCCAGGATCACGTCGCGCTGGCGGATGGCAATCTCGGCCAGGATCTCGCCGGTCGTGCCATTGCAGATCGAGAAGTAGGCGCGGGCTGTCCAGTACTGCTGGCGGCGCTGAGGGTCGTGCTCGATCATCCAGCCGGTGCGGACGCCGGCAATCGAGAACGCCTTCGAGAGATCGTGAATCACGGTGGCATGCGGCAAGCGCGCGGCCGATGTGGTCTTGCGGCCGTGGTAGATGGGGTGGTAGACCTCGTCACTCACGAGCTGAATGCCACGCTCGGCGGTGAATGCGTGCAGGGCTTCCATATCGGCATCGCTGATAGTCGCGCCCGTCGGATTGTTTGGGCAGTTCACGAGAATGAGTTTGGTGTGCGAGTCGGTAAGACGCTTGATTTCGTCCACGTCGATGCGGAATTGATTCTCGCGGCGCACGCGATAGAAGCGCGTTTCAATGCCGAGCGACTCGGGCAGCGCGGAGAACGTGGTGAATCCCGGAAGAGGCAGAATGACGTTGGCTCCAGGCTCGTTCACAAGCCACATCATGGCAACCAGCGCTTCCGAGGCGCCGGTCATGACCTGCACCGAGTCCACCGGAACGTCTTGCATTTCGGCAATGGCCTCGCGAAGAGTATCCGCACCCGCGGGACGGCTGTAGACCAGCTTGTGATTCAGAAAGCGATGGCGCGTTTCCTCGTCCGCGAGGGCAAGGATGTCGTTCACGGTCCAAGTGGGGCCGGTGCTGGCGGCAAGATTGAATTCGATGCCGTGTTCGTACTGGTCGAGCCAGGTGTCGAGCAGGAAAGGCTTGAGTCGCATGAGTCACCTCGTGGCAGGTGTTTTCAGGTATAGATTCCGCGGCGGCGTGCGGGGATGATTTTTAGTTCGCGAATGGAGGTCCACTTCCGGTTCGAGAAAACCCCCACCCTAACCTCGCACAGAACGCGAGGTGAGGATGGGGCACCACGCTGCGTAGCGTTCATGGTGACTTGCGCGCCATGGCCACGCGCGCAATTCCCTGCAGGTCGTTCGTGATTGTTATGTCTTCCCATCCGGCGAGGAGGGCACGAACTCCCCCTGCGATGGTGCCGCTGATTTCCATGATGAGATAGCTGCCAGGCTTGAGGACCGTCTGGGCAGCGGGGATTAGCTGCGCGATGGTTTCGAGGCCGGTGGGTCCGGCGAAGACCGCGTTGCGAGGCTCGAACTTGCGTACCTCGAGCTGGACTTCGTCTTCTTCGGCGAGGCCGACGTAGGGTGGGTTGGAGACGACGAAATCAAACGCGCCCGGATCGAGGCCGCGCAGCAGGTCGGTATCGTGAAAGAAGATGCGTCGCTCGGGCGGATGCTGGTTGGAGGCGCGGAACTCGAGTTGGAGGCGGGCGGCGTTGGCCTCGGCGATCTCGAGTGCAGCGGGCGAAATGTCGGTAGCGTGGATTTCGGCGTTGGGCAGTTCTTTGGCGAGCGCCAGCGCAATGGCGCCCGAGCCGGTGCCCACGTCGGCGATGATGGGATGCGGGATGGCGCGGGCGAGCGGGAGAACGGTCTCGATGAGGTGCTCGGTCTCGGGGCGCGGGATAAGCACGGCCGGGCTCACGATGAGGTCGAGTCCCCAGAATTCCTGGTGCCCGGTGATGTATTGCGCGGGCACGCCTTTGGAGCGCTGGGTCAGCGTTTCGTCGTAGCGGGATTGCTCCTCTGGCGTGAGTTCGCGTTCGGGATGCGCGTAGAGATGGGCGCGGTCGCAATTGAGGGTGAACATCAGGAGGGTTTCGGCGTTGAGGCGCGGCGATGGGACTTGCTCGGCGGTGAGCCGGGTGATCGCGGCTTGGAGGGCTTCGCGGAGGAGCATGCTCACGTCTATTTCACCACAGAGGCGCAGAGGGACGGAGGGAAGGCTTAGCCGAGCTTCCCTCGGCCGCCCCCTTCGACTCCGCTCAGGGCAGGCTCCCGAGGGCATCTGCCCCTACGTGGGTTGTGGTCATCTGAGCATTTCGGAGGAATTCTAAATCAAGCCACGGGCGTCGCTTCGCTCTTCAGCTTCTCGGCCTGGTAGTGCGTGATCAGGCCGTCGACGATCGGCTGCAGCTTGCCGTCCATGACCTCGGTGAGTTGATGGATGGTGAGGCCGATGCGATGGTCGGTGACACGGTTTTGCGGGAAGTTGTAGGTGCGGATTTTTTCGCTGCGATCGCCGCTGCCGACCATCGCTTTGCGCTCTTTCGCGAGAGCTTCCTGCTGCTTTTGCATCTCGATTTCATACAAACGGGAGCGCAGGACGCGCATACCTTTCTCGCGATTCTTGATCTGGGATTTTTCGTCCTGGCAGCTGACCACTGTGTTGGTGGGAATGTGGGTGATGCGCACCGCCGAGTAGGTTGTGTTGACGGACTGGCCGCCCGGGCCGGACGAGCAAAACGTATCGATGCGCAGGTCTTTGGCTTCGATCTTGATGTCGACATCCTCAGCTTCGGGCAGGACGGCGACCGTGACCGCGGAAGTGTGCACGCGGCCTTGCTGCTCGGTAGCGGGTACGCGCTGCACGCGATGGACACCGCTCTCGTATTTCAGTTGCGAGTAGACGCGCTTGCCTTCGATGATGGCGATGACTTCCTTTAAGCCGCCGACGGAAGACTCCGAGGTCGAGAGAACCTCCACCTTCCAGCCCTTCGTTTCAGCGTAGCGGGAGTACATGCGGAACATCTCATCGGCGAAAAGCGTTGCCTCGTCGCCGCCCGTGCCCGCACGGATTTCGAGGATGACGTCTTTTTCGTCGTTGGGATCTTTCGGAATCAGCAGGACCTTGAGGTCGGCTTCCACCTGGGCAACGCGCGCTTCGAGCTGGGTAAGTTCTTCCTGGGCGTAGGCGCGCATCTCGGGATCTTTTTCATCGGCGAGCACGGTTTTGCTCTCGACAATGCCGCGCGTGAGGTCCTTGTACTCGCGATACTTTTCGACTATGTCGGAGAGTTCGCTATGCGCCTTGGCGGTCTTCTGGTATTTCGCCGAGTCGGTGACGATCTCCGGCGAAGCGAGGGCCCGGGTCAGGTCTTCGTAGCGCGATTCGAGTTGGTCGAGTCTCTCAAACATGGGTTCAGTCGTCGGTCGTCGGTCGTCGGTCGTCGGCGAAACAAGGCGCTGCCGAGTACGAGTTCCCGCAGTTAGTTAATGCGTTAATCAGCCCCGTCAGGCTTTTGCCCACCGTTTTCGTTTGGCCCAATAGAACCTCAGTCTCCTGGGGTAGGAGATATTCCAGATCACGCGCAATTTCCACTTGCGTCTCGAGTTCCAGCAAAGAGCCTCGTGCGTGGAAGAGAAAATTTACAAACCCTTTGTCCGAGCGATGGCCTTTGCCTTCGGCGATGTTGCTCGGTACGGAAACCGCAGCGCGTCGCATCTGCTGACTCAGCCCGTACAGTTCATGCTTCGGAAAACTCGCGGTCACCCGATAAATCCCACTCGCCAGCTTCATTGCTTCTTGCCAAACTCTCAAGTCTCGAAATGATGATGACATGGACACCTCCCGAGACGACGTTAGTGTCCACCGGTCCACTCTACCAAGGATATTTAAACATGTCGTGTGTGATGCATGTCGTGTCGTGTCTGCATGCCGGCTGGAGAGTGGGTTTAAGCCGACGACCGAAGACCGACGACCGAAGACAAGAAGGGGGAGGCCCCCCTAAGCGATTACCAGTTCCCCGCCGTGCTGCTTTTCAAGTTCCATGGCCTGGTCGAGCGCGACGATCGCGCACTGGACCTGGTCGTCGGCGGGAGGCTGGGTTGTGATTCGTTGCAGCCAGAGGCCGGGAGCGGTCATAAGGGCGAACAGCGAGCCACGATGTTTGGCGGCGAAACGAATAATTTCGTATGAGAGGCCGGCGATTACCGGCAGCAGGACGATGCGCGTGACGAAACGAGCCCAGAACGTGGTCACCGGGAAAATTGCATTCGCCACGATATAGACGACGATCGAGAAGATCATCACCGTCATCAGGAAGCTGGTGCCGCAACGGGGATGATAGGTCGAATACTTCTGAACGGCTCCGGTCTGGAGCGGGTCGCCATTCTCGAAGGCAAACACGGTCTTGTGCTCGGCGCCGTGATACTCGTAGACGCGGCGGATGTCCTTCATCAGCGAAACGCCCCAGATGAAAAGCAGGAACAGCACGATGCGGATCACGCCATCGACTATGTTGAAAAGGACCGGATTGGCGAAAACCGGGTTGACGCGCTTGAGTTCCGTGGCTGCGAGCAGCGGCAGGAATTTGTAGGTGAAGATAAAGAAACCGACAGAGATGGCGATGTTGACGGCGGCGATCCAGCCGCTGATTTCGACTTTCTTGCCTTTGCTGTCGGGCGCGATCTGTTCCAGCGCGACATCGGCGGAGAAGCGCAGGGCGCGGAACCCGAGCGACATTGCATAGCCGAGCGTCATCACGCCACGAACCACGGGCCATCCCATCCATTTATGTTTGTCGGAAGGGCGCTCCAGGGGTTCGCTATGGGTGGCCATTTCTCCGGAGGGCTTGCGTACCGCGATCGCCCAGGCGTGGGGCGAACGCATCATGACGCCTTCGAGGACGGCCTGGCCGCCCACCAGCGTCTCTTCACCACTCTCGAGCGCCGGCAGAAGCTGCAGGGCCACCAGAAAACGCCACAATTTGCCAAGATAGTGCATGCTCGTTAGATGATACTTCCGAGGGGGAAGTAGCAGGAGTTAAGGGTATCACAGGAGGCGGTGATGGGGAGTAGAGGATGTTATTTAAGTACATGAATAGGCGAGTGTTAGAAGATTTTATGGGCGGTTGATCTGAGTGGGTTTGGGCGCGGGTGAGGGCAAGCCGAGCTTCGCTCGGCCGGACAGACGAGGGCGTCTGTCCCTACGTGATCGGCATTCGTTACGTGCGCTATGCGGAAATTTGCGGAGACCTGCGAGGCGATCGCGGGGACTACTAAAAAACTTTTGAAGATTGGGATCGTGGCGGAGTATTTCAGGTCGCGCACAGTCGAGGAGGCGTCCGTCTCGGCGGTGTTTCTTTCAGGGAGGCCGTTTCCCGCTTACGACGAGACGACGCTTCAGGTCGGCGGACGATTGCTTTGGCAGGCGTTGGAGGCGTTGTCGGGGAAGAGCGCGGCGGAGCTGTCGGCGGCTTATCGGAGGTTTGGGGATTTGGGGGCGGTGGCGGGCGAGGTGCTCGGGGGTGGTTCGGGACACGGAGAAGAAGACAAGCCGAGCTTGCGCTCGGCTGGACAGACGAGGGCGTCTGTCCCTACGCACACTGGGGAGGCGGGGGCGCTTGTCCCTTCGCAGGATCAGATGGGCGCGTCTGGTTCTAGGCTGGCAGAGTTGACGGCGATCGAGGCGGAGGCTTACTTCCGGCGGATTGCGGGGGCTCGGGGTCCGGCGGCGAAGGGTGCGCTGGTGCGGGAGTTGTTGAAGCGAGCGACGCCGCTCGAGGCCAAGTACCTCGTCAAGATCATGACCGGGGATTTGCGGATTGGATTGAAGGAAAGCCTGGTGGAGGAGGCGATTGCTCGGGCATATGACGCAACGCTCGCGCAGATCCAGCGCGCCCACATGCTGGTCGGCGATATTGGCGAAACCCTTCGGCTTGCGGCGCGGGGCGCGCTCGGGGAAGCGCACATGCGAATGTTTCTTCCGCTGGGGTTCATGCTGGCCAGCCCGGCGGAATCCGCGGAAGAGGCTCTGAGCTACTTCGAGCAGGCCTCGGTCGAGGACAAGTACGACGGGATTCGGGCACAGGCGCATGTTTCAGCGGGTGAGGTGAGGTTCTTTTCGCGCACGCGGGATGAGATCACGGAGTCGTTTCCCGAGTTGCCGGATGCGCTGGCGGGATTGCCGCAGGACGCCATTCTCGACGGCGAGATCGTGGCGTGGAGTTACAGCGAGGAAGGTGCGGGGCGGGCTCTTCCGTTCAGCGCTCTGCAACAGCGGCTGGGGCGGAAGAAGGTGAGCGCCGAGTTGATGCGGCGCGTGCCGGTCGTGTATCTCGCGTTCGACGTGCTCTTTGCCGGGGGAGAGTTGCTGCTGGAGCGGCCTTTGCGGGAGCGGATGCGGGCGCTGGATGATTTGCTGGCCGCTGAGAGAGTCACTCACCACAGAGACACAGAGACACAGAGAAAGTCTGGGGAACAAGGCAGGTTCATATTTGGTGTGGACCCAGGTCCCGTGATCGAACGTGTGATTCGTGCTCCTTTCGCTCGGGTCTCGAAGCCGGAGGAGCTCGAGGAATTGTTTACGGCAGCGCAGGCGCGGGGCAATGAAGGCCTGATGATCAAGGATCTGGAATCTCCTTACACGCCGGGGCGCCGGGGCAAGTCGTGGCTGAAGATGAAGCGGGAACTGGCCACGCTGGATGTCGTGGTGACGGCGGTTGAGTATGGACATGGCAAGCGCATCGGCGTGCTCAGCGACTACACGTTTGCGGTGCGCGATGGCGAGCGGTTGGTCAACGTAGGGAAGGCCTACTCCGGGCTCACCGATGTGGAGATCGCAGAAATGACGAAGTGGTTTCTGGAGCACACGGTCGATGATCAGGGGTTCCGGCGCGCGGTAGAGCCGAAGATTGTGCTGGAAGTCGCGTTCAACAATGTCATGAAATCCGACCGGCACGAGAGCGGGTATGCGCTGCGCTTTCCGCGCATCGTGCGGCTGCGCCCCGATAAATCGCCGGAAGAGGCGGACACGATCGAGCGAGTGGAAGAAATTTATCGGCGACAAGATGGACACGGGCAGTAAGATCGCAGCCATTGGTGAAGCATTTTGATTTCGCGAAGCGAAATAAAAGGACTGGCCCATGAACATATTCGGAAAGAAGCCGGGAGCACGGATTTTATTGCTGGCCGCAATGGTTGTCCTGGCGGGCTGGTGGAGCTTGCGTGCCGACACATCTCTCAAATGGAAGCTAAGCAAGGATTCGGAGTCGCTGGTAACGGACGCGAAGCTGCGCGATGAGATTTTCGATGCGCTCGATGCGGCCGAGAAAGCGGGAACCGATCCGCGCATCACGCATTTCAATGTGCGGGTCGCAACCGCGTTCGAGAAAGATGGCAAGGAGCGCGTGGTGACCGGTGGGAATGTCGAGTACGAGGTCCCCGAAGGGATTCATGGGGAAACCTCTGTGCTGAATCACGTGACCGCGCTGTATGGTGCGGACACGACCCGCAATCATGTGCGCTTCCTCGCATTTTTTGCGCAGCAATGCGGCGGAGGCGCCAGTTGCGGCGATTGCCGGGATTATCAAATGGCGACCACCGACTACGAGCATCTGCTGGTCGCGTGTGGTCAGGCGAGCGACCGCACGGTGAAGGTGTCGCGCTTTGCGGATCAGATTGTTTGCGAAAGAAACTTCCCCGAGGTGGACTCCGCGAAGATTCCGTTGCCGGCGGAAGAATTGCGGCGGCTGGTGCGGTCGGCCGAGGAGGCTCGCCGGGGCGGCGTCACGCTGTTTACCAGGGAGCGGCATATTGGCGCAGCCGCACTTTCGTTTGCTGGCAAAACGTATCGTGCGGCCGGGGCGGATGATGCGGCGTTTCACTATCGCTATCCGATTGGCGGCTTGTTGCAGCAGGCCATGACGGAGCGCGACTACTTCCTGCGCGCGATCGTCATCCGCGGAGAAAACGGGGAGTGGCCGATCGTGAATTATCGAGATCGTCAGTACGGATATGAAGCGAGCAGCTTTAACCATGCGGCGGGGAAGCCGCCGATTGTGCTGATCCTGTCGAATGGGCGCGGGCAATTCCGGATGACGACCTTCGAGTCCGCTTTGCCGTCTGCGTTCAGCACCGCGGATTTTATGCCTGAAGCATTGAAGACGTTTCTTGCGACCCACGCGACGGACAGGTAATCACGTAGGCCCAGACGCCCTCGTCCGGGCGATTTTTTGGCTCGAGGCATTCACAAGGCAACGCCGCTACGACACTGCTCGAACGGGAGCTTGTTGAAGGGCAGCTATCGTGCGAGTGCAAATCTGGTCGGGTGATCCTGTGGCCGCGATCGGCAGCAATACGCCAAGCTTGCCGTAGAACTCGATGAGCGGCGCGGTGCTGCGCTGGTAGGCTTCCATGCGGACCGTGACCGACTCGGGCCGGTCGTCCTCGCGCTGGAAGAGGCGGCCGCCGCAACGGTCGCATACGCCGGCGGTTTGCGAGGGCTGGCGCGTGACATGGTAGACCGCCTTGCACTTCTCGCAGGTACGGCGGCCACTCAGGCGGTCGACAATTTCGCTGAGGGGCAGCTCATAATTCACTACCGCGTCCAGCGAGAGACGCTCGTCTTCCATCAACTTCTTCAACGATTCAGCCTGGCCCAGGGTACGCGGAAAGCCGTCGAGGATGAAGCCGCCACGGCAGCGGAGACAGGCGGTGCGTTCGCGCACCATTTCCCATACGGTCGCGTCGGGCACGAGTGCGCCGCGGCGCATGAAGTCGAGGGCGGCGGTCATGGCGGGCGAGGGCTCACAGCCAGTGCTCTTCGCGGCGGCCCGAAAAACGTCTCCGGTGGAAAGGTGGCAAGCGCCGAGGCGTCGGCGGAGCAGGTCCGCCTGCGTGCCTTTGCCAACTCCGGGGGCGCCCAGCAGGATCAGGCGCCACGGATGCGCGACCTCGGCGGAAGGCAGACAGGTGGCGGATGGACCTTCGAGCCAGGCGGCGCGTTGGTTCTTGGTGGATGTCATACGGGCACCTGCGAACAGATGATTCGGCGTACGGCACGAAAGTTGAGGAAGCCGCGGGGCTGTTCCGCATGCCGGTGCGTAGGCCTTGGCAGAGTAGGCTAGCCTGCGCGGAGCCAGGAGTTGGTGACGGTCGTCACATTGGCGTGTGACCTGCCAACAGGCCCTGGTCGTCGGCCGTCAGGCGAAAGAGATTCCTCGTCGCTTTGCTCCTCGGAATGACAAAAGGCATAAAGAGGCTGCGTGGCTAGTGATGGTGGTGATGTTCGGCTTCGCTCATGGGGATGACGCAGCCGTGGGCGACTTCGCATTCGACGTTCTCGAACTGGATGGTGGTGTGGACCACGCGAAAGTCGTGCTGCAGGACCTCTTTCACGTCGCGCAAAATGCGCTCGCTCGCGGAGGGCGGAATGTCGGCGATGGCGATGTGACAGGAGAGGGCGTGGCTTTCCGAGCCAATACTCCAGACGTGCAGGTCGTGGACATCATTGACGCCCTCGACCTTGCGGATGGCGGCTTCGAGGCGATCGAGTTTCATGCCGCGCGGCGTGCCCTCGAGCAGGATGTTCATGGTCTCGCGCAGGATGCCGACCGACGACCACAGGATCAAGGCACCGATGCCGAATGAGAGTGCGGAGTCGATCCAGTACTGGCGCGTCGCCATAATGGCCCAACCGCCGGCGATGACGGCGCCGGTGGATAACGTATCGCCGACTTCGTGCAGCAGGGCGCTGCGGATATTGATGTCGCCTCCGGAGCGATAGAGCAGCAGGGCGATGATGCCGTTCATCACGACGCCGGCACCGGCGACCCACATCATCAGGCCGGCATGCACCGGTTGCGGGTTCTGCACGCGTCGGAACGCCTCATAAAAGATGAAGAACGAGATGACGACCAGCGAGCCGGCGTTGATCAGGGCGGCCAGTACTCCGGCCCGGTGGTAGCCGTAGGTTTTCGTCGCGCTGGGCGGGCGCGATTGCAGGTAGACCGCGACCAGCGAAAGCAGCAGGGCGAGAAAGTCGGAAAGATTGTGCCCGGCCTCGGACAGCAACGCGAGGGAATGCGCTCGGATGCCAGCGATGACCAGCAAGGCGATGTAAGCGAGCGTGACGAACAGGGAGATCCGGAGCACCTTCGAGGTGCCGGCGCCCGCGCCGGAATGCACGTGCATGTGCATCCCTTCAAGTGTAACGGGGGGAGAGTGGGGCTTCAAGGTGCCGAAAACCTGAGGAGAGTCATCTTGCCATCTGGATGTGTTTAACTGCATCGCAGAATGGACGACGCGAAATTCCACCCCTGACCGCGAATTAACTTGATTACAATGCTCGGTTCCTGACAGAGAGTTCGAACCAATATGCAAACAGCAGAAGTCGTGATCATTGGCGGTGGCATTGTGGGGTCGAGCATTGCGTATCACCTCACCGCAGCGGGTTGCCGGAATGTGCTAGTGATCGAGCGCGAGACGCAGCAGGGCAAGGGATCCACCGGCAAGAGCATGGGTGGAGTGCGCGCGCAATTCTCGACGCCGGTGAACATCCAGATGTCGCTGTACGCAATTCCCTTCTACGCGGGTTTCGACGAGCGGCTTGGGCATCCGGCGGGCTACCGGCCGCAAGGGTATCTCTTCTGCGCTACCAGCGATAAGCATATGGCGTACCTGCGCGGGAATTACGCGCGGCAGGTCGCCCTGGGATTGAAAGATGCGCGCATCGTGACCGGCGATGAGATCCGCGGCATGTTCCCGCTCCTTCGGGGAGATGACATCGTAGGCGGTAGTTTTTGCGCGAGTGATGGCTTTGTCGATCCTTATAGCGCGATGATCGGGTTTATGACGTGGGCGGCCGAGCATGGCGCGAAGCTTTGGAAGAACACCAGCGTTACGCGCATTCGGCGCGATGCTCGAGGAGTCTGTGAGTTGGAGACTTCGCGCGGTCCGGTCTCAACCCGCATAGTGGTGAATTGTGCGGGCCCTTGGGCGGCGGAAATCGCGAAGATGGTCGACGTAGATCTGCCGGTGGAACCGTTGCGGCGAATGTTGGTGCCGACCGAACCCTTCGACCAATTTCCACATACGGCGCCGATGATCATCGACATGTCGAACGGATTTCATTTTCGGCCTGAGTCGCTCGGGTTCCTGCTGGCGTGGAACGATCCGGAAGAAACGCCGGGATACAAGAGCGAATTCGAACCTTCGTTCATCGAAAAAATTCTGACGCGGGCGGCGGATCGGGTGCCGTGCTTTGAGAGCCTGGCGGTGAATCCGAAGCGCGCGTGGGCGGGATTGTACGAGATGACTCCCGATCATCATCCGATTCTGGGCGAAGTTCCCCAGGTTCGAGGATTCTTTCTGGCGAATGGCTTCAGCGGGCATGGGGTCATGCATGCGCCCGCTACCGGGAAAATCCTGAGCGACTTGATTTTGACCGGGAAGACCGACCTGATTGACGCTTCTCTGTTAAACTTCACGCGCTTTGCGGAAGGCCGGATGATTCACGAGACTGCGGTGCTCTGAAGGGAAAGCTTAAGCCGCAGAGGCACTCGGACGAAAAAAGCTTAAGCACGATAGGCACGAAGGAAAGGCGCCTATGTCTCATTCTGGAAGCATCTTGGAATGACGCCGGTTTTCTTTGCGTCCTTGGCGGATGTTCTTTGTGACCTTTGCGGTTCAAAGCTTTTGATCTTCCGCGATCAAAGAACAAAACCTTTAACCGCGAAGATCGCAAAGGGAACGCGAAGGTCGCAAAGAAAGGGGGAAGCTACTCGGTGATCAAGGAACAAAACTTCTGGTTAACGACCGTGGAGATGCCTGCCACGGACGGGTCTCGCGCGCTGCCCGAGACGGCCGATGTCGCGGTCATCGGCGCGGGCTTTACGGGCTTGTCGGCGGCGCGCAGGTTGGCGAAGGCGGGCGCGAAGGTCACCGTGCTGGAAGGCGAGACGATTGGGTGGGGAGCCAGTTCGCGCAACGGCGGCATGGTGCTGCCTGGGTTGAAGCTCGGGGTCAACCAGTTGATCTCGATGTATGGACGCGAGCGGACGCAGCGAATGTATGCGGCGTCGGTGGCGTCGATCGATTGCGTCGAGAGAATCGTTCGCGAGGAGAACATTGCGTGTGATTTCGCGCGCTGCGGGCACCTGGAAGTTGCCTGCAAGCAGGCGCACTTTGATGACTACGCGCGGCAGGTGGAGGTGATCCGGCGGGAGTTCAACCACGAACTGAAGATCGTGCCGCGCAACGAACTGCGGTCGGAGATCGGTTCAGACATTTACTACGGCGGAATGGTGGACGAGGGCAGTGTGGGGCTGAATCCGGCGCGCTATGTCGCCGGGCTTGGTGCGGCAGCAATCCGGAGCGGCGCTTGCGTCTTCGAGAAGACCCGCGTCGAGAAGATCGAGCGTGAAGCGCGGCAGGGAGCGCAGGGCTGGAAGCTGACCACTTCGCGGGGAGCGACCTGGGCGCGGAACGTGTTTGTCGGGACCAGCGGCTACACCAGGAAAGCGACGCCAGCGCTGCAGAAGAAGATTATTCCGATTGGGTCTTACATCATCACGACGGAAGTTTTGCCCGAAACGCTGGCGCACGAACTGAGCCCGCGCAAGCGCATGATCTACGACTCGAAAAACTACATCTATTATTACCGGCTCACGCCCGACAACCGGATGCTGTTTGGCGGGCGGGCGGCGTTCTTTCCGGAGAGCGGGAATTCGGTGCGCCGGAGCGGGGAGATCCTGCGGCGCGGGATGGTCGAGGTCTACCCGCAGCTGCGGGATACGAAGGTCGAGTACGTGTGGGGCGGGACGCTCGATTTCGCGTTCGACATCATGCCGCATGCCGGACAGTTGGACGGCATCTATTACGCGGTGGGATACGCCGGACACGGCGTCGCCATGGCGAGTTACCAGGGCGAGTTGATGGCCAGACGCATCGCTGGGGAGAATCCAGACAATCCGTTTGAGGGCATTCCATTTCCCGGCGCGCCGCTTGGTTTATATAACGGCAAGCCCTGGTTCCTGCCCTTCGCGGGCGCGTACTACAAGATTCTGGACTGGGTGAGCTAAAGTCGCCAGCTTGAATAGCGACAAAGGCACAATGGGAAAAGCCTCTTGCTTTTTTGTGGAGAGGCGGGCGTCCCGCCGCCCAGACGGGCGAGGACGCCCGTCACTCCATTGTCTTGTGTGGCTTCGTGTGCTTTGTGGGTTGTGGTAAACGGGAGCCGGTGTATAATCCCGCGCTGTTTCAGGATGGCGTCAATTCCAGTGAGGGGTGAGCGAATGTTTAATTCCGTGGTGGAGAGTTCGGAAGCGCGTGCGGCACTTTACATTCTGATGGCCGCGATTGCCGGATCCATCATCATGACCTTACTCGCGAGCTTGCACTGAGTTCGTTCGAAGCAGCGACATTCGGTGGGCCGCCGCGGCTCGAGCGGCGGCCGAGCATCCAATACACCAGCGGTCCCGCGGCCAACGCAACCGGTCCCCAGCGGAGTCCGTAGCGATCGCTTCCCAGTAGCGCGACCGCGCTCATCACAATTACCGCCAGCACAGCGCTGATTAGACCAAGCATTCCGCCAGGAACCACGAAGGACCGCGGCAGCTCGGGCATTTTTCTTCGCAGTTGCCATGCTGCCAGCACGGTCAGCACTGTGGTCGCGACTCTCAGCCAGCTATAAATCGTGATGAGTTGCGTCAGGGAATGCATGGCGAGACCGCCGTAAATCGCGCCCGAGGCGATGATCGCGATCCAGGGCGTGCCAAAGCGAGGATGTTTGCCGGTGAGGGCGGCCGGCAGGTAGCCGTCTTCGGCCATCGCAAACGGCATGCGGGTGGAGGTCAACACCGTGGCGTTCAGCAGCGACAGGTTCGTGACCATGGCAGCCACGGTCATCCACGAACCAAGCCAGGGTCCACCTACGAGTTGAGCGGCGTCGGAAAAATAGCGGGTGTGCCATTGCTGCCAGTTCCCGAGCGCAGCGAGCGACGCGATCGTCGGCAGGAAGTAAACGGCGATGGATAGTGGGACCACGATGGCGAGAGCCAGGGGATAGGTGCGCCGGGGATTTTCCACTTCTTCGGCGACGGTCGAGCATTGCTCATAACCGGAATAAAGCCAGAGCCCCAGCGCCAGCCCAACTCCGAAAACGTTGTAGAGGGGTTGGTGCGGTGGAACGACCGGCACAAAGGGATTGTGCTTCCATTTAGCGAATCCCATCACGACCAGCACCAGCACGGGCATGAGAATGAAAATCTCAAGGGCGGTCGCGAATTTGCCGACGGCTTCAATGCCGCGGACATTGATCCAGGTGATCAGCGCAACGATCAGAAGAGAGATGAGGTAGTGTCGCCATCCAGTAAGCCAGGGCAGGTAGAAGCCGAGGTAGTCGGAGAATTGCACCGCGTAAGCAGCGCCCAGAAGAAACGACGCGCACCAGTTCCACCATCCTGCGAGAAATCCCCAGAGGTCGCCAAAGCCCGCGCGCGCCCAGCGGTAGAAGCCGCCTTCGACCGGCATCGCGGTGGTCAGTTCAGCCGAGACCAGTGAAACGGGGATCGACCAGAACAGCGGGATGACCAGCAGGTAGATCAGCGTCAGCCCCGGGCCTGAGGTGGTGACCATATCCTCGAGGCCGAACGGGCCTCCGGTGCAGTACGAGAACATGACCCAGACGAAATAGAAGAGCCCAGCTTTGCGGATGGCGGATTTAGCAGAGTTGTTGGCGGCCACGGGTTCGGCGTGCGAAACGACGCGCGGTGATTATACGGGAGACGGACATTTGAGCTTCGCTGCTGGGGCAAGTCACAATGCCTTCGTCCAGTTCCTCGATACCCAGGTTAGCGTCCAAAGAGCGGACGCGAACCTGGGGCACCTTGCGGTCTGGAATTTTCCACAACTGTACTTCTGAGATTGTCCGAGTGGCCTCTTGGCGCGAGGCGAGCCTTCCAAAGAAAATCGGCGCACAGATGCGCGAATTACGTCAGGTCCGGACGGGAGCCTGAGCTATACCGACATAGCGGTGAGTGCAGGGAAATCCTACTTCTATGTGGTCACGGCCGTGGAGGGAAACGGGACTGAGAGCACGTATTCGAGTCAGGCGATGGCCGTGATTCCTTAGGCGGGTCTATTGCTCCACGGACTGTGGTGCTGTCGAGGTTGGGGTGCGTTTGGGAGCGGCGGCATCTTCCGAGACGTAGTGGATTTGAGTGCTCGGGATGCGCTCGGGCGCGGATGCGGCGATGGGGCTGAAGTAACGCACGGTCACATCGCTGCCGATCTTTTTGGTGCGGCTCTGGGCGGGCGCAAGCTGCGCGGCAGGTTTGACACCAAAGTAGCGTACCGTCACATCCTGTCCCACGTAGTCGAGTTCATCGTTTCCGACCCGCACCCAGCGAGGCTTGGCCGCGACGGCGGCTCCGGGTACAACTCCCAAAGCGGGTATTGCTGAGGCCTTCTCTGGCACGGCAGTGGACGCAGCAGAAGGTGAAGACGATGGCTGGGCGACTGCCTTGGCAGTGGCTACGGCTGACGTGGGCGCGGCTGGGGCAGGACGATGATCCCGGAAAACGACCCAAGTCGCCAACACCAGTGCCGTTACCGCCACCCAGCGCTTGTAGTAAGGCACGTGTACCGCTTGTTTCGTTACCACGGACAGCGCGCGATCCAGTTGGTGGCGTTCGGGCAGCGTGATTTCGGGCAGCCTGACTTCCGGCAACCTTATTGTAGCGATAGAAGCAATCGCGGTACGGTAAGCGCGGCGCAACGTTGGATTAGCAGTCAGCCGCGCCGCAACGCTACGGAGAGACTCCAGAGGATCGCGGGTCAGGCTTACCGATTCGCTGGTCAGGCCTAATATGCTGAAACCTGACTGCGGCGCGGGCGCGGTTTGCTGCACAACTCGCGGGGGTTCCATCTTCCGGATGCCTGGCTGAGGAGCAATACTCGCAAGAACAGGCTGGATGGCGGGAGCTTCCGTGGCCGCCCTTTGAGTCTGTGGTTGGGCCGCCCGGCCGATGACCTCGCCCAGCAAATCGGCCATTAGGCGATAGGTGCGTACCTCTTGCTCCTGGAACGAATGCGCATCACTGAAGATGACTTCCATCACGCCCACCAGGTTTCGGTTGTCGTATACAGGAAGGATAAGGAGTGACTCGGCTCCAAATTGCCGGCAGATCGCCGCTTCAATCCGCCCATCGCGTTGAGCGTTCTCGACACGCAAAATCTCGGCCTTCGATTTCGTCTGGCGTGAGACGCTGAGGATGGCGGTCACACGCCGCCCGACATAGCCGGCGGAACTCCCACTGCCGGCGCGATAGACGAGCTGATCTCCTTGCAGGATGGCGATCGCGACTCCGGTGGCCTGGGCGACATTGCGCGCGCGCTCGGCCATGAGCGGCATGGCGCGATCGACGTCGAGTTCGCTCTCCGCCATCAGCCCCTGAAGCTCAAGCACGGCGGAAAGAGAGCGCGTGTCGATGCCGCTCTCCTGCACGACGTAAGCGTCGGCTAAAAGATTCTGGAAGGACTCCGGATCGAGCCTGGAATGCGAACTCATGCCCACGCGACTCCAAATTTCGCCGAGGTACTGCTGGTGGGCTTTCGTGGGCGAGCGGTCCAAACCAGTTCCACGGCGGGGTGTTCGCAGTGTTCCACCAACGAATGAGGTTGTCAACCAGGAAGCAGAAACTGAACTCCGTGGAAAACCCCCTCAGCCGCTTTCGGAAACTTTGAAACAGAATCGAATACGACTCGATCCTCGCCGACTTCGTTCCCGTCCCCCTACGGGCCTCCAGCAAGTTTTCTACTGGCGTCCGAGATCATCATAGGATGGCAACAAACTAAGGGGATATACAGTATTCCATCTATATTCCAAGGATGGGTGCGGTTTGTTCAATGCCGGGCAGTCCGGCGAGGCCGACCAGCCTGGTTTCGCGCGCGGCGATGCGGAGAAGACGGCTGCGTGTCTCGGCG
>QIAH01000195.1:5699-21670 GCA_003225465.1 Acidobacteriota bacterium | reverse complement strand
TTTGTGTTCGCAGGTCTAGAAGGCGTGATTCGTCGGCATATGAAGAAAGTCCGCGTTCGATTTCGCGAAGCGCCGCGTGCAGATCGCCGCCGGCTTGCAGCCGCGTGGCCTGTCCCAAACATTGATCAACAAGCTCCTGGCGTTTGCGCTTGGCAATGTGTTCCTGCAAATCAACCGGCTGTATAAAGCTCGGTTGCAATTCGGCCAGCTGCTGTAGGAGAACTTCGGCAGCAAGCCAGTCTTTTTCAACAGCGACCTCCGCGGCCTCGAGCAAGCTGGCAAGAACTTGCTCCCGGACTGCAGGGGCGCGTTCGGCCATAGCGTAGGCGTTCTTCAGGAACTTTCCGCCTTGTTTCCAGTCCCCCTTTCTGAGAAGCGTCTGCCCGTCGGTTAGCGCTCGTTGTGCTTCTAATCTGCGATTTACCTCTTCCCTCAGCACCGTTTCGAGGCGTCTCAAATCGGGGTTGTCCGGAAACAGCACCAAGGTCTGGCGCAGGCTGCTCTCCGCCAGCGTGAATCTTCCATCGGCCAGGTCCTGTTCGAACTGAGCGACCCGCTGACCGACGAGATCTTCGGATGCTTGCTGCCGCAGACTTTCGTACTCGGACTTGAGCTCCGGTGACACCAGCCTGATGAAGTCAGAGCTCAGTGCTATCTTTTCTAGTGCGGCCTCAAACTGACTGGCGCTAACCAGGATTTGCGCGTCGCCCAAAGCTTTCCGAACGATCTTGTTGGCGGCCTCGGATTGCTTTTGGCTGACCTCGGCGAGCAGTTGTTCCAGCTTTGGCATCAGCCCGTGCAGGCGGCGACCTTCCTCAAGCAGTTCCAGCGCAGTCGGGTAGTCCTCTTTCTCCATTGCCTGGGTAGCGCGGTTCATCACCTCATCGATCTTACGCAGGCGTTCTGCTTCAGAACGGGCCGTCTCCAGCAGGTTTTGGAAAGCTGAACTACGGGCCAAGAGCGAGGAATGCGACTCCAGCAGCCTGAGTGCTTCACCGGCCTTGTAACTCTGCAGGAGCTTTTCCGCCGCGGTCAACGTGGTCTCCAGCTTTTTCTGGTAGTCGAGGGAAGCCCGTCGGACCTCTACCAGGATGAGACGCAATTCTTCATCCGGAGCCTCTTGCAGAGTCGCATCCAGTAGCTTGATGGCTTCCTCATATTCCTGCTCGGCAATAAACTTATTTGCCTCTTGGGCAGCAGCCTCCACAATCAGGCGACGCTTCTCGGCAAGCGCTTCGTCTTTTGCGAATTGCAGAAGGTCGGCAATCTCGGTCGAATCCTTCAGTTCGGCGTAACCCGATTGCAGGATTTCAATCGCCTCGTCGTAGGACTTTCGGCTGAGGGCATCCTTGGCCTTCTTCAAGAGCTCTGCCGTACGGCGTTCGCCGCGTTCATGCTCGACGTTCTCGCGCACGATGAGGAGGAGAGACTGAAGACGGGGCTCGGGGCCTGTTTTTTCTAAGGCAGATTGCAGAACGCTGAGGAGTTCCTCGTTCCGGCCCTGTTCCACCAGGGTACGGGCGTAGTTCAGTTGCTCGTCAACAAATTGCTTACGTCCAGCGAGATGGCGCTGTTTTTCAGCTAAAGACTTGAGCTTCGACAGGGTACGCTCTTCGGGGAAACGCTGTAAGCCCTCGTCTGCTTTTTGGCAGGCGGCGACATAGTCGTCTCGGTTCAGTGCCTCCTCGATCTGGTGAGTAATCATTTCCAGATCGCGGCGGCGCTGCTCCTGTTCTCGCCCAAGAGTCGCGGATTCGATTAGTGCTTTGACTTGGGGAGCGGCTGGGTCCACCAAAGCGGCTAGTTTCAATTTCTCCAGGGCTGAGGTAAATTTTCGAGCTGCAATCTCTCGCCCCGCCTGCTCCAGATAACTGTCCAGTTGCCGCTGACGCGCGCGCGCCTCCAAATCGTGTTGGATGTTGCGGTACAAAGTTGCCGCCTGAACCTTTTCAGGCGCTATCTGCAAAGCTTCCTCCATAGCTTGCTTGGCGGAATCCAGGTCTCCTGCCTGATGTGCCGATTCAGCACGCTTTAGTCTCTCCTGTAACTCCAGCTCTTGCGACCATGCCGCCTGAATAGATTCGCGTAGTTGCTGCAGTTCGACATCAGTTGTATCCAAGCCCGCGGCGCGTTCCAAACATCGGAGCGCGGGTTCGAATTGCCTGCGGGCCAAGGCTTCCTCCGCCTGGCGGCGGAGTTCTTGCACCTGGTCCTTAATCTGTGTCTTTTGGATACGTTGTTGCACTTCTCGGAGAAGAAGGTTTGCCTCGGTGTTCTGCCGGTCCACTCGCAACGCCAGCAACAGCTGGTCTTTAGCCTTGAGAAGTTCGGCGTTTTCGAGCAGCGCGGTGACTTCCTGCAAGTGTTTGCCGATGATTTGCTGTTTCAGGTGGGCCTGTAGCTGGCTGAGATCGATCGCAAGATCGTCAGCTGAGTGATAACGTTCCTCGCGATTCTTCGCCAAGGCTTTAAATATGATCGGCTCGAGCTCCGGTGGCAGGTCCGAAACAGAGTTGCTGAGGGGCGGCGGCGAGGCATGAATGATCTTCATCAGCGTGGCCGCCATGTTTTCGCCGTCAAAGGGGTGGTTGTAGGTAAACAATTCGTACAGCACAACCCCAGTCGAAAAGATATCGGTCCGCGCATCTACCGGACTGCCATTGACCTGCTCGGGCGCCATGTAGCTCACGCTGCCCATGATTTGTCCGGTTCTGGTTTCTTTGGCAGCGCCAATGTGGGCGATACCGAAATCCACGATCTTGACCGTGCCATCTTTCGTAACCATGATGTTGGCCGGCTTGATATCGCGATGCACAATGCCGCGGTGGTGAGCGTGACTCAAACCGTGGCAGACGCCAATAATGGCTTGGATTTTTTCGAGGATACTGAGTTGCCGGCGGGAAGAAATGATGGCATCGAGGCTCTCGCCCTCCAGGAACTCCATCACAAGATAAGGATTTCCCGCGTGGTCCCCCAGTTCGAAGACGGTGACGATATTGGGATGCTGCAGGCTGCCGGTGGACTGGGCCTCGCGAAAGAAGCGCTTTAGCAGGTCGGGCTTGTTAGCAAACCCGACGGTCATCATTTTGATGGCAACCCGGCGGTTGAGGAAAGGATCGGTGGCTTCGTAAACGACACCCATCCCTCCGCGCCCGATGACATCGACCACGTCGTACTTACCGATCTTTGCCGGTTCTTTCGGGGCCATGGCAGGCCGCGATCAGTGAAGCAACCAGGACAAAATTAAGCAGTGTCCTCCCCGACAAGCTCCAAGAGAACTATCTGACCCTCTGGACCTGTTCCCAGAAGAAACGCTGGTGTCTCCCCAGACTGCCGAACGTACCTCGGGGCACATCGACCTGGGATCGCCGAGGTATTGTGCTACGAACCCCGACACGCTCGCAACTGAATACGTCTCTAAGCTGTTTTACTTATCCGCACCTCACAGGCCCTCGTGGCGGTCTTCACCGGTTGCCTGTTTTGCCCGGGACTCGTGCCGTGCCTAAGGGGATGGGGGTCAACTTGGGTTCGCGAATACTGCAGCCATGTGGTGCTGAGCGGGAAATGGTGCTATCCTTTGCGACCACGATTCGAGGAGGCCACCATGTCGGTCCCAACTGCCTCTACGACCATCGGTGCGTCCCGAGGTTCACTCACCGAGATAGTCTTCGTGAACGGCGCCGAGCAGCGTAGAGTTTCTCTGGATCACCTCCCCTTCACCATCGGCCGCAAGCCTGATCGAGACCTCGTGATCACGGACGCCCGAGTCTCACGGGATCACGCCGAAATCAAAGCAGAAGGCGCCGACTTCGTGCTCGTAGATTCCGGCAGCAGCTCCGGCACTTTCGTCAACGGCGAAAAAGTCCAGCGCCAGAAGCTGAAGTTTAACGATCGCGTCGAGTTCGGCGCCAAAGGTGGGCCCTACTTCGTTTTCAATCCCACCAGCGCGGAGCGGGTCGACTTGCTGAGGGAACTCAGCGCGACTGCCAGGATCTCCATTTTCTCCAAACTGAATCAAGCCGATGTTGAGGAACTGACAAAAATCATCTCCGCTAAAAAGTATGCGCCCGATGCTGCGGTGTTCTTTCAAGGGGATCCGTCGGACTCCCTGTATATGTTACTCGCGGGCTCCGTGAAGGTGACGCAAGCCTCTGAAGGCGGACGTGAGAAGATTCTGGACATCCTTGGGCCGGGAGAGATCTTCGGAGAGTTCGCCATGCTCGATGGACATCCCCGCTCAGCGACCGTCACCACTTGCGAACCCACCGAGTTAGCCTCGATCTCGCATAAAGACTTTCGCAATTTCGTTGCCAGCCGTCCCGAAGTCTTATGGAAAGTGCTGCAGGCACTCTGCGAGCGCGTACGGAAAACCAGCACCGAGATGCTGGAGCTCTCGTCGCGCGAAGTCCCCTACCGCCTTCTTGCGGCCCTGCATCACTTGGCTGAGAAATACGGGCAGGCTGCACCGGACGGGTCGTGCTTGATCAGCGGAAAAGTTGGCGTGCAGGACCTGGTTGCCATGGTCGGATCCAGTCGCGAGGTGGTGAGCCGTCTGTTGCACCGTTACCAGGAGAAGGGGCTCGTCGAACTTGGAAACAACAAGGAAATTATCATCCCGGATCCGACAGCTCTCGCCCGAGCGCTCGAGTACTCCTCGGAATGGTCGTGAGCGGACCGCCGGGCTGCAGACGTGAGCCACATCACGGAGAGTGGCTCTGACGCTGCAAAGATTTTTCCGGGCGGCTGGCACTCAAGACTGGAGCACTCGACGTTCCGTTAGTGTTCAATTTTCGTGTGGTCGCGCACGTGCCTGAGTGAGAAGTTGAGCTGACTCACTTTCAGGAGGAGGCAATTGCAGGTGAAGCCAACGAGGGTCCTCATCATCGGCGGGGGTTTTGGAGGCGTCTACACCGCCATCACGCTCGAGAAGCACCTTAAAGCAAATGATAACGTTGAAGTGGGCCTGATCAGCAAAGAAAACTATCTCGTTTTCCAACCGATGCTGCCGGAGGTTATTTCGGGGAGTATTGGAATTCTCGATACCATCGCGCCAATTCGCCGCCTCTGTCCGAAAACCAATCTCTACACAAGAGAAGTCGAGTCCATCGACCTGAAGAACAAGAGGGTGATGACCAGTGCAGGCTTCCGGCCACAGACATCGCAACTGGAATACGACCATCTTGTTATCGCCGTTGGAAACATCACCAGCTTTTCGGCTCAGCGAGGACTTGCAGAGCATGCTCTGCCCTTTAAGTATCTTGGAGACGGCCTGGTGTTGCGTAACCACGTTATCCGCGCCCTCGAAGAGGCTGATATCGAGTCGGACTCCGAGTTTCGGCGCGCGTTGCTGACCTTCGTGGTGGCGGGCGGGGGATTCTCAGGCGTGGAGGCGGTCGCCGAACTCAACGATTTCGTACGGCATGCCGCGCGAAGCTTTCGACGCATCAACCGCGCCGAGATTCGGGTCATCCTGCTTCATGCCGGTCCGCTGATCCTGCCAGAGCTGTCAGAAAACCTCGGCCAGTTTGCGCAAAAGCTGTTGCAGCGCCGCGGGGTGGAAATCCGACTCAACACGCGCCTCGCTGGAGCAACCGGAGAATCCGCTCTGCTCGATAACGGAGAAAGGGTTCTCACCAAGACCTTGGTTAGCACGGTTCCCTCAGCGCCCAACCCCCTGGTGGCTTCGCTGCCGTGCAAGAAAGAGAAAGGACGGATTGTTGTCAACAAACACCTGGAGGTCGTCGACTACCCCGGCGTTTGGGCTGTGGGGGATTGTGCGTGGGTGGTGGACCATAAGACCTGGCAGCCATGTCCTCCTACGGCGCAGCACGCTACTCGGCAGGCGGCCTGCTTGGCGAAGAACCTGATCGCATCGCTGCGGCAAGAACCGAAGCAGGCGTTTTCATTTGAAGCCTTGGGAAAACTGGCGGCGCTGGGACACCGTTCAGCTGTTGCCGAGGTGTTCGGTGTCAAGCTCTCCGGATTCGTCGCTTGGTTGCTGTGGCGAACCATTTATCTCATGAAGTTACCTGGCCTCGATCGCAAGCTCCGCGTCTCCACCGACTGGTTCCTTGATCTGCTGTTGCCACCTGACATCGTCCAACTCAAGCTTGACAAGACCACCAGCGTGATTCGAGAACACTTCGAGCCGCACGAGATTATTTTCCGTCAAGGAGATCGCGGGGATCGTCTTTATGTCATCGTAGAAGGTGAGGTCGAGTTGTTCCAGGAGGGGCCGGATCAGGTCCCACATTTATTGGGTCGTCTCGGACCAGGAGAGTGCTTTGGAGAGATGGCCTTAGTGAACGACAAGCCACGCATGGCCACCGCCCGAAGCATTGCGAGGACAAACCTGTTGAGCGTGGACCAACATGCTTTTGGTGCCCTTTTCGCCTATCACCCGCCACTGCGCCGCATGTTCGAGGCACTCATCGATGAACGTCGGCGCTCAACTGCGAGATAGACGCCCCTCACACTTTTATCGGATCGATGAATGTCGATGCGGATTCGGGATGCATTCGCCCACGATCGCCGCCAAGGAATTGAGATTCCACGTCAGACCGTGCATGAGAGTTTGCTGGTGCGACACGAGGCAAGGAATCTCTGACCAGCGCTCTTAGGGGGGAGCCACGCACTTCGGCAACCGTTATTGATCTACCCATTGCGATACCCGGGGTGATTCTGTGTGTTGCGCGCCAGACCATGTATATGATCAAGACCAGCAGGATCGCGGCCACGACCGCTGCGGGAATGTTTTTGAGCCATCCTGGTAGAGAGCGACTGTTTTTGATTGCCACTTTAAAAACCCGAGCAGGTTCTCGACGCGTCTGTTCGCGAGGTCGGACTCTTGTTGTTCCTTCCGCGGAGGGAACGATCGTGTCGTCTCCGAGCGAAACCGCCTCTGTCTTAGCAGTTGCTGGAGTGTCGCCGGAACGTGAGATACTCGGCGCCGACCGGAGAGTCTCGGCTGCGGCCACTACCTTATCGGTAGGTCGCGGCCGGCCGATCGTTTCCTCTTTGCCGACCTCCGTGACTTGAACCAGGGTTTTTTCAGCCGAATCCACCTTAACGCTGGCTGGCTGACCTTGTGCCGGCACTGGCTTGTTCGGCACTGCGAACCTTTGAGCTGTGTCTCCACGTCGTAATGCCGCAATTTGAACTGTGAGCTGCTGTTTAACACTACCGACCGCCGACAAGATCTTCTGATCCCCGGGGTAATGTTGCGCAACGAGGGTTACTTCCCCCAGAACGTTCTCGAGCTCCGAGATGTTGGCGAGCTGAGTTTCCTGGAGGGGACCGTCATACAGCGAGGGCGAGCCCGCAGTCTCCCATTCCGACTCGCTCATGGTGGCTTCGTTCGCAGCGTGAGCCATCTGTTGTTTCATTCGTTCCATTCGCTCGACCCCCGAGCGTTGGCGGCTGATGCCTGCAATGGCACTGGTGCGGGCGAAGTCGTAGTCTTGCTTCATCTCCGCAGGCACTACCGCCGCCACGGAGGACACTCGTCCGAGAATATCGAGAACAGCTTTGTAGCAGCCCACCTGAAGCAGTACTCGGCAATCTTTCAGTGCCCGGCCCAGCATGGCTGTGGCGGAGTCTAATTCTCTCGACTCGATCTCACGCTGCAGCAGTTGCGTGTCTACGTCGTCTTCGAATTCCTGGCGGTATTTGGCCAGCGCAGCCCGAGCGGCCTTGAAATCAGAATTGGATAACGCTTCGCGCGCCTGTTCTTTCGCAGACGAAAGCGCCATCACGCGACGTTGCTCACGATGTACATGCTGAGAGAGCTGGGAGAATTCGGCTGTCTTGCCGAAGCGGGCCGCGTGACTGTCCACAAACCTGACAGCCTCGTTAAAGCGCTGCACAGCCAGCAGTCGGCGCGCCGTGGCGATTGTTTCCTGAAGATCGGCACTGAACTGCTGCACGTGACGGCGGGCATTATCCAGAATAATGCGCAGTTCCTGGTCGTCGAATTCCTTGAGGGTGGCGTCGAGTAATTCGATCGTTTCCCCGTACTCGCCTAGCGACATAAGGCGGTGGGCCTCGTCCGCGGTGGCATCGATTTTTTGCCGTATAACGTAGGATGTAGCCTCCTCCTGGCAAAAATGGAGGAGATCGTCAAAGTCGCCCGAAGACGTTTGAGATTTCGCCGTTTCCAGGATCTCGATGGCCTCTTTGTAGGCCCGACGCCGAATCGCATCCTTGGCCTGCTGAGTGACTTTCGCCTTGAATTGCTCGGCGCGGTCACGCTCCAAATATTCCGTAAATAGCGAGTACATCGATTGCAGAACGAACTCGTCTGGATACTTGGCAAGCGCTTCCTGCAAGGGGGCGAGAGCCTCAACAGATTTCTTTTCCTCTAACAGCCGCCGTGCCAGGGAGACCTGCCCTTCAACATATGTCCGTCTCTCGCAGTTCTCCCGTTCTTTGTCGGCCAGGGCCTTCAACTTAAGAAGCCCGCGATCATTGGGAAATTTTTCCAGTGCCTCCGCAGCTTTCGCGCATGCTTGGTTGTAGTCATTGCGGTTGAGTGCCTCTCCAATTTCGCTGCTGAATTGTTCCAATTCTTTCCGTCGTCGCTCCTGCTGTTGTCCAGCGGAGGCCAGTGCAACCAATTCGTTGACACCCGGCGCGTCGGGATCGATTTGCTCCGCTTGTCGCAGCAGGTCAAGAGCGGCCGTAAAATGCCGGGAGGAAATCTGCTTTCTGGCCTCTTGCAACTGGGTGTGTACCTGTTTCAACTTTGCCCGCTCGCTCAATTCGTTGTTAATAGCAGCGTGCAACTTTTTCGCTTCAAGGTTTTCAGCATCCACCGTCAGAGCTTGTTTCGCGCTGGCGAGCGCATTTTCCAGATCTTCGGTGTCGAACGATGACTTGGCACGCGCTAGCAATTCCGCCACTCTGTCGGCGCGTTGCTTTCGCTCCTGAATTGCATCGTGCAGTTCGCGCAACCGGGGATTGCCCTCATCAAGATTCAGCGAGACGCTCAGGTAACGCAACGCCTCGTCCAGGGCGTTCCTGGCGATGGCTTCTTCAGCCTGCGTTTCCAAGTCTCGTATACGCTCGGCTCGCTCCTGCTTCTGGATTTGCTGTTGCACCTCGCGCAGCAGTTCGCTGGCTCGCACATTCTGCCGGTCGATTTTCAGCAACTGCAGCAACTGTTCTCTGCTCTTGTCCCATTGCCCATCGGCAACGGACTGTTCCACGACTTCCAAGTACACCGAGATCCGCTTGCGCTTGAGACGCTCCTCGAGGTGGGAAAGATCGAAAGCCAGTTCGGTCGCAGTCTGGTAACGATCGTCAGGTTGTTTCGCCAATACCCGTTGCAGAATAGTGTCCAACTCCGGCGGATACTCCCGCAAGAAGTTACTTAGTGGAGGTGGAGGGTCATGGACGATCTTGAGCAGCGTGGCACCCGCGTCCTTGCCTTCAAACGGAAGTATGTTGGTCAGCATTTGGTAAAGCAATACGCCAGTCGAAAAGATGTCGGTTCTCAGATCAACGTGACTTCCGTGAACTTGTTCAGGGGACATATACTGAATACTTCCCATGAGTTGGCCGGTGCGCGTGACGTATTCCGCTCCGATGCGAGCAATTCCAAAATCCACCAACTTGATGGTCCCATCCTTCAGCAACATGACGTTGCCGGGTTTAATATCGCGATGCACAATGCTCTGCTCATGCGCATATGCCAGAGCATTGCAAACCTGGATCACTATGCTCAGTTTCTCTTCCAATAGCAGCGGCCGGCCGGAGCGCAGGGCCAGATCCAAGCTCTCGCCCTCGAGGAATTCCATGACGAGATAAGGCATAGCCTCTTGGATTCCAAGATCATAGATGGTGACAATATTGGGATGCCGAAGCTTGCCCGCCGATTGTGCTTCCCGATAGAAACGCTTCAGGAGCACTGGATCATTCATGACGGCACTGGTCATCATTTTGATGCCAACCAGTCGTCCGATCTCCGGGTCAACTGCCTTATAGACGACACCCATGCCGCCTCGACCCACGACCTCGAGAACTTCGTACTTGCCCAGTTGTTTCGGTGCGCTGTTGGGCATCGCTATCACTTTGAGAGGGGAAACGGCTCGATCGAGCCGCGGCATTGGCTTCGGGCTCAATGCCGATGGTAAAGGTGCCCATACATTAGCATAGAATTCGGTCCCCAAACCACACGCTCGTCGACGATGAGCGGTTTCCGAATCGCGAAGAACGTGCTAGGAGACTGGGCGCGCTACGGGGACAATCCGAAACATTTCTTTTCCCACAAGAACCGGGGCGCCGAACGGCACCGGAGCTTTACCGCGCACCATGACGAATGTTCCGTTTCGACTGGAAAGGTCCTCCAGGAAAAAGTCCTCGCCGCGGTGATAGACGCGTGCATGAGAGCGGCTCATCAGCCGATCGCCTTCGAAGGTGTAGGTGGCATTGGCGCGGCCAAATGTGACTTCTTCTTCCAGTAGCGGATACTTCTCTGGCCGTGATGAGCCATCGGGATTGATGGCGGAAAACTCCGCGGCGCTTTCCTCAAGCAGGTTGGTGACATTCAGAAGGGTCTTTCCTAACGTCGTCGCCGCGGCAACCACCTCCGGTTTGCAAACAAATTTGAACTGGCGTGTACCCATCGCCACAATGTCGCCTTCTTCCAAAGTGTACGTAGCCACGAGCCGAATGTAGATGCGGCCTTTCGGACCAACGTTTTCCACTGTGGGCTGACCTTTTACCAGCGAAAACCTTGCCTTGACGGATGGCAACTTTGCATCGCCTGGAGACTCTGGGCTCGTCTCTGTGCTGTCCACCGTTACGCCCTCGGGGGTGACCGCGTATTCCGCGGAAATCACACCATCGCGGGTGAGGCGCTGGAGTTGGGCGCCAATCGTTTCGGACCGGGTTACGATCGTGTGGGCAACCTTGATGGGCACCGGTGCAGTCTCGCTCCATTGAACTTGGAAAAGATCGCGATCCTCGCTTTTCCCTTTGAGGCGGAAACGTCCGAGAGGAACCACGTTAAATTGCGATGGCGAGAGCCGCTCGCGCAGGGTATCGGAAATGATAATTTGTCCCGCCTCTGCCACACTCTCGACTCGTGAAGCTACGTTGACTACGTCACCGAAAACGTCATCGGACTTGACGATTCCTGTCCCGTAGTGCAGGCCAATGCGGACTTGCAGCTCATCTTCCTTCTTCCTGCTCGCATTTTTCTCCCGTAACCGGCGTTGCATCGCAACGGCGGCTCGGACCGATTCGTTGCAGTCATCGAATGCCGCCATCACCGCGTCACCGATTGTCTTAATAACGCGGCCGCCGTGGTGTTCGATCGACAACCGCAGCAGGTCGTTACATTCGTGCACCATCGCCAGCCCGGCGATATCGCCGTACCGATCGAAGTAGGCGGTGGATCCCTTGATGTCCGTGAACAGTACTGTAATCGCGCGGCGGAACTTCTCCAGTTGCTGCAGCACACTGGGATCCTCGCGCGAGAGTTCAAGAATCTTGGTAACTAGTGTCTCGTATCGCACCGGGATTGATCACCTGTCCGAGAGAAGGGGATGCCTGCAATTGCCATAGAGTGTTTTTCAATTCTCATGCAGAGGCTGCCATTGTCGCATGAAACTGGCGAATCAAAAGCCTGGTGGACCCCAAGAGTGAACAGTTTCGGTTCGAGAAGAAAATCGTTGCAAGTGATTGAAAGGGCGGGTATCGTTGCAAGCGCTTTTCGACTCCATTGGTCGACCCGGATTGAAAATCAGGTAGCCAACTCAGGAGGGTGGATGGGCCGCAGGCTAGTCTTCCTTTCGGCGGCATTGCTCACGTTGTTTCCGGTGATGGCGGTCTACGCCCACGAGCGATTCATCCGCCACGATCTCAAGGTCCCGGTTCATGAACAGTACTTTGCCCGGCAGCCCGGCATGTTGCTGGGCATGCAGAGCGACATGTTGCGTATCGCGACAGTCAGCTGCGTTCTATTGCTCGCGTTTCTGGTGGTTTTCTTCTTCCGGCAGAATCTCGACGATTTCATCGAACACCGCTTGCTCTCGGACCTGCGCGGACCAGCACAACGAGCGCTCCATCACCTGGCGAACTTTCTCACGGACAAGCCAGTGATGCTGCCGTGGTTCAAGACCGTGAGCGAGTGGGCGGTCGTATTGTTTATACGCAGTCCGGCGCTAGTGCTGATGTATTCGGCGACCAATGACTCGCTGGTCATGCCCAGCTATCCACTGGAGCCGACATCCGCCATTTACTACAAATACATTCAGGTCTTCTTGGCCATCCTCATGCTCACGCAGACCGCTCTGCCTCTGGCAGGCGCTCTCGTTGTCGGCACCTGGGTCTATTTGTGGCGCTGGGGTTGGATGGTTGCTGCCGACGCCCTGCCCGTCCTGACCGTAGCCGTGGTGTACCTTACCTCACCGTGGCAGTCGCACAAAGTCGCGATCACGGAATTGAATGAAAAGCAGATTCGCTGGGTGAGATTGCTTCTCGGATTCGGGTTCTTCGCCTTGGGCTGGCTGAAAATTTACAACTACCATCTCACCGCCGGAGTCGCCGACAACTATCCCGGCGTTATGAACGACCCCATGATCGGATTCTTTGCCATGGGAACGAATCCGCTCTTCCGACGCGAGAACTGGATTGTTGCCTTCGCCTTTGCGGAAGTCCTGAGCGGCTTCATGCTGATGGTCGGGATCTTCACCCGGGTATGGGGTTCCATGATGATCTGGATCTTTACCAAGCTAATGCTTGTAACCTTCGGTTTCGAAGAGATCCCCCACATCTATCCAATCGCTGCAACTATGGTGGTTGTCTTTTCCAACAAGCTGGGCAGCGAGTTTTCTTTCGTCGAAAAAATACAGCAGAAAGCAGCTCGTGAGGGGAAGACCTGGCTGCGGCTTGCAACCGTCGGAGTTGCTTCCCTGCTGATTGCCGCAATCACGGTTTACGCGCTGCTTTATGTCTTGACGTTTATTGATCGATCTCATTTGCAGCAAGGAGTGTTGTCATGAAGTTCGCCAGTGTGAAAGTGATTTTGATCATGACCGCCTTGACCATTCTGGGTTTGTACGCTCTGGACTACTGGAAGAACCCACAACTCTGGCATCGCGGGGCGGTCGCAATGGAGAGTCCTGAAGGTGGACCGCGCCTCATCCTGTGGATGAACCATCTTTGCTGCACGGGATGTCTGGACGACGTGCGTAAGGCCTTGGCAGGTACGCCCGGAGTGGATTTGGAGAAAGCGACCGGTCCCAAGGAACTGCTCACGCAAGCGGCGGCGAACATGGAGAACGCGACGTTGCCTGACTACGGAAACGCCGTCACTCTCCCTATCTCGGAGTTGGACAAGTTGGATCTCGTTAAGGTGGACCGGGCTCTCCGTGACAAAGGTTTCGTTGCTGGACGGATGGAGTTGAGCGGCATTCCGCACTTCCGGCTTGAGGCGGCGCTGGATCACCTGTGCTGCGGTATGTGCGACCGGTCAATTAGTGAGCGGATGAGTTTTTTGAAAGCCAAAGGGCAGGGCGGCCAGTTGAAATGGATAGAGAGTGTCAGTGTGCAGCATGAGAAGAAGACTGTGGTCGCGTACGCACGCTTCCTGGAAGCTGGGAAGACGGACGACGTAGCCGAGTTCCTGTCCGGGCTCAACTTTCTCGGATTCGAGCCCCAGTCTCTCCGTATCGAGACCGCCGAGCACATGGAACACCCTCCTCTCCAGGCGCCGGTTGCTCCGAACGGTACCGGGGGACAAGGTCCAGGGGACTGATTTGCTGAGCGCAGCCTATCCCGTGCGCTCCGATTGCCCAAGGGATGCGGCATTGGCAGGCTTTGCGTTCATAACTGGTCTTGACAGCCCGTCGCCAAGTATGCATACTCCTCCCACTTGAAATGGGGCTATGATATGAGCGCTCAACGCACGTCGCGTCGGTCGATTACTCAGCCCGGATCTACTCCCGAGCTTCTGGAACAGATTCGCATTCGAGCGTACGAATTGTTCGAGCAACGGGGAAGAGCCGAAGGCCATGAGATCGAGGATTGGCTGCAAGCAGAGGACGAAGTGGTTCGGAAAACAGCCAAGACGAGTGCCGCTTAGCTGCTTGTACACAGCTCACCCCCCCTAGCTCTGTGTAAAGGCCGAAGTGAGTAAGCCTGCTTTTATTTTAAAACCACGCGGAATGCCTCGGCCGGCAATCCGCCAGGAACATTTGCCTCAAGTACCGCAGGAGAAGGTCTATGGTGGCGAGCCCGATACCAATTGCAACTCCAGCCAAGCAGACGGACCAATTATGCATTAACACAATTCGTACTCTTGCCATGGATGCGGTGCAGCAGGCGAACTCCGGTCATCCGGGAACACCCATGGGCATGGCTCCGGTCATGTATTGTTTGTGGCAGGAGTTCCTGCGCTTCGATCCCGAGGATCCCATCTGGCCGAATCGCGACCGTTTCGTACTCTCCTTCGGCCACGCCTCGATGCTGCTGTATTCCATGCTGCACCTGTGTGGCGTTAAAGCGGTCGATGC
The DNA here is from genome assembly GCA_003225465.1 of Acidobacteriota bacterium. Classification (GTDB taxonomy): domain Bacteria; phylum Acidobacteriota; class Terriglobia; order Terriglobales; family Acidobacteriaceae; genus Gp1-AA133. The sequence continues at coordinate 7,151 of QIAH01000195.1, read as the reverse complement.
GGACTATGAACGGCTCGGCGCTCCTTGTGTCACGCTCGACGACATTAAGAAATTTCGCCAGCTAGACAGCAAGTGTCCGGGGCACCCCGAATATCGTTGGACTTCCGGCATTGAGACCACCACCGGTCCGCTGGGCCAAGGTGTGGCAACGAGTGTTGGCATGGCGCTCGCAGAGCGTTGGATGGCGGAGCACTTCAACCGCCCAGGTTTTGAAATCTTCGACTACAACGTGTACGCCATGTGCGGCGACGGCTGCATGATGGAGGGTGTGAGCGGCGAGGCGGCGTCACTTGCGGGCCATCTCAAGCTGTCGAATCTCTGCTGGATCTATGACAACAACAAGATCACGATTGAAGGCCACACGGAGTGGGCCTTTAGCGAGGACGTCGCCACTCGTTTTATCGCGTATGGCTGGAACGTAGTCCGGGTGGGGGATGCCAATGACCAGGAGATGCTGGCACGCGCTTTCCAAACGTTCCAACGGACCGAGGATCGCCCCACGCTGATCATTGTGGACAGTCACATCGCATACGGCGCTCCTAACAAACAAGACACCAGCGCCGCCCATGGCGAACCGCTGGGAGATGAAGAAATCCGGTTGACCAAGAAAAACTATGGCTGGCCCGAAGATGCCCGGTTTCTTGTTCCTGAAGGAGTGAGAGAACATTTCCAAGAGGGAATCGGAAAGCGTGGAAAAGATTTGCGTGAACGCTGGCATCAGACTTTTCAACAATACGCCCAGCAATACCCGGAACTGGCAACCCATGTTGGGAAGATGCAGCGGCGGGACCTGCCCGACGGTTGGGACCGCGACCTGCGCGAATTCCCGGCAGATGCAAAAGGCGTCGCTGGGCGAGATGCCTCGGCCAAAGTCTTGAATGCGATCGCTCGCAACCTGCCCTGGGTAGTGGGCGGCTCGGCCGATCTTGCCCCCTCTACCAAGACGCGCTTGACCTTTGATGGTGCAGGCGACTTTAGCGGGAAGAATTACCACGGCCGCAACCTGCACTTTGGCATTCGCGAGCATGCCATGGGATCGATTCTCAACGGCATGGCGCTCTCGAAAATGAGGGTGTTTGGTTCTGGCTTCCTCATATTCAGCGACTACTTGCGGCCAGCTATCCGGCTGGCTGCGCTCATGGAAATTCCGGTCATTTACATTTTCACCCATGATTCGATTGGAGTCGGCGAAGACGGACCGACCCACCAACCCATCGAACAACTGATCTCCCTGCGTTCCATACCCAATTTGATCACGCTGCGGCCGGGAGATGCGAACGAAGTGATTGAGGCGTGGCGCCTCATCATGCAGTTGCGCCACAATCCGGCCGTTCTCGTTCTCTCGCGTCAGGCACTGCCGACTTTGGATCGAACGCGCTATGCTCCCGCTTCCGGTCTTGCCAAGGGCGGATACATTCTTGCTGATGCCGGCGGCGGCAAACCGGAGATCCT
>QIAH01000195.1:0-5683 GCA_003225465.1 Acidobacteriota bacterium | reverse complement strand
GGAGATCCTGTTTCTGGCAACCGGCAGCGAGGTTGCTCTGGCGATCGATGTTTACGAGAAGTTGACCGCGGAAGGCGTGCGCGCCAGGGTTGTCAGCATGCCGTCTTGGGAACTTTTCGAAGCGCAACCGAGCCAGTATCGCGATACGGTAATTCCGCCGGACGTCACCGCTCGCATTTCGATTGAGCAAGGTTCAACCATGGGATGGGCGCTCTACCACGGGTCGGGTGGACGCGCTATCGGAATGAGGACCTTCGGGGCCTCCGCCCCTCTGAAGGAATTGCAAAAAAAGTTTGGCTTTACGCCCGATAGTTTGTTAGGGGCTGCGCGAGAACTGATATCTGCGAAGAGCTGAGGTAAGCACAATCGCAGCGCGTGATCGGAACCGCGGCAATCCGGACCAAGGTATTTGTGACACCCGTTGATTTAGAAGAGTAGCCAGAAGCAAATTGGAAATCGTCCAACCTGGAGTTACCAATGCAGCCCGCAATCCTTACTGAACAAGCAAAGTCCACCCGCCATTCGAATCCCCTGCGTGAACTGCAGAACTATGGCCAGTCGGTTTGGCTGGACTTCATCCGGAGAAGTCTGCTCACGAGCGGCGAATTGGAACACTTGATTGACGACGATGGACTTCGCGGAGTTACGTCCAATCCCGCCATTTTCGAGAAGGCTATTGCTGGCAGCTCCGACTACACCGAATTGTTGCAGTCCCTGGCTGGCAGGACTGAACTCGATGCGAAAGCCCGCTATGAGCAGCTCGCCATCCGCGACATTCAGGATACCGCTGATCTGTTACGTCCTGTCTATCAAGCAACGAAGCGTCGGGACGGATACGTGAGCCTGGAGGTTTCCCCCTATCTCGCGCGCGACACTGAGGGCACTCTCGAAGAAGCCAGACGGTTGTGGAAGGCCGTTGGACGCGACAACGTGATGATCAAGGTGCCGGGCACCCCCGAGGGAATTCCCGCCTTCCGGCAACTGATCAGCGAAGGCATCAACGTGAATGTCACGCTCTTGTTCTCGCAAGGCGTCTACGAGGAGGTCGCGCAGGCTTACATCGACGGGGTGGAAGAATTCGGCCGCCGCGCCCTGGATTTAGGCAAGGTTGCAAGCGTAGCCAGTTTCTTTATTAGCCGCATCGACTCAGCTATCGACTCCTTGGTCACAGCCCGCTTGGCTGCCTCAAAGGACTTGGCAGAGCAGGCGCTCCTACGCAGCATTCTCGGAAAGATCGCAATTGCCAATGCCAAGCTCACGTACCAGGTCTACGAACGTATCTTCCACGCAGACCGTTGGGTGGAGCTTGCCAAACATGGCGCCCAGTCGCAGCGGGTCCTATGGGCGAGTACCGGGACCAAGAATCCGAATTACAGCGACGTAATTTATGTGGAAGAGTTGATCGGGTCCGATACCGTCAACACTATGCCGCCAGCCACACTCAGCGCCTTCCGCGACCACGGCAAAGCACGTCGAAGTCTGACGGAAGATCTCGAGGCTGCGCATGACCACATGGACACACTGCAGAAGGTGGGCATTTCCATGGATGAGGTCACCCACAAATTGCTTGAGGAGGGCCTCACTCTGTTTTCGGAGGCTTTTGACAAGCTGCTTATGGCGGTTGAGAAATCAACAAAAGGGAACGCGACTCCGCAAGTGAGCCATCAGACCTACGTACTGCCGGCCAGTGTCGTCGCCTCCGTGAAGTTACATGTGAATGATTGGCGCGCCGAAGGCAAAGTAAGTCGGCTATGGGAGCGCGACGCGTCGCTCTGGACTGATTCCGACGAAAGCAACTGGCTGGGTTGGCTGACCATAACCGACGATCAATTGGCGCATCTGCATGAGCTCACTGCCGTGGCAGAAGAGGCGCGCAACGGAGGTTTTTCGCATGCGTTGCTGCTCGGGATGGGAGGCTCGAGCCTTTGTCCCGAAGTGCTAAAGATGACTTTCGGAAAGGTTGCTGGATCTCCAGAACTGCACGTGCTCGATTCGACCGATCCGGCGCAGATCAAGTCCGTTGAGGAGAAGATTGATCTGGCCAACACGCTTTTCATCGTGTCCAGCAAATCGGGGAGCACCTTGGAGCCCAACATCTTTAAACAATATTTCTTCGAGCGCGCGAAGCAGGTGGTCGGCGCGGAGAAAGCTGGGTCACGCTTTATCGCAATTACCGATCCGGGTTCCAAGATGGAGCACGTGGCAAAGGGTGACAACTTCCGGCACATTTTCCACGGCCTGCCCAGCATCGGCGGACGTTACTCGGCACTGTCTGATTTCGGCATGGTGCCGGCCGCGGTCATGGGACTCGACACTCAGAAATTCCTCGATCGCACCGAAGAGATGGCGCAGGCTTGCAAGTCTTGTGTTCCGGTCGACGACAATCCCGGCGCAATCCTCGGCATCATCCTTGGCACGCTGGCCACGAACGGGCGCGACAAGTTGACGATCATTGCCTCGCCCGGCATTTCCGATCTGGGCGCATGGCTCGAGCAGTTACTTGCCGAGTCCACCGGCAAGGAAGGACACGGCATAGTTCCGGTAGACCGCGAGCAACTAGGGGCGCCCGAGGTCTATGGCGACGATCGAGTTTTTGCTTATTTGCGTTTAGAGTCCGCGCCTGATCGCACTCAAGACGAAAAGGTGTCTGCGCTCGAACAGGCTGGTCATCCCGTCATACGGATCGCGGTGGGAGACATTTATGACTTGGGCCAGGAGTTCCTGCGCTGGGAGATTGCCACCGCTGTGGCGGGCTCCATCATCGGCATCAATGCCTTCAATCAGCCCGATGTGGAAGCCAGTAAAATTGCCACTCGCAATCTGACGTCAGAATATGAGCGTACTGGCTCATTGCCCGTCGAGAAGCCCATCTTCGAAGAGGGCGGCATTCAGCTATTCACTGACGAGAAGAATGCGGCGGCCCTGGCTCAAGCGACGGGCTCCGACAAATCACTGGTCGGCTATCTTCGCGCTCATCTGGATCGCATAAAAGCCGGCGACTACTTTGCTCTGCTTGCCTACGTCCCCATGTTCGCCGAGCATGAGGAACTTCTCCAGCAAATGCGGCACGCGGTACGCGACGGCAGGCGGGTCGCGACCTGTTTGGGCTTCGGCCCGCGCTTTTTGCATTCCACTGGACAAGCCTACAAGGGCGGTCCAAATTCTGGAGTTTTCCTCCAGGTTACTTGTGACGACGCTAAAGACTTGCCGGTACCAGGGCAGAAGTACACCTTCGGTGCTGTGAAGGCCGCACAGGCGCGAGGGGACTTCCAGGTCCTGGCCGACCGGAATCGCCGTGCGCTGCGGGTTCACATCGGCGCTGATGTCAAAACCGACTTAGCCAAACTTAACTCCGTAATCAGCCGCGTGCTCGCGTAGTTTCGGGCTACGCAATTCGAAAAGAGGTCGGATGCAAATCGGAATGATCGGTCTTGGGCGAATGGGAGGAAATATGGTGCGCCGTCTCTTGCGCGGCGGGCACCAATGCGTGGTCTATAACCAGACTCCAGAACCCATGCAAGCACTGGCAAAAGAGGGTGCCATTCCCTCGTCCTCATTGAGCGACTTTGCTTCCAAGCTAACTCCGCCGCGGACAGCATGGTTGATGATTCCCGCCGCTTTCGTGGATAGCACGCTGGATAATCTCGCGCCTCATTTGGCTAAGGGTGATGTCGTTATCGATGGCGGGAATTCCTACTACATCGATGACATCCATCGCTTCCAAAGGATGTCGGAAAAGGGAATCGATTACGTGGATGTGGGCACCAGCGGTGGCGTGTGGGGTTTGGAGCGCGGTTACTGCATGATGATTGGTGGTCCCAAAGCTGTGGTCCAACGACTCGACCCGATCTTTCGCACGCTGGCCCCTGGGCGCGGCGATGCGCCCAGCACACCGGGTCGGCAGGGACGCGGCGGCACTGCCGAAGACGGCTATTTGCATTGTGGCCCGGCCGGAGCAGGACATTTCGTGAAGATGGTCCACAATGGCATCGAGTACGGCCTGATGGCTGCATACGCCGAAGGCCTGAACATCCTGAAGCATGCCAACGTGGGAAAGCAAGGCCAGTCCCACGATGCCGAGACCACACCCCTGCGAAACCCCGAGTATTACCAGTATGACTTCGATCTGGGCGACGTGGCGGAGGTGTGGCGCCGCGGCAGCGTAGTTGCTTCCTGGCTGCTGGATCTCACGGCGAGCGCCCTGGCTAAAGAAACTGATCTTTCGGATTTCTCCGGCCGCGTGTCTGATTCCGGAGAAGGACGGTGGACCATTACCGCGGCCATTGATGAGGGAGCGCCTGCACCCGTGCTCAGCGCGGCACTTTATCAGCGGTTCAGTTCTCGAGGCGAAGCCGATTTCGCTGACAAGTTGCTTTCGGCGATGCGCTTTGCTTTCGGCGGACACATGGAGAAGAAAGAAACACCAGAAGCAACGATGGTCGGAAACCGCGGATGAAAAATAGCGCCAAGGTCTTGGTAGTCGATGTTGGGGGAACCAGCATAAAGCTGTTGGCGACTGGGCAGAAGGAGGTGCGGAAGTTTCCTTCAGGTCCTAAGATGACTGCCGAAACCATGGTGCGCGTGGCCAAGAAAACTGCAAAAAATTGGGATTACGATGTGGTTTCGATCGGGTACCCCGGGCCGGTTGTTCATGGACGCCCTTTGCGCGAACCGCACAATCTCGCGCCGGGCTGGGTGAACTTCGATTTCCAACAAGCTTTTGGCCGACCGGTACGAATCGTGAACGATGCAGCTATGCAGGCGCTGGGCAGTTACAAGGGCGGGCGCATGCTTTTTTTGGGCCTTGGTACTGGACTGGGTTCGGCCATGATTGTGGAGGGCTCGCTCGAACCAATGGAGTTGGCCCACTTGCCCTACAAGAACGGTAAGACCTATGAAGACTATGTCGGTCTTCGCGGCCTGGAGCGTCTGGGAAGAAAGAAGTGGCAACAACACGTATGCAAGGTTGTGCGCCAACTTCGCGATGCCTTGGTCGCAGAGGAAGTTGTTCTAGGTGGTGGCAACGTGAAGAAACTCGAACAGCTGCCTCCAGGGACCCGCTTAGGCACCAACGCTAACGCATTTGTCGGAGGTTTCCGGATATGGAGGGCATAGCCGCATGAGCGAGGCAGAGCTGCTTTCAGAAGCAGATGTCAGAACCACGACAGTGAAACATCCAATGGCGAAGCGTAAAGGAGATCCCTGCACCATGGTGATCTTCGGGGGCGCTGGAGATCTCACCAAGCGGAAACTCATTCCTGCTCTGTGCAACCTGGCCGAGCAAGGTTTTTTGCCCCAACAATTTGCGATTATTGCTGTTACCTACACCGACCTTACGACTGAGACCTTCCGCCAGCAGCTCAGCGACGATATCAAGACCTTCGCTTTGCGCCCGGTTGACCCCGACATCTGCAAAAGGCTGGTCGAGCACACCTACTATGTGCGCGGAGATTTTGCCGACCAGGGCACCTACGATCGCCTGAAAGCAATGTTGGACGAGGTTGCAACCAAGGAAAATTTGCCGGCAAACTATTTTTTCTACCTGGCCGTCGCGCCACGCTTTTTTGGAGAGATTGTCCGCCGCTTGGGTGCATCTGGCCTGGCGCAAGAAGAGAATGGTTGCTGGCGCCGCGTGGTGATCGAAAAGCCGTTTGGTCGAGATTTGCAATCGGCGCGTGCTTTG
>QIAH01000194.1 GCA_003225465.1 Acidobacteriota bacterium | reverse complement strand
ATGTGTCGCTGACGGGTTCTGTCTACCGCGCTTTTCGGGCACCCACTCTCAACGAGTTGTATCGCACCTTCCGCGTGGGCAATGTGCTTACCTTCAACAATGCGGGGCTGAGCGCGGAGCGGCTCACTGGGGCAGAGGCGGGAGTGAATCTCTCCGGTTGGAATGGCCGCCTGAGCATGCGCGACACATTTTTTTGGAGTGACATTGTCGACCCAGTTGCAAACGTAACGCTTTCGACCACGCCCACCCTTATTACACGGCAGAAACTGAACCTGGGACGCACGCGCTCTCGCGGCGTGGAACTGGATGGCGCTGTGCGGGTGAATCGTGACATCCAAATCTTGGCGGGATATTCCTACACCGCAGCCACGGTAGTCAGCTATCCGGGCACTCCCGGCGGTATCGATCTGGTTGGCCTTGACGTGGCGCAGGTCCCGCGCAATGTATTCACTTGGCAGGCGCGATATTGGAATCCCTCACGCGTGTTCGTGAGCGTCGCGGGGCGTTTTGTGGGACAGCAATTCGACGATGACCAGAATCAATTGCCGCTTGCTCGCTTCTACACGATGGATCTCGAAATAGGACGCTCTATCACGCCCCATTTTGAAGTGTTTGGGGCGGTCGAAAACGTTTTCAACCAGCGTTATCAGGTGGCACGCACACCGGTAACTAACCTGGGACCTCCCATACTATTTCGGATAGGGTTGCGTCTAAGCTATCCGGCGAGGTAACGACAATAAATCGAATCCTCGTGCCATCCGTATCGTAATCGTAGCGCGTCTGGACGCTCGCATTCCGCGCGGAAACCACATTTCGTGGCGCAATTTGGCGCACCAAGCCCATTCATCTTGCGTGTAAGGTTTCTAGTAAGCAGGGGGGAGTCTTTCACAACTCCAAACGGACGTGTACCCGGTTTAGTCAGTTTGGCGAAACCCGGGCTTTGCGCGTTTACGTTAGGAAATTCAGAGTTCTGAGTATGGAACGAGATCCGCAAATGGACCAAAAGCAGTTAGTCGAATCGATTCAAGACTTCGTCGATGAGCAGTCTCTACGAAACCAACTACCCCCAACATGTGCGCGTTGCGGCCAGGCGATGACTTTCCTCGAAGCGACCGTCTGGCTGTATGGCAGCGATTCCGGATGGACTCTAAGCTTCCCCGCATGCGTTTGTGACCGAGAACCCGTAATTGGGAGCGATGCTACTTCGAATGCATCCCCGGAGCGCGCTTCGTTTATGAATCTTCACTTTGAGAGTGTTGCACGGAGGGAGTGCTGAGGAATATGAACACCAGTGTCATGCCTATCGCCAAAAGCGTCATTCAACCCAGGCCTTCGGACAATGGAAATCGCATCCTTGGAGGTGAAATCCTTGGCAAGCTGCCTCGTGCCGAGCTTGACCTGCTTCGTCCCAGGCTGGAGTTCGCGCCTTTGCGGATGCACCAGATCCTCCATGAAGCCGGTGACAAGATTCGATTTGTGTATTTTGTAGAAAGCGGACTGATATCGGTTGTAAATATCCTGCCGGATGGAAAAAGCGTGGAAGTTGCTCTAGTCGGCCGAGGCGGTTTCACGGGATTGCCGGTGGTGGATGGCTTCGGTACGAGCCCGAACCGCTTCATCATCCAAGCGGAAGGCACCGCGGACCGAATTGAGGCGTCTGTGTTGCGCGAGCTTCTGCCGCACTGTCCGCACTTGAATCTCGAATTGCACCGCTACGGTCAGCGCCTTACCATGCAAGCCATGCAAATCGCGGCCTGCAACGGATTGCATGAGGTGGAGGAACGGCTGGCGCGCTGGCTGTTGATGAGCCACGAACTGCTCGGCTCCAACGAACTTCCCCTTACGCAGGATCTTCTCGGCCAGATGCTGGGAACTCGCAGATCAAGCGTGAGTCTGGCGGCGGGCACGTTGCATAAGGCTGGCATCATCACTTATCGACGCGGAAGAGTGACGGTGCTCGACAAAGTAAAACTTCAGCATGCTTCCTGCGAATGTTATCAACTCATCAAGCAACATCTGGCGAGTTGGGCGGCTGAGATTCAACAGATCTGATGGTTACGGCTTCGTTATCCGGTGCTCACTTTCGGCGCCACGAAATGCGAGCACCTCGGGGTAGTCAAGAGAGCTATTATGGGATTTTGTATGGATGTCGATCGAGTGCATTCGGAAGAACTGGCGACCTGGAAAGAAAAATATATGGCGGCCCTGTTCGAGATGGACAAAGGCAGGCTGAACCAGCGGATCACAGAGGCAGAAATGGCCGTCGCAAAGCGTACCCGGGAGCTTTTTCAGGGCGACGGTGACACTTCCTCCGGGACGCAACTCCGGGAGCGCAAAGCTCTGGAAGCTGCCTTCTACGCGCTCCAGGCTCTGCGCAGCATAGCACAGGGTGACCGTGGCGCCGCCAGGCGCTCGTTCGCCGCGTAGGTTTCTCATTTGCGTACGGTCGCTAATCACAGGCTACGGAAGCAGGATGACATGGCCTCTGACGGACGAAAGCAGTTGCAGCGCTGGCAGGAACTTGCCAACGAGGCCGCAGAGGAAACCGATCCTCAGAAACTAATCAGGATCGTTAAGGATCTCTGTTCATTGTTGAACGCAGAAAAAAAGCCGCCTGCCAGTTCTCGAGCCACAGCCCACCAATCGCAAAAGAGCGCCCGCAAGTAGCCTCGGACAAGTCAGTCCGCAAAATGAATTGAGGGAGAGACCACTCGTCAACTGTCCTCTCCTCATTGTTTTTCTCAATTCAGGCGGCCTTTTTGTGGTCGCCAGCTTTATCCAGGATTCGATGGGCTTGCTGCGGTCCTCCATGGCCCAGGATCTTGACTTCAATATCACGCACTCGCTGGTAGTTCACGAAGAATGCGTCGATCTGTTCGAGGACCTTTGGATTCAGTTCCTCAAGGGTCCTGATCTCGGAGTAAAGCAAAGACTGGGTCGCGATCGCCACCAGGCGGTCATTTCGCTTGGTCTCGCCCTTTTCCGTTTGCTCTGCTTCGATCACTCCCACCAGCTTGACGTCCACCAGGCAACCGGGGAAAAGCGCTTCGTCGGTGAGCACGAGCACGTCCAGCGGGTCTCCATCTTCCGCCTTGGTCGCCGGCACAAAGCCGAAATCGTAGGGAAACATCATGCCTTCGGGCATGACTTTGGAAAGCCTGAAGCGGCGACTGGAAGGATCATATTTGATTTTGTTTCTGCTGCCGCGCGGGGTCTCAATGATGACATCGATCGAGCTCGATGTTTCATAATCATGATTAGTTTTGGAGGTTCCAGTTTTGCGCTTCATGTCTTCTCCGTTGCTTCAAGCGGCGAGAGCAGCCGTCGCGGACCATACCGGTTCCGCTGGGCCGCGTGTGTTTGCTCGCGAGGAACGCTTGTCAGCTCGTTCCGAAACACGCAGGAACTGCTTCCGCATCGATTCGGCGAGGGCGAGCGCAGTTTTGAATTTTGCGTCCGCGGTCTTGCGCAGTTCTGCGAGAAGTTGGCAGTTTGGCCGATGATTCACTACATCTTTGGCGATGGTGAGCAGTTCTTCCCGGTCGTGCCATTCGCCAATGGCATCCTTCACTTCTCCGAGGCGCTTGACGAATTCCTTTTCCTTGGCGTTCTCGGCCATTTCCAGAACATTGCGGAGTTCCTTGACCTTCAAACGATAGGGATGCAGGTTATTCCGTCCCAAATGTGCCGGCTGAGTAAGCTCAGACAGCAGGTGCAAGGCTGACGCCGCCGCCTTGGTATTCACCGTGTTTCCGCTTGAGTCCCGGCTTCCGTTGCGGTGCAGAGCCTTGTCCATCTGTCGGGAGGTCTGTTTCAACCGCTTTCTTAGTGGCGACGCATACTGCTTGATGACAAGATCGAGCTTGTTGGCGTATTTCTGGCGTTGGGCGCCGAGATACTCGAGCAAGTCCACGGAGCATTCCTGTTCTCCATCCAGACGTGGCACCTGTGAGGCGTAGCTTGTCAACACGTCCATGTCGCGCACCTTGCCGGCACGTTTCCGAAGCTTGGAAATCTGTTTCAGGGCCTGGCGCTCTGGACGCCCCGAATCGAGCGACAATGCGTGCAGGGTAGCTTCGATGCGGCGGGAATTGGTGCGCAGATCGTGAACCTCGTCCTGACCCGGCGAAGTGGACATGTTCTTGAGAAGCTTGCGAATCTTGCGAACGGGTTTTTGCATTCGGTCTGCATCGACTGCCATAGGCGTACTCCAGGACATTGGTTAAGTCTCTCGGCTCCGTTTGGGATGCTGAATCCTTGCCGGCAGTTTGGATGCGAAAATTGAGCGCCCTCAGCGAGACATCCGCTTTGCAAAGGTGGAAATCCCGCTGAGCGCATCGTCTTCATTCGCGGGCGGTTTCGACTCCTCTCGCGAAAGTCAGGCTCAAGACACTATTCGAGGGCTCTACCCCTTAGTACCGATTGGCTCGAACCAAACATCCCGTTTGTAATAGGAGGAGAATTGCAGGGGAGGGAATTCCCATGTGTAACCTACTCGCTGTAGTGCTTGTGGCCGTCGCCTTGTTGCAAAACCCCTCCCCACAAACTTCCCCCAACACTCCGCCGGCCAACAACAGATCTCAGGCCGCCAATCAGGCGAGCATCGACAGAATCACGAGGGAAGTTCATCACGAGTTGGCTTGGGTGCCCTACTACGGCGTCTTTGACAATCTTGCCTATCGTGTTTCGCCCGACGGCACTGTGACGCTCATGGGGCAGGTGGTTCGGCCGACCTTGAAATCCGATGCGGAAAATGTCGTGAAACGCATTGAAGGTGTCGAGCGCGTGGATAACCAGATCAAGGTTCTGCCAACCTCGCCCATGGACGATCAAACTCGTATGGCAGTCTACCGCGCCATCTACGGAAATGCGGAGCTAAGTATGTATGCAGTGCGCGCGGTGCCGCCGATCCACATCATCGTCGAGAACGGTCACGTCACATTGGAAGGTGTGGTCGCTCGTCAAATGGACAAACAAATTGCCGAGATGCAAGCCAAAAGCGTTCCCAATGTTTTCTCGGTGACCAATAATCTCCGCGTCGAGGAACAAGGAAGCTGATACGTCGGTTGTCTTATGGATGGAGCGTCGGGCGTGCCCGACGGACGGGCGAGGCGCCCGTCCCTCCAATCTTCTTCTTGCGGTGTTCGATCGCGCTGAATATAAATCCAACCAAAGAATGTGCGGGCGATGTGCTGCGCTGGCTCCGATGAGCAAGATGGCATTTGGGCACCTTTTGGGATTGATTTATCTGGCGAGAGTAGGGGCGGCTAGATAGGCCAGGTGTCACGAGATGGTTAGAGTTGTGTAAGAGTTGGGCTCATGGAGGGAAAGACCGGGTCATGCTTTGGTAAAGGAATGGTTGCAACCGAATCTATAACCGTGATTAACGTGCACGAAGGCGGCACGAAGCAGCGCTTGGGGCGAGAAAGCCTTTGACCACAGAGGACGGGCAGAAGCCGCGGAGAAACTCCGAAGAGATAGAGGAATTGGCCTGGGAACGGGGATAGGAACGCAGGACGATACAATCGTGGACATGAAGGCCACACAAGACAAACCGCTTCTCGGCAAAACTGTGCTGATCACGGGAGGAGCGAAGCGGCTGGGGCGAGCTTCTGCGCTGGCGCTGGCGGCAGCCGGCGCCGACGTTGCAATTACATTTAACCGTTCGGCGCGGGAGGCACAACACACAGTCATCGATCTTACGGCTGCGGGGGGTCGCGCCTTTGCCCTGAAGTGCGACATCACCGTCGAGAAGAGTGTGCGCGCCACGATCAAAGAAGCGGTAAGGGAACTGGGTGGCATCGACGTCCTGGTGAACAACGCTGCGAATTACGAAACGGTGGAGTTCGACAAGATTTCTGTTGCCCAATGGGACGCAATCTTCGCTTCGAACACGCGCGGGCCGTTTCTGGTCACGCGCGAGGCACTGCCGCATCTGCGCGAGCGGCGCGGTAAGGTGATCAATATGGGGTCGTTAGGCGGCCTGGTGCCGTGGCCGACGCACGCCCATTATTGTTCGTCCAAGGCAGCGCTGCACATGTTGACGAAAGTTATGGCCAAGGCGCTGGCCCCGGAGATTGCGGTCAACGCGGTGGCTCCAGGGATGATCGATTTGGGTGAGCAGGACGCGAAGGCATTCATGCGAAAGATGGCGCGGGTCACTCCCATGAGACGCAATGGTACCAGCGAAGAGATTGCCACGGCGTTGCGCTTCTTTGCCGAGGCGCCCCACTTCATTACTGGACAGATTCTGACAGTGGACGGCGGACTCAGCTTAAGTTCTGTTGCCGAGTAGAGCGCTGCTAATGTTCGCGCCTTAACCTTGCCGTTGCTGCCTTAGCTCGTGTTCCTGTATCGTGCCTACTCGGCCACAACCATCATGATCAAGAAGGTTTGCAGAGGGGTTGCCTTCACCAGTGCAGCGCTGTTTCTTCTGATTTCTGCGGCATCGGCGCAGCAGGGTCCGGAAGATGGTGGACGCGAAGTGCAGCTCTGGACGGGAGGCGGATACACCGTTCCGGGTGGCACTAAGAATACTGGCATTTGGAATCTGGGACTGCGTTATGGCTGGATCTTGACGCGTCCTCACGGTCCCGGCTTCCTGAAAGGGCGTTTTGAATATGCGGTCGATGGAGTGCCCATGTTTCTTGTCTTTCAGCCCTCCAACACCGCTTACGGATTGGGGTTCAATCCCATCGATCTGAAGTGGGATTTCGCAACCCGGAGTTCGGTCGTGCCCTACCTTGAGATCGACGGCGGAACTTTGTTCACCAACCACACCGTGCCGGCTGGAACGAATACTGTGAACTTCACGTCCAGCGGCGTGTTTGGGATGCATCTGCTCGGGCCCCGTTACAACTGGAGTATCGAGGCACGATACATGCATATCTCAAACGCGGGGCTGGCGAAACCAAATCCGGGGATCAATACGTTCCAGGTGCGGATTGGTATTGGCAGGTTTCTTCCCAAGAAGCAGTAAGGACGCATAGCTGTGACTGAATGTGGCTATTCTGCAACAGGACTCTCATCTTCGTACTAGCACGGTGACGCGCATGATCCGGAAGTGCTCTCCTTTCCTTTGTGCATTCATCATTTTCAGCATCCGGTCGGCGACGGCGCAAGCCGCCGGCGACCGGTACAAGCCGGTGCTCGAGCGCCTTGAGTCGATCTCGGTGCAGCCCATCCCGGAGTTCCGCTTTCACTCCGATATTCCCCATCCGGAAGATTCCACTCTCGATGATTCGCACTGGGAAAAAATCAAGGTCGGAGAACGCTGGACTACCGGCTCGCGTGTTTTCCGGCGATCTATTGAAATTCCCGCAAAGCTCAACGGCTACTCGACCCAAGGCGCGCGGGTGAAGCTGGAATTAAATTTCAATAGCTCGAGTGCGATGGTGATCAGCGTGTTTTCGAATGGTGGACTGATTTACCACGGCGACGATCTCAGCCAGCAAACTCTTTCTCTTACCGAAAGCGCTCAACCCGGCCAGACATTTGTGATTGCAGCCCGCCTGGATCTCGAACCCGAAGAAGCGCTCATTTCAACTTGCCGGTTACTGTTTGAGCCTCCACGAGACCGGCCAAGTCCTGCACTTTTTCGCGAGGAGGTTCTCGCTGCGCGTGCCGTGATCGGATCCTATGCCGACGGCCGCGCCCAGCGCGAGCAGCAACTCGATGCGGCTGTGAAATCCGTAAATCTCGCCGCACTCGATCGCGGAGACCAGTCGGGCTTCGACGAGTCGTTGCGGCAGGCACAGGCTAAGCTACAAGTGCTTGATCCCTGGCTGAAGCAATTCACCATCCGGATCGTGGGCAACTCGCACATCGACATGGCATGGCTGTGGCCCTGGACGGAAACCGTCGAGGTGGTACGCAACACGTTTCGCAGCGTGCTTGATCTGATGCGGGAGTATTCGGAGTTCAAGTTCACCATGTCGTCGGCGCGCACCTACGAGTGGATGGAAGAGAAATATCCGGATCTCTTCAAAGAGATCGAGCAGCGCGTCAAGCAGGGCCGTTGGGAAATCGTCGGCGGGATGTGGGTGGAGCCCGATCTCAATATGCCGGCGGGCGAATCGCTCACCCGGCAAATCTTGGTCGGCAAGCGATATTTCCGCGACAAGTTCGGAGTCGATACGAAAATCGGATGGAATCCGGACTCGTTTGGCTACAACGCGCAGCTTCCGCAAATCTACAAGAAGTCGGGCATGGACTACTTCGTGACCCAAAAGCTGCTCTGGGCGCACGAGTTCACGACCTTTCCTTACAAGCTGTTTTGGTGGGAAGCGCCGGACGGCAGCCGCCTGTTAACTTATTTTCCCCATGATTACGCGGGCGGCATCGATGCCGAGAAGAATGCCCAGGACTTCGCCATCTGGGCGCCTGCGATGTATGGCGACAAATTGCAGGACAAGCCAGAGACGATGCATCTATTTGGGGTGGGCGATCACGGTGGAGGGCCAACCCGCGCAATGCTCGACACGGCGGTGCGCTTGCAGGCGCCGGGCACAGTGTTTCCGAATATGCCATTCAGCACCGCCACCGAGTTCTTCGAGGACCTGGAAAAGAAACTTCCGCAGATGAACGTACCCACTTGGAAGGGCGAACTCTATTTCCAGTACCACCGCGGTGTTTTCACGACCCAGGCAGATACCAAGCAACGCATTCGCCGCACGGAAGAAACGCTTCTGAATGCGGAGAAGGTTTCGTCTCTGGCTCTTCTCTATGGACGACCCTATCCGCAGCAGGATATGCAGCGGGCCTGGAGGCGGCTGCTGTTCGATCATTTTCATGACATCATGCCGGGTTCGGGTATCGCGGTGAATTATCTGGACGCCAAGCGGAATTTGGAGGATGTGCAGCGCCTCGGCGGCGAGATCATTCGCGGATCGCTGGAGGAAATCGCAGCTCACGTGAACACGCAGGGCGAAGGTGTGCCGCTGCTGATCTTCAATTCGCTTTCCTGGCCGCGGGTGGAGATGATCGAGGTAGAGGTACAGCTACCGGTTCCCGCGCGCGATGTGCATGTGGTGGATGCGAAGGGAAAGGCAATACCGACAGAGCTTTTGTCGATGGATGCGGCCACCCATCGCGCACGTGTGCTTTTGCTGGCCAGCACGCCCGCGATGGGCTACAGCACTTATTTTGTGCGCGTGGGCGCAGCGGCTGTCCCCGATCAGAGCGGAGTGAAGTCGGCTGCGGACTCCCTGGAGAACGAATTCGTGCGCCTCAAGCTCGATACTGCGTCCGGGTGTGTCACGAGCCTCGTGGATAAACGCAGCGGCGCCGAGGCGCTGGCTCCAGCTGAAACCGACACCGGCGGGCCCAAGAATTCGATTTGCGGAAATCTGCTGCAGACCTTCGTGGACAAGCCCAAGCAGTGGGATGCCTGGAACATTGATGCCGATTTCGAGAAGCAGCATTGGGATCTGGACAAGGCCGATGAAGTAAGGCTCCTTGAGCACAGCCCGCTGCGCGCAGTGATCCGCGTGAAGAAGCATTTCCAGA
>QIAH01000545.1 GCA_003225465.1 Acidobacteriota bacterium | reverse complement strand
TCATGCCGGTTTGCATGTCGATGATGCCCGGCACGCCGATGCCCACGCCCAGTAACTCGCCTGAAGACTTGTATTTGTCAGATGCGTGCCGGATGGCCTCGCACATATCGTTCAGCACGTGGTCGCGGCCGAGCACAGTCTTTGTACCCAGGGTGACCTTCTCCATCAGCCCGCCCTGCTCATCGACCGTGGCAATGCGCAGGTTCGTACCACCCAGATCGACACCAATTGCAAAGTTAGACATAGGTCACAAAGGAAAACAGACTACACCGGCAGGATTCGATTGTCGATTTTTGCATGTGCGGAAAATCGCAGGAAAGCCTTGCGTGTAACGTTTTAAGAAGGCCCTGATGAAAGTGTAGATGCGACTCACCCCAGAGCCTGAAGCCCCGAGTTTTCCAGCGACTGGCGGACGGCCTGAAGGCCGTCCCTTTCGCACACTTATTCAGCGCACTTAATCAGACCTCCTTAACCAATGCCGCCTCGCGATATCCCCGCTGGACTTATTTCTGGCACTTCGGACAGTAATGGCTGCTGCGGCCGACAATGACCACTCGCTTGATGGGAGTCTTGCATACCAGGCACGCTTCGCCTGCGCGGCCGTACACGCGATGTTGCAGTTGAAAAACACCTTCCTCCCCGTCGGCATCGACATAGTTGGAAATCGATGAGCCTCCCAGGGCAATGGCTTCTTTTAGAACTTCCTGCACCGACTCGTAGAGTTTCTCCAACCGGGCGCGAGTGATCGTCGAAACACGACGACGCGGCCGAAGCCCGGCGCGGAACAATGATTCATCGGCATAGATGTTGCCGACTCCACGTAGCAGCTTTTGATTCAGAAGCGCGCTCTTGATCGGCGTCTTGCGTCCCCGAAAAAGGGCCACAAACCGATCCTTCTCCACCTCGAGAGGCTCGGACCCTCCGGCCTCAAAATCGCCCTGACTGGCAACGCTCAGCCGACCGAACCGGCGCGGGTCGACAAAGCGAAGTTCTCGTCCAGACGCCAAAGTCACGATGGCATGCGTATGCTTGGCCAACTCCGCGCTGGGCTCGCATACCAACATCCGGCCCGTCATTCCGAGATGAACAATCCATTGCGCACGTGGACCTGGAGCCTTGATGCGCCTGCGCGTTTTCGCGGCGGCCGGCACACCGTTGCGCTCCAGGTCAAACACGATGTGCTTGCCCATCCGGCGTACCTGGGTGATGCGCGCGTGCTCCAGCGCGGCGGCGATTTCCGCAGGCCGCGACTTCATGGTCTGTGGTTTGGAACCGAGCCAGACCGACTCGATGACGTCCCCCGAGACTTTTTGCTGCAGTCCGCGGGCTATAGTCTCAACTTCAGGAAGCTCAGGCATGAAGAAACAGTCTACAGGCTTCAGTCCTCAGTCGTCAGCGGAGCCCGCAGGAACTTACCGGGGCGTCATTGGTTGAGGCTTGGACTTTTTCGATTTGGCACGCGCGGCCGACGGATCGATTTTTTCGTAGTCAGTCGGGATTAGAAACAAGCTTGCGGATTGCGGACCTTCCTGGATGTTTTTCAATTCGGCCGCGCTCTTGTCACCTTCCCACTTGATCACGAAGTGCAGTTTGCGATCGACCCAGACGGTTCCTGTCTCACCATTGTCGCTGGTGGCAGTATATTTCACCGCGCTACGGTCGTTGACCGTGTCGTCGCCCACCTTCTTGCAAGTGCCAGAGCTCTTCATGCTCTTCTCCCAGGCAGGACACGCGTTCTCGGGATTCTCGACAATGAAGAACGGAATGGAAGATTGCAGGTGCCCTGGTTGCGAGACGACGTACGACTTGGTGGCAGGAAGAACCATAGAGCTTTGCCGGAGCGACAAGTTGAGAATGGCGTAGTTGGCTTGCGCCTGTCCCTCAGTATCGAGCCGGACCTTGGTTCCGCTTACGGAGACCTTGCTGTTGACCGCTCCCTGGGGCTTTTGCCGCACCATTTCCGCGCTGAATTGCTGAGCGAACACCGGCATGCGTCCCCAGACCAACAGCAGGCACATCATGCGGAACACGAGCTTATAAGACACAGGAATCTCCTTGAGTCGAGAGGAGGGAAATCGTTCAAAATCGGGGACTGGCAGAAGGAAGAATAGCAAAAGCAGCGGAGATGGCCAAGCGCTTGTACTCGTCCAGTGGATAGGTGACACTTTCATTCTTTCCGTTGAGATGAGTTCAGTCTGAGGAACTGGAGTGGGGTTAAGTAGCCCAGCGCCTGATGAGGGCGGACGGTATTGTAGATTTTCTCCCAGTGGCGTAGTTCGCGATTGAGTTTTTTCATCTCCAGGGAGTAGGCGGTTACCTGGTAGAACTCCTCGGTGTGGGTGCGATTGGCGCGTTCGACAGCGCCGTTGAGTTTGGGAGAGCGTGGGGGCAAGACGAACAGAT
>QIAH01000193.1 GCA_003225465.1 Acidobacteriota bacterium | reverse complement strand
AACCTGGTCCTGCCCGTTGCGGAAGTGTTTTCTCATCTTCCAATCGCGCTGCTTACAAGTGGAGATATCCGATGAGACACCACAGAACTCCGATGACTTTATCGTGGGAACCGCGATTGTTCCGCGCCGTCAAGAACATCGCGAAATTGTAAGTCTTAATTCTCTCGGTCTACCGGATGGATTCAGGTGAGCTCGGTTTGAACAAGCAGGATCGGACCTGGCAGCATCTTCACCTAGAGAGGCGATAGTTCATCCTCCTTCTCTTCCTTTTTCCCCGTAACGATTTTTTTCTCCAGGAACTCGCGCGCCACGTCCTTGCCTCCGATACCGAACGCAATCGCCAGGCTGAGCATTACCGCTCCAAAGACAGTTCCGAACGTGATCAGCATCGTTTCTTTTGCAACTCCCAAAACTTCGAACACCATTGATAACGCAAAGATACTGATGATGATCCGGATTGAAATACTCAACAGTCGCGACGACCGGAAGTTAACATTGACTGCTGCCAGCAGTGCGGCGCGGGAGAAAAAGCTGGCCGCTAACAATCCGAAGAAGAGAATGACCAGAGCCACAAAGAGCCGAGGCAGGAAGAGAAAGAACTGCGAGATGTACTCCTGCAAAGCCACGATCCCGAGTACACTCACGCCCAGGAGAATGAAGCCGACCCAGGCGACCCAAAAGACAAAACGGCTCAACAGTTCCGTGGAAGACGGCAATGCCGCCTGGTTCAGGAGCTGGGTGGCACCCGCGTTTTCAGAGAGTTTGGAAAACTTTGTCAGGCGCAGAATGCTGTGCGCCAGCACCTTCAACAGGTAGGCGATCATCCAGCCGACGAAAGCAATGATTAACATCACAATCAGACGGGGCAAGTAGTGTGCAAAGCCTCTGAGCAAGTCCTGAAAGGCCTGGGTCAGTTCGGTAATGATGATTTCCCGCATTGATGTCTCACTTTCTATCAGCCCAGACTTCGAGCAAGTATGGCTTCAGTCGTTCGAAGTCGGCGCATAGAGATTCCGAATTTCGTTCGATGTCTTCCCCGGAACCATCTCGATTCTCCAGCAAAAAGGTCAAAGTTCTTCCACGGTAAAGCGGAACCAGAGCCTGGACAATGTGGTCACGACTGATCACGGATTTGTGATATGAAGCCGCGAACTCAAACACGGTCTTAGCCCACAGGTCCGCCGGGTAATTGAATTCGCTCACCTCGAGACTCGCGATTCTTTGCAGTTCGGAAAGGGTCGACTCAGAGAGTATTGACGTGAAAACAGGTTCTAATTGGGCAACGCCGGTGGCAAACATCTCCCGAAGCCGCTTCCGGTTTACTCGGGCAGGCTCCATCACGAATTCTGATTGGGCGCCTAAAGTGGGCACGGGTTGAGAGCCTGTAATCGTACTCCAGAGGGGGAAATCGCTATCCAGGGACGAGAACAGCGCTCCCACCGTGCGGCGCATGGCCGCAACGAGATCGCTGGCGCCTCGATCCTGTGCCTTCGGTCCCAGGAAAGACTGGCACACGCGGTAGGTTCCTGTGAGGGCCGCAACCGTTAGGTGGATTTCGGCGCCGAGCCTGCTGCTTTCGTCGTTCCAGCTTTCTTTGTTCAGGAAATCCGATGCCAAACGGCCGGAGATAGCAAATTCCGAGGCGTAGGGCTCACGGACTCTATAGCCATAGATAGCGCGTGTCATCGGGTAAAGCAGATTTTGGATGAGGGCGCCTTCGAACTTCTGCCTACGATAGATGGGGGAAACCAGATCGAAGTTGTCGTTGTAGACAGGACGGACAAGCCGCTGGAGCCAATCCGGTCCGATGGTTGTTGAATCGGGTGAAAATACCACACATGCCTTGGCGTGCAGCAAGTCAGCTGCCGCCAGGATCGTGCGCAGCGCAGTCCCAGGTTCGGGACTGGTCGCATAGCGTGTGCTGATGCAGTGCAAGGTACGTAACGCATAAACTTTGGATACGCTCCACACGTCATCGATCGAGGCACCAACTATCAGTTCTGGAGTTTTATCTTGCGATCCGCCGTCGGCATTAACGATTGCAACTCGTTCGCGGGGAAAGCACTGGAGAATACCTGTCTGAATGGCTCGGATGACGGGCGCAATCGTATCGGCGTTGTTATGGGTTCGCAGACCCACCAGGATGTCTACTTCCCCCACATTGATGAGCTGGCGGAGAAAATCATCCGTCAAGAGCATCTCTTCCGCCAATTCAACCTCCCAGAAAAGTTTCGGAGCCGTGAGTTAGTGTCTGCATGTCCGGCAGAAGTCTTATATTTCCGGTGTCAATCAGATCCGCCGCAGCCTGAACCAGTAAAACTGGTAGGGACCCATGGTTAGAAGGTAAGGCAGATCACCGATGCGGGGAAAAACATTTCTCCCAAACATCTCAATCAGAATATTTCCTTTGTAGCGTCGCAAATCCAGTTCGACTGCCTGCGCGGCGCTGGAGAGATTGTTCACGACCAAGACCGTGTCCTTGCCCAATTGCCGGACATACGCCAGCACCCTGTGATTCGCCGGGTACAGAAACTCGATCGAGCCCGAGCCGAACACAGGACTCGAACGTCGGATCTGAATGATGTGCTTCATCCAAGAGAGGAGTGAGTGTTCACTGCGCTTTTGGGATAACACGTTCACCGCCTGGTAGCCATAAACGGGATTGAGAATCGGTGGCGAGTATAGGCTTTCCGGATCAGCCGTCGAAAAACCTCCATTCCAACCGCCGCTCCATTGCATCGGAGTTCGCACGCCGTGACGATCTCCCAGATAGACGTTGTCCCCCATGCCAATCTCGTCACCGTAGTAGATGATCGGAGTGCCAGGAAGCGACATCAGCATGCCATTCATCAATTCGATTCGCCGTCGATCATTGTCGAGCAGGGGAGCAAGGCGTCGCCTGATGCCCAGATTCAGCCGCATCGCCTTGTCCCTGGCATAGAGGTCATACATGTAATCGCGTTCGATATCGGTAACCATTTCCAGCGTCAATTCGTCATGGTTTCGCAGAAAGAGGCACCACTGACAGGAGGCGGGGATCTCTGGCGTCTGTTGCAGAATCTCTGTGATCGGCTTGCGATCTTCCAGCCGTAGGCCCATGAACATCCTTGGCATCAAGGGAAAGTGAAAGGCCATATGGAATTCGTCCGCATTACCAAAGTACGGACGAAGATCAGCCGGCCATTGGTTGGCCTCCGCGAGCAGCATTGCACCCGGGAATTGATCATCGACTTTCTTGCGCAGCTCCCGGATTACCTCGTGGGTTTCCGGCAAGTTCTCGCAAGACGTCCCCTCCCGCTCGATCAAGTACGGCACGGCGTCCAAACGGAAACCATCGACTCCGAGTTCGAGCCAGAACTTCATGACATTCCACATCTCTTCGCGCACCGCTGGATTGTCATAGTTCAGATCCGGCTGATGACTGAAGAAGCGATGCCAGTAATAGGACTTGGAAATTGGGTCCCAAGCCCAATTCGACATCTCAGTATCGAGGAAGATGATTCTGGTTCCGCGATAGCCCGTGTCGGTGTCGCTCCACACATACCAGTCACGTTTTGGATTGTCCCTAGATGCCCGAGATTCCAGGAACCAGGGGTGCTGATCGGAGGTGTGGTTGGCCACCATCTCGATAATCACGCGGATGCCACGGTCATGAGCACCCAACAGGAACGCCTTGAAATCTTCCAGCGTGCCGTAGCTGGGATGAACCGATCTGTAATCTGAAATGTCGTAACCGTCATCCCGCAAAGGGGAAGGACAAAACGGCATTACCCAGATCGCACTCACGCCAAGTTCTTGCACGTAGTCGAGCCTCTGCGCGAGACCCTGAAAATCACCAATACCGTCGCCATTGCTGTCCGAGAAAGAGCGCACATGGACTTGATAGATGATCGCGTCTTTGTACCAACCAGCTTGGCCCTTCAATAACAACTGTGTTCCCTCCTTAACGATGGCCCGCCGCGTTTCGGCGTCAACAGAATAGCAGTGTTGATGCGATCGACTCCCGCGGCAGCCAGTACTTTCATGGCTCGGTTTCGGGTGCCATCTCAGACTTTTTGTGCCGCAATGAGCCCCTAGTTTTAATTGACGATTAAGCCCTGTGGACGGAACGTGAGTTCAGCCACACGACAGTTGCGTAAGGAAGGATCGCGTTTTCGAGTCATGACCTAGGAAGATTCAGCGGTCATAGGCTTCATTCAGTTCTCGTAAACGCTTAGCCAACTCAGGACTCAGTGCATCGGGTCGGAAGCGCCAACGCCAGTTGCCGCGTGAGGTGCCGGGCAGATTCATGCGAGCTTCGGTCCCCAACCCCAGAACATCCTGCAATGGGATGATTGCTGTATTGGCAACAGATGCGAGCACAGTGCGGATCATCGTCCAGTTGATCGGCTCATCCGCGCAACCGAGGTAGGTTCTAGCGAATACGTGTTCTTTCACAACATCTTCAGGCGTGCGGACGCTATCAATCGTTCCCTCGCTATTCCACCAACCCACCGTCGTGTCGTTGTCATGTGTTCCGGTGTACGCCACAAGGTTCTGAACATAATTGTGGGGACGGAAGCTGGGACCTTGCGGGTCATTGCCGAAAGCAAATTGCAGGATGGCCATTCCTGGGAATCCAAACTGGTGGCGGATCTGCTCCACCTCTGCTGTGATGACACCCAGATTCTCGGCAATGATGGGCAGCTCACCGAGCTCCTGTTGCAGCCTAGAGAACAACTCCGCTCCCGGACCCTTGATCCAGCGCCCGTTCATTGCGGTGCGTTCCGAGGCGGGCACCTCCCAGTAGGCCTCGAAACCACGAAAATGGTCGATGCGAACGATGTCATACAGCCGGAGGACAGCTCGGAAACGCTCGATCCACCAGCTGTAGCCGCTGCTCTTGATCAGACTCCAGTTGTAGATGGGGTTGCCCCACAACTGTCCGGTAGCGCTGAAGTAATCCGGCGGCACACCTGCTACTTTTGTGGGGTTCCCCTCTGGTTCGAGGAAAAACAACTCGCGATTCGCCCAGACATCAGCGCTATCGTGAGCAACATAAATAGGCAGATCCCCGATGATGAGGATGCCGTGTCCATGCGCGTAGGAACGCAATGCTTGCCACTGCTGGAAGAACGCAAATTGCCAGTACTTGACTACCTCGATTTCCGCCGCGAATCGTGCTGCCCAGTCGTGAGTTGCACCAGGCTTCCGGGCCGCAACGTCGGCCGCCCACTCAGTCCAAGGGGCGCCATCATGCACGTTCTTAGAAGCCATGAAAAGCGCGAAGTCATCCAACCAGGTTGCGTTCGCGCGGCAGAAATGGTCAAACTCCAGGCGCTCGTTCCCCACCGATCCTTTCAGGAAAATATGTGCAGCCTTGGTCAGGATGGGAACCTTGTAACGAAGGACGGCTCCATAGTCGACTCTATGGTTGGCAAAAGCAGGAGGGGGTTGCAAGTCCTCTTGGGAGAGAACTCCTTGTTCGACCAGCGTTTCAAGGCTGATCAGCAAGGGATTGCCGGCGCTTGCTGAAAAGCACTGAAAGGGCGAGTCGCCGTAGCCGGTGGGGTTCAGGGGCAGTACTTGCCAAAGTTTGTTTCCTGACCGTTCCAGAAAGTCGATGAAGCGGTAGGCTTCGGTTCCGAAATCACCGATCCCCGCGGGACCGGGCAGAGAGGTTGGGTGAAGTAGGATGCCACTTCGTCGTGGAAATTTCATGACCCGGTGCAATCGCCGCAGCACATATTCTAGCTGCTCTCCAGGATCAGTTTGTTAAATGGCGAAAGGTAGCGGTACTCACGAGTCCTCCTTGACTTCCACACCCCATGCTTGCAGAAGACTCGATGGCACGTATTTCTGATCCTTATTCTTTTGCACCCAGGCTTTGAGTTGAATCGAACCCTCATACTCCGCAGGGGACAAGCGCAACTTCTTGACGACCTCTTCGAATGAACTCTCGCCAGTGTACGGAAAGACGCTCAGCTCAGGCTTACCCCAATTCGGATTGCCGCGTTTCTTTGCCACACCATCCCCTTGCATTCTTCAAAAATGTCCTACTCAGATGCTTTATGGGCGTGAATAGCGTAACACGCGTGAGTGGTCCCCCGTGTCATGCAGGTCTCAGCAGGATAATTCGCATGCCAGATGAAGCGTCCCGAGAAAAGTTGCGAAGCGGTGTTCCCAACGGTCGTGAATCGGCCAAGGTTCTGCAGCTATTCGATGGATCCCACGCAAAACCAAGCGGACCAAACCCGTTGTGCGGCGTGCGCTGAACGCTATTGGTGCTTCGGCTGCCGGCCCTGGCGTACTTCGTCTCGTAGCAGCGCAATATGACTGCGCAGCGTGTACAGCGGATTGGCGTAGGCCAATGGAACCGAAAGTCGTCCAACGTTCGCTTCCAAACGGTCAAGTTCGGCAACTTGGGGCGTTAAGTCTGAATTCGGTCCTCCGGCCTCGATCTGCTCCTCAATTGCTTGCAGGTCCTTGTACCATCGGTTTATGCGCGAACGCATACGCCAGTCGTAAGTGGGCGGGATCAGCTTGAACAACGGATAGACCAGCGTGATCAGCGGCAAAAGTATGATTTTGAGCCGATCAATCAGATCGGCCGCCCAGAAGGGTAGATAACGCTGGAGCAGTGAAGGGCCGGAATTGAAAAAACGTTTTGCAGCATCGCTGATCGGGAAATCCAGAAACTTGCGAGACGGAAAGTCGCCGGCTTGTTCAAACAGTCCCGGCTCGCTATGGATCCGTCGTGCGATGCTGAGAATCAGTTCTGCTAACGCAGGATGAAAATGTTCACCGACCACCAGGGTTGCCGCAGGGGCAACCAGCACCGTATCGTGGGGCGGAATATTCGCTCTTAAGTCTACCGCGCCTTCCGGTAAGGTCAACACGGAGAGAAAGTGGTGCTGTAGTGCGTAGGCTGGAGCGCGCTTAATGCTAAGGAGCCGGACATCAGGGATCGCGAGCGCCGAGCGCACGACCGGCGCGCGCGGAGAGATGACGAAGAAAGCGGCATCGAGCTTTCCTGCGCGGAGCGCGTTGGCGGCATCTTCCTCCCCCAGTGGCAGAATGGTGCCAGCCTCAGAGCTGATGCCATTGTCGGCCAATAGCAAAACCGCGATCGGACGCACTCCGCTGCCCTCACGATCGATGGCGATGCGGCGACCCTTGAGGTCAGATATCCGTTCGATGTGAGCCTGTTTGCGCACCATGATCCAGACGGGTTCGTAGTAGAGGCTCGCGAGAGAGCGCAAGGCCGGGGCATCGACGCTCGCCGCGGTGCCACCCTGGACAAAGGCGACATCCGCCTCGCCTTTCTGCAGCAGATGGATGTTTTCGATCGAACCGGAAGTCGGACGCACAGTGACATCAATCCCTTCGCGCGCTAGCTCCGCTTGGTAGCGCAGGCCGTAAAGAAAATAGGCGCCGCCTTCCTGCCCAGTGGCCAAGACAATGTGGCGTGGAGGGGCGGGCTGAACGAAGTGATAAGTGACTATGAGGGCCAGCAGCGAGAGCAGGATTGCCGGTCCAAATATTCTCGCACGCTCAGGCCAGGTGCGGATGTTGCGCTCTCGGCGGAAGGACTTCGGCGACATAATCACCTCACCTGAGAGTTCCTGTTCTCGCTACTAACCAGTCGAGAACGTGGCGTCTGTCTTTCGGCGAGCTCCGAAGTTTAAACCGGTCAGCTCCTGTCCGGTTTTCAATAAGTTTTTCTTCAACAATAGTTACCGGAACGGGACATCGGAGAACATGGGTCGAGATGAAGAAAACCGGGGCGGCAGTTGCCTAGAAATTCTTCGGGAAGTCCGGAGAGCAATGCTTTCTGGTGTACCTTCGGCCGTTGTCAGCTAGCGCCCTGTTGCCTATATCCGAGAGCACAAGGTGCTGCGCCCGCCAAACAGAGCATCAGAATGCTCCAGAGGTCATTCACGGACTGCTGGGAGGGAAAATCTCTTGCTGAAAGAATTTGAAGAGACTCGCGGTCCATACCTGAATAAGCATCCGCCGCGAGCGTGCGCACAGGGTCAATGGGTTTTCGCAGCATACCGGTGATTGATCGCGGACTGCGATTGAATTCCGCCACAAACCCATCGAAAACCAATCTCTTGAAATTGCCAGCACGTTCAGCGAGCAAAAACCGCTCGTGTACAAACTTCATGCAACTGAGTCATACGCCACTATCTCATCAGTCTTGAAGCCTGGGGGACTGCCAACCAAGTCTTGTCGGAGTTGCTCCATCTGTGCCGATGCTTCCTCTATCTGCTCAGCATACTTTTGGCCCTGTAGGGGCAAGAATCCCCCGTAGTTCTGCAGCAGCAGACGAGCGCTCTTCTCGATGGCAGAGGTTTTTAACCGCGCTTGGGTTGAAAGGGCGGACGTTAATTTGTCTAGCTGCGAATTGCGCATCGCTAGCTCTTGTCTACTCTGAGCAACTTCCTGTTCAAGCACTTGCTCGTAGTAGCGGATGAGTCCAAACACACATGCTGTCAGCAGGAGCAAACATGAATTGGCAAGGATGGTTTGTACCAAAACCTTATGCAGGATAGCATTCCTCTCCCGGTCGACTCTCGCGAAGCTGCTGGTCTCCGCGGCGGATATCGAAGACAGAAGCGCGCGAGCACGATCCATGTACTCCTTACCTTCGTTTGAATCCACCAGCATGAATGCGCGATGTCGATATCCCCGTTGGCGCAAGGTAATAGAGCGCTCCATCTCAGCTTGCTTGGAGGTAGCCAAAGACTCGAGTTGAGACTCCAGGGACCGTTCGCCTTCAGGGTGATGAGCTAACCTTATTCGGAGGCCTGCAAAATCGTTTGCGATCCTGCCCTTGGCGTCGTTGTAGGGCTGCAAGTACGACGGATCCTCGGTTAGCAGGTATCCGCGCTGACCTGTCTCCATATCAGTCAAGTCTTCCAGAACACCGGAGATGTCCGCCTGGATCATGGAACTTTCCAGTGTGAGCGCCGCGATTTTCTGCATCTGTTTTAAGTGATGGGTAGCCAGATATGTATTGAACGCCATGAAAGCGAGTAGCGCGGGGGCCCCGACCTGGAGCGCAGCTTTTCGAATCATCCTAATTGTGCCACCCTTCACGCGATGTTCAGAACACCCTCAGCCGTGATTCGCCTGGCTTTGCAAATCTGCTCCGCAAAGTTGATCACTGGGTCGTTGCTGTGGAGCGGGCCTTCCGCTGACATAACGGAACTGGCAGCAAGGGTGAAAAGCAGAGCATCTTCCTGCTTGTCAAAGTAAAGCACTACCTGATTCGCTGCCATCTATCCACCCCCAATGACTGTTCTCATGAATGATAGGCCGTTTCCCTACAAGAATGAGGTTATCTCTTTTGGTGCGACTTGTTCTCGTCTTACGCGTTGCTACAGCTTTTAATCGAGTGCGCTTCAACGTGTGCATGATGAAATCTTTAGAGACATGATGAAATCTTTGGAGAGAGGATGTCCAGGTACAGTTGACCCTACCTGGGTGATGTTTGGCACGCGCTCAGGGCCGCCGGATACGCGGACCGAGGAACCCGGTACAACTGTCAGCCCTCGGAACACACCCCCACATGCATGCAATCTGTTCGCTTTGAAGTGGGTCTTTGGATCGCTTCGGTTGGCAGCATGTCCATGCGTCCGGG
>QIAH01000544.1 GCA_003225465.1 Acidobacteriota bacterium | reverse complement strand
ATATCGGCGATCCCCTCAACTTTGATTTTCAAACGCCGGCCCACCTGATTGAAGCCGTTTACAAGGCCATGAAAGACGGGAAGAACGGATACGCGCCGTCGCCCGGAATTAAAGAGGCGTTGGATGCGATTCGAGCTGAGGCTGAGCGCAAGGGCATTACCAGCGTTCAGGACGTCTTTGTCACGTCGGGTGTGAGCGAGACGGTCGATATCTGCCTGAGCGGGCTGTTGAATCCGGGTGACAACCTGCTGACGCCCAGTCCGGATTACCCTCTTTACTCGGCGGTGCTTGCAAAACTTGGGATCGAGCTGAACACCTACTCATTGAACGAAGACGATGGCTGGCAGCCGGATTTGATCGATGTACACAAGAAAATCGGGCCGCGGACGCGCGGGATTGTGCTGATCAATCCCAACAATCCGACAGGCGCAGTGTGTTCACGGCGGATGCAGGAGGCGATTGCGGAGCTGGCCCGGCGGAATAATCTGATCATCTTTGCGGATGAGATTTACGACAAGCTGATCCTGGACGACGATCCTCATATTGCGCTCGCGTCAGTAGCTCCCGATGTGCCAATCGTCACTTTCGGCGGGCTGTCAAAGAATTACCTGGCGCCGGGATGGCGAATCGGTTGGGGTATCGTCAGCGGCGATGCAGCGGCGGTGAAACCGTACGTCGAAGGCATTGGCCGCCTGCTGCGCTCGCGGCTATGCGCGAATCATCCCGAGCAGTACGCGATCAAGGCAGCGCTGGAGGGCCCGCAGGATCATCTGAAGGAAGTTGCCCGGAAATTGCGCGCGCGGCGCGATCTTACGGTGAAATGGTGCGGCTCGACGCCGCGCGTGAGTTGCGTTTCTCCGAAGGGCGCGTTCTATGCGTTCCCGCGGCTGGATATCCCCGAAGGGGACGATGTCTTCGTGAAGGAATTGCTCGTGCAAAAGTACGTACTGGTGGTGAACGGTTCAGGCTTCGGGCAAAAAAAGGGCACGAAGCATTTCCGAATCGTGTTTCTGCCCGACGAGCAGACGCTCACGACCGCTTATGCCGGGATCGCGTCGTTTATGAAGGCGCGGTACAAGTAAATCGATGCTGTGCGGCGGACGAGATGCCCCGGCAAGCGGCCCCTACGTCACAGTTCTGCGGCGGGAGGACAGGCGGGGACACCCGTCGCTCCATAGAAACGGCGCTTCTATCACAAGACCCTAACTTTGAGATCTGATAAGGCTCGCGCTTTTAGCGCGCGGGCACATTGCCGAAAGTGGCTAGCCTCCTTTTTTGCAGGTCGGTAACATCCATTTCGCCGGCTTCGAGTTCGGCCTCCTCTTGTGCCCATTCCTGGGCTTCCCGGCGGGCGAGTTTCTGGAGCAGACCGGCAGAGCAGGAAGTACAACAGAAACCTTTGATGTAGTGGCGCTGTCCGTCGTTCTGCTCGATGCAGTACTCGTAGGTAAAAGCGGGCGGCTGCGCAATGCAAAGACTGCAGGCGTCCGGAGCGTTGACATATAGGGGATCGAAGGTTGCGAAGAAGAGGCTGTCGTTCATGACTCACCTCGCAAGGATTGTACCTCTCTTACATCCCACATTTCGCGCGCCGGCGCAGTGACCCGGGTCACCGGTGAGTGTCTGGAAGCCAGATGCTGTTGATTTCCGGAGCGACGACCTTCTCCTGGTGGCATGGTTTTTATTTCTGGCGGGGAACGTGACCTCGCCGGCAGGGGACAGTCGATCGGCTGATCGCAATACTGGCTAGCGTCGGGCACCGGACGAAGCCTGGCTTGGTCTTTTGCGCCGAATCTGCTTAAATTCGGACAGTACGTCGGCCCGCGCTCCACTGCATGATCGACATTCACACTCACATCCTGCCGGAAGTCGACGATGGGCCGAAATCCTGGGAAGTTTCGGTCGAAATGTGCCGACTGGCAGCGGCGGATGGCATCACGCATATTGTGGCCACGCCGCACTCCAATGAGCGCTACCATTTCGATCGCGACTACCTCAGTGGATGCGTGGCGCTTTTGCAGGAGAAGGTGGGCCCATCACCGATGCTGAGCCTGGGCTGCGACTTCCATTTCTCCTACGATAACCTGCAAAACGTGCTCGCCGAGCCGCATCGTTACACGATTGCCGGAGGAAGTTA
>QIAH01000543.1 GCA_003225465.1 Acidobacteriota bacterium | reverse complement strand
TTCCTCGTGGTAGCAGCAACGTCTTCAATCGAGGTCAACGATGCCGTCTACCGCGAAGCTCGGCGCCGGCAGATTCTCTGCAACGTGGTCGATGACCCCGATCGCTGCGACTTCTACTATCCCGCTGTCGTTCGCCGGGGCGATCTGCAGATCGCAATTTCCACCGCGGGGAAGAGTCCCGCGCTCGCGCAAAGATTGCGCCGGGAGTTCGAAGCCCAATTGGCGCCGATTTACGCAGGCTGGATAGAAGAACTCGGGCGCGTGCGGAAGCAGCTGTTTGGACGTCGCCTGAATCCTGAGGATCGCCGCAAGCGACTGCATGAACTCGCCAGTCGGGAGTCATTTGAAGCCCGTGCAGCCATCACGTCGGCCACCGGGCCGCTCACGAAGGGAAAAGTTTTTCTGGTCGGAGCGGGCCCCGGCGATCCTGAATTACTCACAGTGAAAGCTCTGCGAGTCCTCGAGACAGCCCAGGTCGTACTGCACGATGACCTGATCAGCCCGGAGATCCTTGCGTTGATTCCCAGGTCTGCCGAGGTGCGCAATGTGGGCAAGCGCTGCGGCCGCAATAGCACTCCACAGCAAGAAATCAACTCCCTCCTCGTGACCCTCGCAGCCTTCGGACTCAAAGTTGTCCGATTAAAGGGCGGTGATCCCTCTATTTTTGGACGCGCCGGCGAGGAGATGAATGCGCTACGGAAAGCCAACGTCGAGTTCGAAGTTGT
This sequence comes from Acidobacteriota bacterium, assembly GCA_003225465.1. Classification (GTDB taxonomy): domain Bacteria; phylum Acidobacteriota; class Terriglobia; order Terriglobales; family Acidobacteriaceae; genus Gp1-AA133. The sequence continues at coordinate 1,444 of QIAH01000543.1, read as the reverse complement.
TCCCGGCGTGACCTCGGCACTGGCTTCCGCCGCCTCCGCTCAAATATCGCTCACGCAACGCGACAAGGCCTCGGCAGTGATTTTCTTAACGAGCCATCACGCAAATTCCAAGGAGACCATTCCATGGCAAGCCTTCGTTTCTTCCGGCGCCACGCTGGCGATTTACATGCCCGGCTTCGACTACGAACAGACTTCCACCAGGCTGATCGCGGCTGGTCTGAAGAGCGAGACACCGTGTGCCATCATTTCGCGCGCGAGTTCTCGGGATCAGCAGATTCATCGCACCACGGTGCGCGATTTACCCAGCGCACCTCTTCTCCCCGCGCCCACACTGCTCCTGGTCGGCGATGTCGTGCAAACGGAACAGCTCGCCGCAACGCCCCTCGAAGCATGGAACCTGGCAACCGAACCATTGCCGCAAGCGCCCGTCGAACATGAAGTTTTCGACCGGGCGCTCACGCGCGACTAGGAGATTGGACAGTGATCGAGAACCTGGAAAACACGCAGATTCTGGCAGAAACGTGGAATGCACAAGAAGTCTTGCAGTGGGCATTTCGGAGATTTGGCAAGCGGGTGGAGATGGCCTCGGGTTTTGGCGCCGAAGGCATGGCATTGATTGACATCGCGGCGCGGCTTAACCCCGAACTCCGCGTATTTACCATCGATACCGAATTTCTTTTTCCGGAGACTTACCAACTGATTGCGAAAGTCGAAAAACGCTATGGCATTACGGTCGAGAGGGTTCGACCCCGGTTGACGCCTGAAGCGCAGGAAGAGGTCTACGGCCCTGCTTTGTGGTCGATCAATCCCGATCAATGCTGCGCGCTGAGGAAGGTCGAACCTCTGAAAGAGAAGCTGGCCGGCTTGCGCGCCTGGATCACCGCGATCCGGCGCGATCAGACCGCGGCCCGCGCCAGCGCCCGCAAAGTTGAGTGGGACCAGAAATTTCAACTTGTAAAAATCAACCCGATCGCAGACTGGACCACCAAAGACGTTTGGAACTATCTGCACGAGCACGATGTACCCTACAATCCGCTGCACGATCAGAACTTCACCAGCATCGGCTGCACGCACTGCACGCGCCCGATTCGCCCCGGCGAAGATCCCCGCGCCGGACGCTGGGCCGGGTTCCAAAAGACGGAATGCGGACTGCACATTACCGACGCCCCATCGCCCCTGGTGCAACTGAATCTTGGCGGAGAACCGAGAGCACAGGGATAAAGGCACGGCTCACGTAGGGGGCAGACGCCTCGTCTGCCCCAAGGAGCTTTAGCTCCGCAGCCTGGGCAGATTCCTCAAAGAAGGAACCAAGAAGAGAATCCCGAGTAGTCAGCCATCCGAAGACCAGACCGACGCGACTGTGGCACACTAGCTTCGGAGGCAATTTGAGCAACCTCGAGTTCACCATTCTGGTCGGACTGGGATCGTTCATGGCTGGCTTCCT
>QIAH01000362.1 GCA_003225465.1 Acidobacteriota bacterium | reverse complement strand
AACGTTCTCGGTTGAAAGGGCCGTACCGAAGCCGCCCGCTCTCTGATTGTGGCCACGTCCTCCGCCGCTCAGGGATGTTCCCGTGGTATCGCTGGGCGGAGGGGGCACGATCTGATTGGCTCCGGTCAAGCCAGGGATGGCGCGCGGGTCTGTTGACCGTCCCCCTACCTGCACGGGCGGCGGAACGACTTTGGGGTCAGACAGGCTCGCCCCAGAGACGTTGCGATCGCTGGTTACCTGCGACGGCGGCGGAGCAATCACGGCCGGAGCCGGCATATTCAGTTTCGCGGCTTGTGTGCCTTCGCGTTGTGGATCCGAGATAGGCGGCGGCACCACGTTGGCGGTCGCGGCAGCCGGGCCTCGCAAGGGCGGTGGATCCCGCTGTACGTCGGAAGGCGAGGGCTGAACGATTTGGCTGGTCATGGCCACTACGGAGTGCGATTGATCGCGCGGAACGTCGTCGGGCGCCGGGGCTACGATCACGGTGGAGAGCCCCATCATCTGGCGGCGGTTCGCTGAAACATTCGCGGGCGGCGGTGCCACTACTGCGCTGGCAAGTCCGGGAGTTGCCCGGTTCAGTTCGCGAAACGTTTCCGGGGGTGGGGCGACGATGGCGTTCTTCGAAAGCGTGGGTGGGGTCAGGGAAGACTTCAGGCCCTCGGCGGGCGGTGGGCCGGGAACGGGCTTGACCGCCAGCAAGTTCGCAACCGGCGCAAGGGACATGGGCAGTTTCAGGTTGGGAGCGTCAACGACCTTATCTCGGGGGGCATTTCCGCGGGCGACGCGGAGGGTCTGGGTTCGATGGTACGCCTCCTGACCTCCAGCGCGACCGGTGCGGCCAGCTTGCGCTCCGCCGAAGTCCTGAACCTGGGGAAGCTCGTCCCCGTGGTAGTAGATGACTTCATGCCTGGAAATAGTCGGGGGCCGGAAAGGCTGCAGGAGAGCCAACTTGGCCGGCAGAATGATGATCATCGCCAGCAGGATGGCTTCCGCTCCCCAGGACAGAAGGATGCCGCGCAGGGGGAACAGGCCGATGGGAGTTTCCCCGGCGAGCGCGGCTGGCGAGCGCCCAAAGGCAGGCCCGATCGCCGTCCGGAACTCCTGCCACGGCGACGACCATTCGACCAGTAATTTGGGCCCTTCAGTCATGCCGGGGCGCGCTCTCCTGCGCTGCGGGTATCGATTTCAAGTTGATCTCCAATTGTAGTGCCTGTCGAGCGAATCGTGTTTTCCGGTAGTTCTAGTACGGATGCGGCTTTCAGACGCACCGGGGCAAAGCGCCAAGGGGCCAGGGCGGTCTCCAGGTGGACGACCACCTTGTCCGGACTCAAGTAGATGACATCAATCGGGAAACGCATGCCGAGGGTGTGGACTCCACGGCAGGGAACGATCCAAAGGCCGCGCTCTTGCTGGAAATCGGAAGTAGTTTTTCCGACTAGGCCGCGCAGGCGGGACCAATGGGTGTCAGCAATGGACAAGCGGGTGGCAAGGTACTGGCTGCGCGTGCGATTGAACGCGTAGCCGCCGGCAACAGACCCCGACATCAAGACTCCCAAATCCATCATCCTGGTACAACCCGCAGGCTCACATGGTGAGCGTGCGGTACAGGCTAATTATGGCCGGTCCGAGAGTCACGATGATGATGGATGGCAGGACGAACACCACCAGGGGAGGAATCATCTTGATTGTGGTCTTGGCAGCCTGTTCTTCGGCGCGCTGACGGCGTTCGGTGCGCAGGGAATCGGAGTGAACCCGAAGAGCTTGCGCGACGCTAGTGCCGAAGCGATCAGTTTGCACCAGGGTGGTGACGAGCGCCTTGATGTCGTCGACCCCGGTGCGGTTGTAGAGATTGCGAAGAGCTTCGGCGCGGGGTTTTCCGGCGCGAAGTTCGAGGTTCATGAGATAGAACTCGTTGGCGAGATCGGGATGAGCGTGGCGCAGATCTTCGCCCACGCGCATCATGGCCTGATCCAGAGCAAGGCCCGCTTCGACACATATTACGGTGAGATCGAGGGCATCGGGCATGGCGATGCGGATGCGCGTCTGGCGAGCGTTGATCGTGCGTTTCAGGAAGAAACGCGGAATGAAGAAACCGAGCCCGGTCACGCCGATCAGCAGCGGCGGGGATTTTAATCCGCTGAACGCCAATACGGAGACAAAGCCTAGCGCCGCAAACAGAACGCGGATGCCCTGATACACGGTGAGGTGGCGCGATTCGCGATAACCCGCCTGAATCAGCCATGAGCGGGTGCGATTGCTGTCGTCGGCCGAGAGCGGCAAGGCTTTGCTGAAGGGGTCGAGCGCCTGCTCGATGCGCTCCCTGATGGCGGGCTTCTCCTGCACCTGGGGGCGCTGCCAGGCGAGTGAGCGGAGGCGCGAGCCCAAGATCGAAGAGGGCGCGTACGCCGCGGCGCCGAAGGCGAAGAGGGCCCCTGCGATGGTGAGGAAGATCAGGATTGCGAGAACAATCGCCATAAAGTTAGACCTGGATCCGAATGATCTTGCGGATCACGAAGTAGCCACAGGTTTGCAGGATGAGGCCGACCACTATCATGAAGTGGCCGATGGGATCGGTGAACAGCGGCTTGATGAATGTGGGGTTCATGAACAGCATCATCATCACGATGATGGGAGGCATGCCCATGAGCAGCAGCATGGTCAGGCGTCCCTGCGCGGTATAGACGCGGACCTGGCGCAGAATTTTGAAGCGCTCGCGGATAACATAGGAGAGGTTGTCGAGAATCTCGGCGAGGTTGCCACCGGTCTCACGCTGCAGCATGACCGCAGTAACGAAGAATTTGACATCGACGAGCGGGACGCGGTCCACAAGATTGGAGAGCGCCTCCCGGACGGGAAGGCCGAATTTCTGTTCTTCGAAAAGTTTTCGGAACTCGCTGGCCACCGGCTCAGCGATCTCGTCGGAAATCATTTCGAGCGCGGTGGTGAAGGCGTGGCCGGCGCGCACGGCGCGGGCGAGAGTATCGATGGCCTGCGGAAACAACTCCTCGAATTCGTCGAAGCGCTTGGTGCGCTTATACGAAGCGAACGAGTACGGCATGAAAAATCCGAGCAACATGCCGACCCAGGCAAACAGGATGTTCTTGTTCGCTGCGGCGTAAACGATAAATCCCAGCAGAAAACCGGTGCCCAGGCAAACCAGCAGAAAATTCCCGGCGCGCATTTTGATATCGGCCTGGGAGAGCATTTTCTGCAGCGCCGAGACGCGTTCAGAGCGGCGCAGCAGATTGTCGAGCGCCGGGATCTCGCTGAGCATTTCATCGCGCAGCAGGGCGATTTCTTCCAGCGGCTTGGTTCCTTCCATCTGCTGGGTATCGGCGAGACGATCGCGAAGAACGCGAGAGCGCTCTTTGCGCTCGTCGAGCAGCGAAAATGCGACGAACACGACGGCAGCTACAACGACGAACACGAGGATGGCAACGAGTTGCGGCACCATGGATGATCCCTCTAGCTCAAACCTCCACGCGCGATTCAAAGAGACCAGGCCGGAGCCGGCAACCTCCGGTGGCCAATCGTTCCGCGAATTTCGGACGGACGCCGGTGGCGCGGAACATGCCCCGAACCTTTCCGCTTTCGTCAATGCCGAGGCGGTCAAAGACAAAGATGTCCTGCATGGTAATGATGTCGCTCTCCATGCCGGTGATTTCAGAGACCGTGATGACCTTGCGAGTGCCGTCAGAGAGACGCGCCACCTGGACCACGGCGTGAATGGCCGAGGAGATCTGGTGGCGGATGGCGCGTTCAGGAATGTTCAGGTTGGCCATGGAGACCATGTTTTCGATACGAGCGAGAGCGTCGCGCTGCGAGTTGGCGTGCACGGTAGTCAGCGAGCCCTCGTGACCGGTGTTCATGGCCTGAAGCATGTCGAAGGCTTCTTCACCGCGCACCTCGCCCACCACGATGCGGTCGGGACGCATACGCAAGCTGTTGATCACCAGCTGGCGCTGGCGAACCGCGCCCTTGCCTTCGATGTTCGGCGGGCGGGTTTCGAGGCGCACCACGTGCTCCTGCTTCAGCTGAAGTTCGGCGGCGTCCTCGATCGTGACGATGCGCTCGTTATGTGGAATGTAGCCGGAGAGCACGTTCAGCACGGTGGTTTTGCCGGCGCCCGTTCCACCCGAGATGAGAATGTTCAGGCGGCCTTTGACGACCGCGGTGAGCAATTCCAGCATGGGCTCAGTGAGGCTCTTGTTCTCGAGCATCTGCCGGGCGGTAATGGGATCGCGTCCGAAACGGCGGATGGAGAGGCAAGCGCCGTCGATGGCCAGCGGCGGAATGATGGCATTCACGCGGGAGCCGTCCGCGAGACGGGCATCGACCATGGGCGAGGATTCATCGATGCGGCGGCCTACGCGCGAGACGATGCGATCGATGATCTGCATCAGGTGCCCATTGTCTTTGAAGGAAAGGCCGGTGGGTTCGAGTTTGCCGGAGCGTTCGATATAGACCCGGTCAAACCGGTTGACCAGGATATCGGAGATGCTGGGATCTTTGAGAAGGGGTTCCAGCGGGCCAAGACCGAAGATCTCATCCAGAATCTCGCGGGCCAGGCGCTCGCGTTCGGCAAAGCTGAGCGGGACCGCTTCACTGTTGACCGAGGTGCGAATGAGGATGAGGACTTCCTCGCGCGCCGTTTCGCTGTTGGTGCGACCGAGTTTCTCAAGATCGAGACGGTCGAGGATCTTGCGATGGAGGTCGGCTTTGACCTGTTGGTATTCACTTCGCTCGAATGTCTGCAGGTTGGGCATAGTGTCTCTAAACCGTCTTGAACAGTGACCAGGCGGAGCGCTTCACGTCATCGTCATTCTGCGTGAGGGCGGCCGCCAATCCGTTAAAAGCGCGCGCGATTTCGGTATGGTTCTGCTGCATGAGCGGAACCCCGCGGTCGATGGCGGCCGAGACAGCGAAATACTGGTTGGGGATGCGCCATAAAAGGCTGGCACCCGAAGCAGTTTCGGCGTCGCTTTCGTGAAAGCCAGGAATCTTGCGGAAACGGTTGAGTACCAGTTTAACCCGTTCCCGGTTGGAATTCTCCCCCAAAAACTGCACCACCCGCGAGGCACTCCAAAGGGAGGCCACGTCGGCATGGGCGACCAGTAGGACGGTTTCGGAGAGATTGCCGACCAGCCGGGTCGCGCTGTCGAGGCGAGAAGAGGCGTCCACGACAACGTAGCGGAAGTGGCCCGCCATAAGGTCGAACAAACGGGCATATTCGGCGGTGGCCGCATCGGAGCCAGCCGGGTTGCTGGCGCCAGCCAGGAGCTGCAGTCCGCCGGAATGGCGCGTCATGAAGCTTTCCAGCAGAGAACTGTCCATGCGATGGAGGTTCCGGATTGCGTCGGCCACCGTGAAGGGCGCCTTCAGATTCAGGTGAAGGACGGTATGGCCCAGCGGGGCCAAATCGACCAGGGCAACATTGCTGTGAGCCGATTGCAGAGCCAGGGCGAGGTTGACGGCGATGGTGGTGGCGCCACTTCCTCCCTTGGCGTTCACCACGGTAAAGACTTTGCCTCGAGGCCCATCGCGCTTGACCTTGCGCTGGTTCGTGGATAGGCGAATGAAGGCTTCCAGCAAGTCGGTGGTGGTGCTCGGGCGTTCGATATATTCTCGGGCCCCGGCGCGCATGGCGCTCACGATGCTCTGCGGTTGCGACATGCTGCCAATAGCGAATACCGCGGTTTCCGGCACTTCCTGCCGTAGCAATTCGATTGCGTTGAGCGCAGCGGAGGGATTTTCGATCGGAACATCGACCAGGATGACATCGGCATGCAAGGCATGCATGCGGGGAATCAATGGATCGGTCGCGGCGGCGGGATAATTGGCAGCGGCGTGCGCGGTACGGGCCACGGAAGTTCCGTCGACCAGGACTTGCAGAACGGCACGTTGCTCGCTGTCGCCCGCGATGATGACTACTGAAAGCTCAGGCATGACACAAAACTACTTTCCACCCCCGGGCTTTTTCCCATCGAACTTGTCGTTGTTGAGGAAAGGCTCAGGGTTATTTGGGAGCGCCGTCGGTTTGACCGCGGGCCCAACCTTTTTCACTGTGCAGAGCACCATCAGTTCGGCATTGCTCCTCTGCGTACTCTTGCTTTTGAAGAACGTGCCCAGGATCGGGATGTCGCCCAGGCCAGGAATCTTGTTCACGAGATTGGTGACCCGATTGTCCATCAGGCCGGCGATCACGAAGCTTTGCCCGTCCTGCAATTCGAACTCGGTATCGGCGCGCCGCGTGCTGAGGGCGGGAATCAGGAATCCGGAAATCTGTAATGCATTGGTGAAGTCGAGCGTACTGACCTCAGGTACAACTTTAAGGTGAATGTTTCCGCTCGGCATGATTACGGGAGTGAACCTCAACTTCACGCCGAATTCCTTGAACTGGATGGTGACCGCGTTGAAACCCTGGCTGGGCTGAACGATGGGAAAGGGGAACTCCCCGCCGGCAAGAAAACTGGCTTCTTTGCCGTTGACCGCGATCAAATTAGGCTCGGCCAGAATCTGGAGCAGGTTCTTGGCCTGGAGCGCCTTAATCACGGCGCCAATATTGAGATCAGTGCGAGTGATAAAGACATTCAGGAAATCGCTGACGTTGACGGTGGGTGGTGTGGCGGTGGTTGTCGTGGTGCTCGTACTGCCGTTGGTGGTAGTGGTGGTGGCAGTGTTGTGAATGGCCACGGATCCGAACTGCCCGGTCTGGATCGTGCCTATCGTGTTGCCCTGGCCTGCGTCAAACAGATTGAAGCCGTATTGCAAAATGGCGGTGCGGTCGACTTCAGCAAACTTCACCTCGAGCAGGACTTCCTGCGCGCCTTTCGGCCCAAATGTCAGAACATTGACAACGTTCTTCGAGTAAGCCTCGGCGATCTTGCCGGCACGCGTGGCCACGGTTTCGTCCGAGACATGTCCCGAAAGCACAATCGCAGAGCGGGAGGGGGTCACCAGGATCTGCTCATCCGGGAAAACGCTCTTTTCTTCTTCGGCCGCAGCGGTCACATCGACATCGACGCGGAGATCGAAGCTTCGGGAACGCTCCAGTTCGTCCCAGATAAGCAGTGATACTTCGCCCGCAGAGCGGCCGTGCACCAGGATCTGGGTAGGAGTTACAACCTGCACGTCAGCCACAGCAGGATCTGTGACGGAAACGCGCTTCAGGCGTTCGCTCGTGTTGATAAGCAGCGACTTTCCCACCATGACGCGGAGAGGCGCCGCCCCCGTGGCCTCCGAAGGCGCAGGGACGGAGGCGGTGGCGGGATGCTCGGGTTGCTGGGTGGCATCCTGTTGGCGCAACTCAGCGGTGGTGTACGCTGACAGCACCAGCATGACGGCCACGGCGCCCACAGCCGCCTGGGGTAGCGCAATCTTCAGACTGTTCTCAACTCGAAGTGGCGGCAGAAATTTGTTGATCAGAGATCTGTTCATTCCTAGTGAGCGCCTGTTTGATCTGGGAACTTGGTTTCGTCGACTTTGTTGCCGCGAATGACCTCGACTTTGTAAGCGTCCGGCGGAGCAGGAGCCGGTTGCGCCTTGGCAGTCTTCGCCGGCTTTGGATGAGGTGCCGGCAGAGCCACCGGAGTCACATTCTTGTAAAGACCAGTGGCTTTCATGGAGGCAATGTCGACTTTCTTGGTGTCGACAGGATTGCGCAGGGAAAGCTGAATGTGCCCCTGGGAGCTAGCCAGGGTAAGTTTTTGCGCGTCATCCGGGGAAACCAGGAGCGTGATTACAGGGGTCGACTGCGGCTCGCCCGCGGCGTTGCGCTCGAGCCTTTGCCCGGCGGCGATGACCGCGACATTCTCGAGCACGGTAGTGGTTTGAGGCTCATTGGCGCCCATCGGATTGCCGGTGAGCAGAACGTCCACGCGCGTTCCGGGAATCACGAAGCCAGCGACCGCGACGACTTCGTTCACTCGCACCGAGACCGCTCGCATTCCCGGAGGAATCAGAGCCGGAAGTCCAGAGCCAGCATTCTCCGCAGCCAGCTTACTTGGCAAGATAAACTCGCCCTTCTGGATGGGGAGGATGACGCCACGTCCGATAATTTGAGATCTCGAACGGAATGAGTTCGGCGGCACCACCGAAGCCGGCACTTTGACCATACGGATATCGCCGTCCTGAAGCTTTGCGCCCACCTGAATATCGTTGGCCGCGACGATCACGTCGGCCCCGGGCTCGTTGCCCGCACTAGACCTGGACAGAACATTCTTGTAGACGACGAAGCTGACGAAAGCACCAAGCGCGAGTGCCACGAACCCGATGAACAGGAGCCGTGAACGATTCATGCGTACTCCTCAAAACAAGCCATAAATTGCAAGTGTGCGACGAATCGCCGCACGCTCCGACAAACCTGCTGATCCAGTTTTTCCTCCAACTGCAGATGTCAGCCCATCCAAAAATCTCACCACCACCATCACACACCAAGCCGCCTTCCGGAAACGAACAAACGACTCGCTAACCGGTCACTGGATCGAACTGGCAACTTGTGAAAAAACGGTGTTCGCGTTGGAGCCAATAAGGCGAACGGTGCCTACCACGATGACAAGAATGACTGCCAACATGACAGCGTATTCAGCGATGTCCTGTCCTTTCTCATCGCGCAGCAATCTTTGGATAGTCTGACTCATTACTCCTCCCGTGGAAAACGAAGACATCATGGAACCGAACATTCCAGCAGGCATCGGGCGACCCGTGGAGCGCTCGTTGACGGAGACGATTTCCGTTTCTCAATCGAATCAAGTATTTGAGGGGTCCGGCGAGGCCTTACGCCGCCCGGTCGCGACTATCATACCGCGACCGGGCCACGGGGAAAGCTAATTTCTTGGTTCCCGTCCCGATATCAGGATTGTAGGGGTCGCGCTTCCCACCAACGGGCCCCCAGAAAGACCCTTCTGCGCTCGTTTACGGGACATTCCTGGGTTCGGTTGCGGACGCTCGTGGGTAAGGCTCGAGCGTCGGCGGAGACTGATCAGCCTCGAGGAGCCAGACCTTTCTATCATGGTAGTAGCGCAGTAAGGGGGTAATGTCCTGGCCGGGGATCTCGCGGACCCAGACGATACGGGAGGAGTCGATGTCGGCAGCGTTGTAGACCCATTCCCGGTGCACATTGTGGGTGGGCGTATAGCGAACGACGACGAGGTGTTTGCCGTAAACCGACTCGAGGGTCCGGAGAACCTGTTCGCGCTGGCCCTTCCAAGCGGTGACGGGGTACCGGGCAGCGTGTCCGGCTTGAATGGCGACCCAGTCGACGACGAGCAGCACGATCAAACGAGACAGGAAAATCCCTATGGGACGGCCGTGGATCTTTGCCTGGCGCAAGTGGCGGATGGCCTGAACCACGACTACGAACACGGCGGCTGCGAGGGGCGCGGCGTAGTGGGGCTGGAACCAAACGACCGACAGCAATCCGAGGGAACAGACAAATACCTCCCAGAGTGGCAGGCGGATGCGGCGGTCCTGCACAACCCGGATGAGCATGACGAGAGGGAGAGTCAGGGCCGGCCCCAGCAGAATCCGCCATAATTTCCACGATAACGCCAAGGCTCGCCTTGCCCATGCCCGCCAGGAGAGCTCAAACTCTTCGCGATTCCAGACATTGAAGAAGTTCTCAAACTGCTGGTTGGCATAGTGTAGCGGCGGTACGGGCTTCTGCCAGAAGAAGACGGGGCAATTGTTGAAATATTCGCGGTGATAAAGAACATAGGGGAACTGCAAGGCATTTCCCGTGACTCGGAAATTGTAGTAAGCGAGGAAGAGCCCTGCCGGGATCAGCGCAGCCGCAAGGGGAAGGAACAGGCGCGAAATGCTGAGGTGGGGATCGGAAAAGCGACTGGAGATCAGCCTGATCGTGAGAGCGATTGCGACGGGGAGACAGAAGATGAAACCTTCCACCGGCCGGCTGTAAGCCAGGATGGCGGCTCCAAGGCCCATGAGGAAGGCATTCCGTGCTCGGCCAAAGTGGAGAATTCGTGGATAAGCGCCGAAAACCAGGGCGGCGCCCACCGTCGCGACCGAGCCGTTGTAATAGCTGTCCACCCAGGGAGCGAAGAGCCCCAGGTCCGCCCAGACGAGCACGCCGCCCAGCAGAGCCCAAGACGGCGAGAACCATCCCTGGAGCATCCATGTCATAGAGACGATCATGGCGGCGGTGCTCAGCAGGACTCCAATCCAGGGATGGCCAAGGACCTGACCTAGTGCCATGACAGCGCCCGGGCCCGGAGGGTACTTGGAAGCATAGGTTGGGTGCTGCAACTCGTGATAGGTGTCGAAAAAAACCGGGAAAGGGTGCGGCGGGTTGGTCAAGCGACCATGCGCGAACGTGTCGGCCGCGAGCAGGTAGCTGAACTCATCATGGATGGCCGGGACCGGAACGGGCAGAATGGGCAGCAGTGCAAGGCGCGCCGTGATGGTGAGCAGTCCCAGCGTGACAAGGGTGAGAGATTTCTTTTGCGCAAAGGCGGCACCCGCTTTTTCAACGGGCCGAAACCAACGGTCACCGGCCAGCGGGGCAATCCAGGCAGCCAACAGCATCAGCCCCAACGTCGCAACAAACAAGAGGTTCACCACGCTCCCCCGCGCCTGTTTGGTAAACTCCATGGGATAGCCGATCTTCTTCCGGCCGAGCGGAAACAGTCTGCAGAAGATCGATCGGCGGGTAATACTACTATTCCGAGAATACCTTAGGGACTTGCTGTGGCGTCCAGAGCCAGTTTCGAAGCGAAGCAACGAACCGTGAGCGAGCGCGGTCCAGAGGAGATCGAACTGTCCGTGGTGCTGCCCTGTCTGAACGAAGCGGAAACGCTGGAGTCGTCTATTCGCAAGGTTCAGCGGACGATGACAGAGGCAGGAATCGCGGGCGAGGTCGTGGTCGCCGATAACGGCAGCAGCGACGACTCGATCGAGATTGCGCAACGCAATGGGGCGCGAGTCATCCACGTGACAGCCAGGGGATACGGAAACGCATTGATGGGAGGGATCGCCGCGGCTAAGGGTAGATACGTTCTGATGGGCGATCCCGACGGCAGCTATGATTTTGGTCACATTCCGCGTTTCGTAACCGAGCTGCGCAAGGGTGCGGAGTTGGTGATGGGGAATCGATTTCGCGGCGGCATTCAGCCCGGCGCGATGCCGGCTCTTCATCAATATCTTGGAAACCCCGTGCTCTCGGGCTTAGGGCGCTTATTCTTCCACAGTCCGTTTGGAGATTTTCATTGCGGCTTGCGCGCCTTCAGCAAGGCTGCCTACAATTGCCTCCGACTGCAAACCGCCGGCATGGAATTTGCGAGCGAGATGGTGGTAAAGGCGACCCTGATGAAGCTGGCTATGGTGGAAGTGCCGACAACGCTATCACCCGACGGACGCTCGCGGCCGCCGCATCTGCGCACCTGGCGCGATGGCTGGAGACACCTTCGTTTTCTGCTGTTGTACAGTCCGCGCTGGTTGTTTCTTTATCCGGGACTGCTGTTGATGATGGTAGGAAGTGTACTGGAACTCTGGCTTTTGCCATCAGCGAAGACGGTGGGCGGAATCACATTCGATGTACACACCATGCTGTACGGTGCGGCTTTCGTCCTGCTCGGGTTTCAGTCCGTAGCGTTCGCAACTTTCACGAAGATTTTCGCGATTGCGGAAGGATTGTTCCCGCCCGATCCGGTGCTCGAAAAAGTGTTCCGCTATGTGGGACTGGAGACCGGCCTTCTTATCGGGTCCGCGCTGATTGCGTGTGGCCTGGGCGGCTCGCTCTATGCGGTGCATTTCTGGAGAAGCCAGCACTTCGGCATGCTCGACTATTCCCGGACAATGCGGCTGGTGATTCCATCCATTCTCTTACTCGTCCTGGGGCTGCAAACAGTGTTTGCCAGTTTTTTTCTAAGTGTGCTTGGCATGCGGCGACGGTGAGAACCGTCACCTGCATTGCCCGGATAGCGACGCCCCGGAGGGCGTCAGGCCGCGACCTTTTTTAATTCGCCGATGAAGTGCAGTTGTGCGCCGAAAATGCTATCGGCGAGCGCCGGGTACAGTTTTAAATCTGTGACTAGTCGCGCCGGGCGCAAGCCAATCTTCTGCCACGCGCTCTGCCACTGCTCCTCGGTCCAGTAGTTGTAGGGAAGGGACACGCCAAATCTCGCATTTCCGACCCAATCCATCAATCGCAGGCGCTGCTGGGCCGCGAATCCTTTGCGGAAATGGTCCTTGATGAGCACATCGGATGCCGCCACTCGCGCCGCTTCGCGCAGCAGAATGGTCGGATCCTCGGTATGGTGCAAGACGTCCACGAAGAGAACGACGTCGAAATCCCCGTTTTCAAAGGGAATCTTGCGACCATCGAAAATCTCCACCGGGATGTGAGACTGCTCGCGAGGAAGCACATCGATTCCGCGGATGGACACATCGGGCCGCTTCGAAGAGATCACACTCGCGAGCAGGCCGCTCCCGGCTCCCACATCCAGAATACGGGCGTTTTTCGGGGCTAGCTGAGCGAACCACGAAGACAGCACATCCACTCTTCGACGAAACACCAGGCGATCATGGAGTTTCCCAACGGCACTCAAAGAAGTTCCACGTGCTTGGCGATGGTCTCGGCAAATTCCTGCCCCTTCGAGAGCTGAATCCATAGCTCGCACAACCCTAGGGCGGCTGCCCGGTCCTGCCCGCTTACCTTCACTGTGGTTTTATCCATCCGTCACCTCGCAGCTGCTAACTCCTCAGATATTATCTGATTGCGCGGAATGCTCAGAGGCTTATCCTTCAGTCCAAGGAACCACGATTCGACCGTGAAGCGGGAGGCAGTCGCCAGAAGAATGGAGACTACCGAGCAAACGAAGAATTGCACCAGCACATGGACCGTATCATTCGGCACAAATATAACCCGCCGATACATGGCAAACACAAAAACATGCACGAGGTACAATCCGTAGCTGATCTCCCCAATGAATAGCAGCAGTCGTGGCCGCGTCCACGCCTCAAAGCGCGAAGCGCCCAGAATCAGAGCACTCAGTAACACAGCCGAGAACACGAGCTCCCAGCCAAATGTCTGCCACACCGCACTCTGGAGTACAACTAGCCCGATCCCCGTCATCGCCGCTGCTGCCGCCAGCCCCACCACATTCCTCCGCGAGTTCATCGACGAGCGCAGGAAGATTGCCAGCAAGGCGCCGAGCGCCAACCCATGTGACGAATACCAGAGCCGAAATTCAATCCACGGTTCCGGATTCGCCACGAAGGCCAGCCGCAGATTGTTGACGATGATTCCGAATAACACCACGACGAGCAGCCGAGTACTCGAGCGCCTCACAATCAGCGGCCACAGAAAGTAGAACTGCTCCTCCGCCGCTAGCGACCAGAACGGCCCATAGGCCAGCGCCACACCGAAAGCCGGTGCCATATTCGCTACGTGCAACAGGCTCAAGCCTAGAAAGCGCGGCGAAAGTCCGTACATGGCTAGCAGCGCAATCATCATGTAATACGCCGGCAGGATGCGCAGCACACGCCGTTTGTAGAACCGCACAAAGTAGTCCTGTCGCTGCTTCGAATCGAGCAAGATTCCAGTGATCAAGAAGCCGCTGAGCACGAAGAATAGGTTGACTCCATAATGGCCACCGGCAGTCAACGCGTGCAATGGGCCTCGCGGCAGATAGCACCAGAACCCATGAAAGAACAGCACAGCCAGGCATGCCAGCCCGCGAAGGCTGTGCAGTTCCGGCATCACGGGGCGGAGAATGGGGCGCATGGGTTGGGCCAAACTATAGCTTCCTTGCGGTCACGGGCGAAATGTCACTTTAGTGTAGGGCCGAAAATTCGGGGTGCACTGGCTCATCCTCGTAAGCTACTTGGTGCTGAACGCTGCCGGCCTTGCCCTAGTATTGACTCACCGGGTGAACTCATCGGTCGGTCTGGATTGCCTGTATACCGCTGCTCTGGCTGGTGCTCTATAGGATGAGCATAGGCCCGTTCCTGTCCCAACCACGAACAATCAAAAGGCAGTACGCTAACAGACCGAATCAGGAGGTCCTTGGTGGACTGGACCGTTTCCAACGTGCGCAGCACGCTCTGATTCTTGCAATCCCCAGCAAGAGGTTGCGCATCTCGGCTTGATTTCAGTCTGATGTTGCGGCACGCGTTGGGTCCGCGCAAGGTTCGGCGACTCTCGGGCGTGCGAGCACCACCGCAAGCATAGGAAGATAGAAGAACACTACCATCCATCGCCCTGCTTGCACGTGGCCCTGGGGATAATGATGAAAGCGCCAGACCCCGATTGCCCAACTCGCAGCCACCGTACCTAAAATTTCGCGGCGCGTTTTCGGGATGAGCCAAAGTATGAGCGGGTCGTAAAACCATCGTTGCGGCATAAGGGCCATCAGAAAAAGCAGGAGCGCATCGCGTTCACGGTAGCGAAGCAGAGCCAAGGCGAGCAACGGGCCGGGCAAGATCAACAACGGGAAGAAGTGCACGTAGTCGTGAAGTTTCGCAAGCCACAGCCATGGCCATCGCGGCAGCAGCAGAAACGAGAGCGCCAGCACGACGAAACACGCGATAAAACCACGCTTGGTGGGGTTGGTCAGAGCCACGGGTAGTCCCAACTGCGGCTTCGCCAAAGTTACCGGCAACAAGAATGGGAAGAAGGCACTCGCAAAAATGATAGGTGACCACTGCGCCGCCATAAGCCCAGCCCAATACGGATACGCCAGGAATACCAGCAAGCGATGATAGCCCTGCCGCGAGAGCCCGAAGGCCATGAGTGCGGAACTGAGTCCATAGAAAACCCCGGCCGCAACTTCAAGTGGCAATCTTACAAAGGGTAATCCGTAAAAAGCTGCAGGCAAGGGATACATTTGCATCACACGGTCGTAGGGATTGCGGTGGGCGAGCAGGTCCTGCGCAGCCCAAACCGCCCAGTTGAAATCGCCCGCTCTCAACTGAAAATGGCGGAGAAAGGACCAGCAACAGAGGCCAGTGGCCAGGCCGATGGCTAGGGAGATGAAGACGCGCAGTCGCATAGGAACAATCCGCATAAAGTTGTAACATGAGGCATCAGGAGCTAGCGCTCGGAGTTTAATTCGACCTGTTGCCGAGAAAAACCAAAGCAGGCCTGGTACTCGCTTTTCTGTGTGCGGCAGCCATGTGGTTCTACGTGGAACGCGTGCTGGTGCCCTACCAGCGGGCCGACGCACAGACGCACGACCGGCCTCGGGGAAATCTGTCCGATTTATATCCGCGCTGGTTGGGCGCTCGCGAACTGTTGTTGCATCATCGCAATCCCTATAGCAAAGAGATCACACGCGAGATTCAAATCGGCTATTACGGGCGCGCGCTGGACCCCGGCCGTCCGGGAGATCCGAAAGATCAGCAGGGCTTCGCATACCCGGTATACGTGGTGTTTCTACTCGCTCCAACCGTGGGCTTGCCGTTTGGGCCGGTCGCGATTGCGTTCAAGGGTCTGCTGGTGATCGCCACAGTGGGAAGCGTTCTGTTGTGGTTGAGAGTGGTTCGCTGGAAGTTGACGTTCGGCGAAGGGATGATTGCCATGCTGCTGGTGCTGGGCAGCTTTTCCGCCGTGCAAGGATTCAAGCTGCAGCAACTGACGCTGCCTGTAGTCGCACTTCTTGCGGGGGCATGCGCACTGCTGGTAAGCGGCCATCGCTTTTCGAGCGGCACGCTGCTGGCAGTGGCAACCATCAAGCCGCACCTTGCGCTGCCCTTGGCGTCGGTGCTTTTGCTCTGGACACTGAGCGATTGGCGACGGAGACAGCGGCTATTCTGGGGATTCACCGTCGCGATGCTGCTGCTGGCGGGCACATCAGAAATTCTCCTGCCCGGATGGTTCGGAGATTTTCTGTTAGCGACAGGGGACTACCGGCGTTACGCGGGTGGCCTCTCGATTCTGCAGGTAATGCTTTCGCCGTGGGTCGGGCTAGTTGCGGCCGGTGTTCTGGTTGTGGCCGTTGCCGATGTGTGCTGGCGATTCCGAAAACAGGAGAGCGATCAACCTGCTTTCGCTCTGTTGCTTGCGCTGACGTTGGCGGTCACGGTCATCATTATTCCGATGTTTGCTCCTTACAACTTTCTGCTGATGCTGCCGGCGATCTTCCTCATCGTCAAAGATCGGCGGAGACTGTGGGCGGGAGGGGGCATATCGCGGACCGGTTTGCTGCTGTTTGCGGCAACTCTCGCCTGGCCCTGGCTCGCAGCGATCGGGTTGGCGAGTGTGTCTCCGGCAATCTCTCGGACCACCCTGCAGCAGCAATGGTGGCTTCCCCTTTACACCATCGCCAAGATCCCGATGCCGCTGCTTTCCCTGATCCCGCTCAGCCTGCTGGTCTCCTATGCGTGGAAGGAGCATGCCGGCTCAGAAACCAGGCAAGAGTTTCGGGAGGAAAGCTTGCGAAAAGAGCACCCGGTGGCATGATTTCGGTCTGAATTGGCGCGGGTTGGCTTGCAGTGGGAGAGAGCAAGGAGTAGGCTTCTCAGGCTAATCACAGGGAATGGAACGCGGGGAGGACGGAATGACGCTGAAGATGGATACGCTTTTAGCCGATGGCGTGACGATCGTCGCGTGTTCGGGGAGGATCGTTTTCGGCGAAGAGTCCAGCGGGCTGCGCGAGAGTTTGAAGAAACTGCTCACGACCACGAAGCGCATCATATTGAACCTGAGCGGCGTAAGTTACATCGACAGCGGCGGTCTCGGAACCCTGGTCGGAGTGTATTCGTCGGCGCGCGCGGCGGGCGCGGACATCAAGCTGACCGGCCTCGGGCCTCGTTTGCGGGATGTTCTGGCCATCACCAAACTGGCCACGGTATTCGAGGTGTACGATACAGATCAGCAGGCCATCGCCGCGTACAAGGCGAGCCATTCCTGAGCGCGGCATTGATCTCCGGCTCGAGCTCGGCTCGCTCGCACGGCTGGGCACGGAAGCGGTGAACAAACGGGTGCAGCCCCTTTCCGCCGGGCCTCATTCCTGTCATTATTTCGTATCCTAGAGAGCAGTTCGTCACGCCCTATGGGGTTTCAACCCATTTCCGGTATTACGTCCGACCCCGGCTCCGGGGTATTTCCCTCACTGATCTACGTTCAAGGGAACGAGCAGCGATCGATCGTGATGAATCGCACCCCGTTTTCGGTGGGGCGCAAGGTGGACAAAGACCTGGTGATCCCCGACCCGCGGGTGTCGCGCGACCACGCACTCATCGTGGCCGAGAACGGGGATTTCTTCGTCGTCGATCAGGGCAGCAAGCATGGGACGTATGTGAACGGCGAGCGTGTGCAGCGCCAGAAGCTGCAGCGCAACGACCGCGTGGAATTCGGGGTACGCGATATCGCCTATGTTATTTTCAGCCCCCAGCATGCGACGTCGAACACGGCCCGCGAGTTCCTCAGCCAGATTTCTGGCATCCAGATTTCGACCGAGACCACGGACCTCGAGAAGCTGACCCTGTTCCTCGAAGCGGCCCGTAAGTTGAACACGATTGGCGTGTTGGACGAGATTCTGGTCACGCTGGTCGACACCACCCTGAAACTGATTCGCGCCGAACGCGGCTACGTGTTCCTGAAGGATGAAGAAGGGAATCTGCGACTGGCGGCGGGACGGAATTCCAAGGGCGAAGCGCTGCTGGACGATAAAACGATTTCGCATTCCATTCTGGACGAAGCGCTCAAATCGAATTCGGAGTTCCTGTTCACCGACACCAGCCAATCGCTCGACCTGGCGGTCCGGCAAAGCATTGTGGCCTACGATTTGCGCACGGTCATCTGCATGCCACTGCGCAAGCCTCAGGTGCAGACGACTCGTGACGCTCCCGGCGTCTCTGCCAATACGCAAGAAGTCACTGGCGCACTTTATCTCGATTCCCGGTTTGCCTCCCGTGATATCTCGAGCGTCAGCCACGATATCCTGCGCGTCATTGCGACGGAAGCGGCGTCGTTGATCGAGAACGCTCGCCTGGTGCAGGCGGAAGAGGTATCGCGGCGCTATCAGCAGGAATTGGCGATTGCCGCATCGATTCAACAGCGGCTCATGGCAGTGACGATTCCCGAAGTGCCCTACGCCAAGATGCGCGGCAGAAATCTCTCATGCAAAGAAATCGGTGGCGACTTCTTCGACGTGGTGAACACGGACGATGGACTGGCCGTGGTATTGGCCGACGTGAGTGGAAAGGGCGTTTCCGCGGCGGTGCTGGCTTCCACGTTACAGGGCATGGTGTATGCGCACTTGCATGCGCGCATGCCTTTGACCGACATCATGACTTCGGTGAATCGGTTCTTCACGCAGAAGCACCTGGGCGAAAAATATGCAACCGTGATCATTACAAAGGTTCGCAGAGACGGCGAACTGGAATACGTGAATTGCGGGCATGTGCCGCCGCTGCTGGTTTCAGGCGATCAGGTCATGCGCCCGCAACATGGGAATCTTCCGGTCGGATTGTTGGCGGATGCGCAGTATGAAAGCGATCACGTGCACTTGAAGCCGGGCGACCGGTTCATCCTGGTGACGGACGGTGTGACGGAAGCGGAAAACGCGCATGGCGAGTTCTACGATAACGAGAGGCTCGAGGCAGTCGCGGCCAAGACGCCGACGCTTGAGGATATTTTTGCCTCCGTGTCGGCTTTTTGTGCAGGGAATCCTTTAGGAGACGATTGCACCGTGGTGGAGTTGCTATACACGGGGTAGCATCGTCTTCGTCTCTCGTTCGGCTCCATCCCCGAGCTGGTTAGTCCACCTGCGGAGCATGCCGGGGCTGGTCCCCGGCCGGACAGACGAGGCGTTTGTCCCTACGTGAGCTTATTCGACAATCACGCGATAGTCGACCCCTTCCCACCCGTCGGCGTCCCAGTGAAAAGTGAACACCGCAGGGTGGGCTACCAGTAGTTTGTCGGTCGGGAGATCAACCACGTGGACGCCCAGCTCGGTGTCGCGGGTATGGGTGTCGAAGCTCGTATTCCAATCGTCCAAGCTCCAGTGAACCGTGGCCGGCTTCAATACCGCGATGCGCAGAATCTTGCCGCACGGCATGGTACGCACCTTGTTGTTGAAGATCCAAAGAAAGTGCAGGCAACGGCGCTTCTCCACGAGGTAGCGCTGTACGGTTTGAGGAGGCTGGTCGAAGATGCGGCCATCGCGCAGGGAACGGCGAAGCTTGATGTATTCGGAGTGGGCCCAGACTAACGGGCAAGCGGAGCCGGTCGGCTTTCCGGGGAAAAGCTCCAGGTCTGGAATAGGGGGCCCATCCCAGACTTGCTCGGGGATGAGGCGGCTTGCGCCCGCAGGCGAATCTTCCATTAGACGCAAGAGCGCGTCGGCGAATGCGGGGCGCCCGGCCGCAATTTCGTAATGAGCACGCTCACCGGCCAGAAGAGGCCAGGGACGGCCAATGCCAGTCCCATCGAAGGGACCGCCGTCGTCGTGCTCGCCATAGCCGTCGCCGTTGTAACGGTACCAGCAGGGACCTTGTGGAAGTTTTGCGCGCAGCAGCGCGTCGACCACTTTGAGGGTGTTCAGGATTCTGGGATCGTCCGGAGCGCGCAGGCCGAAGCGGACAAGGGCCAGCGAATCGGGACTGATGACCTGAGAGGCACGCACAGCCCCCTGACCCGGGGGGCGGTTCTTGATGGGAACGAAGCCCTGCAGGGGCGAGGCCGCACCGTCACTATCGGGCGCGATACGGACGTAATATCCTTCGACGTCGAGCTGGCGCGCGAGATCGCCATCGATGGAGTAGGTCCAGCGCTCGATGTTGTCGTTCCAGGCGTCGGCTGTGTCGCGCAAGTAAGCGGCAGGCACGAGTTCGCCTAAAAGATCGGCGATGTCGGCGGCAGCGAGTAGCGCGGCGATCTCGACCGCCAACGTAAACGGAGAATAGCCGCCGTCTTCTTCCCAGCGGTCCTGTTGCGTCACCGGGCCATTGCGAACGATGAAGCTGGCGGCGTTGCGCACCATGGGCCACCAGCGATGCAAGTCTCCCAGCTGGTCGCCTGCTTCGCGGCGTAATAAATCGACTAGAAGAATCGGAAACGCAGTCTCATCCATCTGGAGGCCACCCCAGTACGGACGGCCGTCGAGCCAGAGATTCTGCGCCCAGTGACCGTCGGCTTCCTGCGTGGACTCGAGGTAGCGTAGTACGCGAAGCGCATCGACGATTGCATCACCGGCAACAAGCGCGCCCGCGGTTTCGACCAGATCGCGCGGCCAAACCAGGTGGTAGCCGCCGAGATCCTCATCGCCCTTGTTGAACCCCCAGGGAATGGAGAGGCTGGCAATGATGCCGCCGACGAAATCCTTCGATTCATGAGAACGAAGCACGGACATGCTGCTGCGGTAGAGGTCGCAATCCCGCTGCGGGCGATCGAGCGGCCGCAGGCTCTCGTGCCAGCTTCTCCATTGACGAACGAAATGATCGCGGATCAGATCGAAATCTTCTTGCAGGGAGGAAATGACCTGTTGTCCGGCTTCCCAGCAATTGCGACCGAAACCGAGCGCCAGGACGAATTGGCCATTGCAGGCGGCGAGATCGATTTCGCCAGTGAGGGCAAGATTGCCATTTTCGGCGCGAGTGTAGTTCCAGGTAAGGCGGAAGTTCTGCGAGAGATCCTGCCAGCCATCGGAGTATCCGACGAACCCCACCGAGCGTGCAGCCCACGACGCGGAGCAGGCGAACCCAAGGGCGATGGCGTCGCGTTGGGCAAATAGCATGTCACGGCCTTTGTAATCGCCGGTCCACCCGGTGTTGCCGAATCCCCAGTTCCCCAGATGAGGTGACAGCAGCGCATAGCAACGATAATCAGCCAGTTTTCCCTGCCTGGGTTCAAAGCGAATTCGTTGCAGCACGACGTGGCGGTATGGGTCGCTGAAGATTTCTTTGTGGACGCGATAGCGGCCGTCGAGGCTCGTGTTGGTGAGCTGGAAGACTGGCACGCCGGGCTCGTAGGCAACATTCTCAAACGAGCAGTGGCGTTTTTCCTCGGAGAAGTAGCTGTAGCCGTCGGTGATAATGAGGCCGAGATCCCGAGTGCAGGCCTGATCCACACGCGGGAAATAGACTTCGTTAAGAATACCGTGGCTCAGCGTGTACCAGACCCGGCTGTGAGGATTGAGCGCTGTGCCAACGCCGGATTTGGCGCTGGAGGTCCAGCGTGGAGGAATGCCCGGCCAACCGGGCGCGAAACGTTCGTTGGAGTCGGTCAAAGTTCGGTCGTCCCTAAGTAGTCCGTCGAGAAAGGTTGCCAATTACGGGGAAAAGCGTGGTGTTTCACTAGAAATTCATGCGTTTGTAACCGGACTGTAACAATGCGCGCATAGAACCAAGGGGAAAATCCATTATCAGGAGGATTCAACGAGTGATCCGACGAAGCGCACTGCTTTTTCTCTGCCTGGCTCTGGCAATCCCCGCGGTAGCGCAAACTACACTGAACGGAGCCGGCGCCACGTTTCCCTACCCGATGTACTCGAAGTGGTTCAACGAATATCACAACGCGCATCCTGACATCCAGATCAACTACCAGTCAATCGGAAGCGGAGGAGGAATCCGGCAGGTGCTTGCCGGAACAGTGGATTTCGGGGCCAGTGATGGGCCGATGACGGATGAGCAACTGGCGCAATCGAAAGTGAAAATCCTGCACGTGCCGACCGTTCTGGGCGCGGTTGTGCCTGCCTACAATGCGCCGGGCGTGAGTGGGGAACTGAAGTTTACTCCGGAGATTCTGGCGGGAATTTTTCTGGGCAAGATCGCGAACTGGAATGACAAGACGATTGCTGCGGCGAACCCCGGCGTGAAGTTTCCCGATCAGGCCATTATCGTGGTGCACCGCTCCGACGGAAGTGGCACGACGTACATTTTCACCGACTACCTGTCGAAGATCAGCCCCGAGTGGGCGGGTGGGCCAGGCAAAGGCACGTCGATTAAATGGCCGGTTGGACTAGGCGGCAAGGGAAACGAAGGTGTGGCCGGTGTGGTTCGGCAAATGGCCGGCGCAATCGGGTATGTCGAGTTGATCTATGCGGTGCAGAACAAGATTCCTTACGGCAGCGTGCGCAACGCCGCAGGAGAATACGTGAAGGCATCACTAGAAAGCGTGACTGCAGCCGCGGGGTCGGTGAAGACCATGCCGGCTGACTTCCGGGTGTCGATCACCAATGCGCCCGGGAAAGACGCATATCCCATCTCCAGCTTTACCTGGCTGCTGATTCCGGCGCAATCAAAGGACGCAGCGCGCGGCAAAATCATCACCGATTTCCTCAACTGGATGGTGGATGACGGACAGAAAATGACAGCCGCTCTGACGTACGCGCCATTGCCGAACAATGTCGCCGAAAAGGTGAAAGCGGAGATCAAACAGGTGCGCTAGAGGTTCAGGAGGCAAACCTTCCGAGAGGTTTGGCGGGAAATTTTTGGGGCGCTGTGAGAATTCCTCGGGGCGCCCCGTTTTATTTGTTTCCCGTTTCGAATCGATGTCGCGAGAACAGGGCCTATTGTCAACGGTCGAACGGGAGGTTTGTTCAAAATACCCAAAAATCAGCCCAAAAGCGCCGAGCTTGGAGCTGTTTTATACTGAAGGTTCGTATGCGGGTCCGATACCTCACCGTGCATCGCCCTCAGTGAACCATGGCGCGTCCCTTAATCGATAGTCCGTCGCATTTCATCAACCGGGAACTGTCCTGGTTGGAATTTAACCGGCGTGTGCTCCAGGAAGCCACCGACCAGAACAATCCATTGCTGGAGCGGCTGAAGTTTCTTTCCATTTCGGCAAGCAACCTGGACGAATTTTTCGAGGTGCGGGTGGCGTCGCTGGTCCAGCAAATCGAAGACGGCTATAACGAAGGCGCGGCCGACGGCTTGACGTTGATGGAGGAGCGGGACCGGATCAATCGCGAGACCCACGAATTCGTGGACGAGCAGTATGACTGTTGGAACTTGCATCTGCGCCCACAGTTGGCCGAGCACGGGATTCGCGTTCTAGGGCTGCACGAACTGGGTTCGGCCGCCAAGTCATTCGTGGAGGAATATTGTGAGCGGGAGCTGGATCCATTGCTGACGCCGGTGACGGTCGATCCGGCGCACCCGTTTCCGCGAGTTATTAATAAGGCGTTGTGCGTGGGGTTTCTGCTGCGGCGACGGCGCCGCTCCGCTATGACCTACACGGGGGTGGTGACCGTGCCGCGAGCGCTGCCCAGGCTCATCCGGTTGCCTTCCGAAGATACGGATGACTTTATTTTTCTGGCGGACCTGGTGGCCTTTCACGCGGCCCGCATGTACCACGGGTACGACATCGTGTCGTCGGCAGCGTTTCGAGTAACCCGGAACAGCAATCTTTATCTTGCGGAAGAGGAGGCGCGCAGCCTGCTCGAGTCGGTGCGCGCGGAGTTGCACAACCGCCGCAAAGGCGACGCGGTTCGCATGGAGATTGAGGCGGACGCCGATCCGGAGATTGTGGAGCGGCTGCGCAATGTCTTTGAGCTGGATCCATGGCAAGTGTTTCCGGTGAACGGTCCGGTGAACGTGTCGCGGCTGTTCAACGTTTATGAGCAGACCAAGCATCCGGAGTTGAAATTCAGGACGTTTATTCCGCGCGAGCTGCGGTTGACCGCCAAGTCGCAGGACCTGTTCGAAGAACTGCGGCGACACGATGTGCTGCTGCATCATCCCTACGATTCCTACGATGCGGTGATTTCGTTCATTGAATCGGCAGCCGAGGACGACCGCGTGATGTCGATCAAGCAGACGCTTTACCGAACCAACGAGCACTCGCTGATCGTTCCTGCCCTGATCGCAGCCGCGCCGAAAAAGGAAGTGACCGCTGTGGTGGAGTTGAAGGCGCGCTTTGATGAGGCGTCGAACATCCGCTGGGCTCGTGATCTGGAGGATGCGGGAGTCCAAGTGTTTCACGGACTGGTGGGATTGAAGACGCACTGCAAGCTGTCGCTGCTGGCGCGTCGCGATCCGGACGGAGTTACGCGCCGTTACGCGCATATTGGGACGGGCAACTACAACGCCACCACGGCGCGAATCTACACCGACCTCAGCCTGCTTACGGCCGATCCTGAGATTACGGGGGCGGTGCACGATGTGTTCAGCTTCCTGACCGCGTACGCCGAGAATCCCAGCTATCGGCCGCTGCTGGTGGCGCCTCTTGATCTGGCGGAAAAGTTGCTGGCGCTGATCGAACGCGAAGCCGATCACGCGCGGCACGGACGGCCAGCGCGCATTATCGCGAAGATGAATGCACTGCTCGATAAAAAAGTCATCCTGGCCCTCTATCAGGCATCGCAAGCGGGAGTTGAAATCGATTTGCTGGTACGCGGAATTTGCGCGCTGCGGCCGGACGTGCGTGGAGTCAGCGACCGGATCAGGGTGCGCAGCATTGTCGGACGATTCCTCGAACATAGCCGCATCTACTACTTCGCAAACGGGGGCGATGAAGAGGTCTACATCGGAAGCGCCGACTGGATGCCGCGCAACCTCTACGAGCGAGTCGAGGTGTTGACCCCGTTGAAGGACTCGATGGCGCGGGAGCGCGTGCGCTACGAGATCCTGGAGGCGTATCTCGCCGACAACTTGAAGACGCGGATTCTAGCCAAGGACGGTTCCTATCACCGGGTGTGGCAGACTCCGGGCAGGCGCGGTGGCAAAGCACCCACGGGAGCAGCGGCGTTCAATGCGCAGGAATTCCTCATTGGCTTGGCAGAAGGGAAGCAGCCCTTGCAAGCGATTCCGAATGTGCCGCCCCGTGCGCGACATCGAAGCACAAGCCGAAGTGCGATGAGAAAGGAAGCTTAAGCTGAATGATTGTCTACTTCTTGCGGCACGCGAACGCGGGAGAGCCCATGGCTTCTCCCAAGAAAGACGAGAAGCGCGGCCTCGACAAGGAGGGCATCGAGCAGTGCGGCTATGTGGGCCGCGCGCTGGCCGCGCTGGATGTGCAGGCGGATGTGATTCTCTCGAGCCCGCTCAAACGGGCAACCCAGACGGCGGCGCTGGTCGGAAACGAGATGGGGTTCGAAGGCAAGATCCTGACCGACTCGGCGTTGCGCCCCCAGGCGACCTTTGCAGAGTTCCGTAAAGTGCTCGATAAATATGCCAGCCATGAAGCCATCATGGTGGTGGGGCATAATCCAAACTTGAGCGAATTTCTGGGACGAGTCATCAGCCCCGCCGGCTGCGAGGCCGCGCTCGAATTGCGCAAAGGAGCGGTGGCGAAGGTGGAACTTCGGCGCAGTTCGGGATGGCTCTCCTGGTGTCTAACGCCCAAAGTGCTGCGTACCCTCTACGCAGCCGCCGCGGAGAGCTCGCGTCCAAAAAGCTCACGGAAGTAGTCGCGGTCTCGTTCAATCGCCCAAAGCTCAAGATCCACCCCGGCTCTCCTACGTGACGTCAAAGTCACCCGGACCGCGCCATCGCGAATGCCAATGCGCGCTTGCTGAACTGCGCGGCTGCGGCTGAGATTCATGGCACGGGCCAGGCGCAACAGCATGGAAGCTTTGGCGATTTGTTCCTGCTCGAGGGGCAGAAGTCCTTTGAGAGCGGCGTCTCCGGGCGTAGGCCGGGACTT
This sequence comes from Acidobacteriota bacterium, assembly GCA_003225465.1. Classification (GTDB taxonomy): domain Bacteria; phylum Acidobacteriota; class Terriglobia; order Terriglobales; family Acidobacteriaceae; genus Gp1-AA133. The sequence goes on along the minus strand of QIAH01000362.1, from coordinate 2,886 downwards.
GCCCAGGTAGCGTGCGATGGCGCCGATGATCTGGCGCTGCTCCGGCGTGTATCCGAGGATTTCGGAGTTCGAAATGATGTACTGGGTGTGGCGATGACGGCCGTTCCGGTTCACGTAGTCCCCAACTTCATACAGCATAGCCGCAGCCGAGAGCCACTCGCGGTATTCCAGGGGAAGATGATGGAGAGACTTGAGCGCAGAGAACAGCTCCATAGCTGAGTTCCGCACTTGCAGGGCGTGGTTCATGTCCACGCGGTAATGCTGCACGGCATGGCGGATGGAATCCCAGCGCTCGGACTCGATCTGACGTCCGGAGCGCGTGCTGCGATCGTAGTCTGCCGCCATCTGCGCCAGCAGGCCATCGCGCAGGCCGAGTGGCGAGTAACGGAAGGAGCGCAACTGGCAACGCTCGACCAGTTCGTGATAGACAATCGCCCCGGCCACGATGATCTCCGCCCGGCGCGGACCGATGCCATTGATCTTCTTACGCTCCTCGAGTGGCAGGCGGCTGATGAGCTTCGCAATGCGCTTCATTTCCGGCGCGGAGACGACGGGCGTTTTACGAGAGGGCTTGATGAGGTGGCTGGCAGCGGCCGAAAGAGCGGCCGCAGTCCCGGAAGTCGCGATGGCGACTTTGACGCGGGAGCCCACGATGCGCCCGGCAACCCTCCCCACTTCTCGATCCACGAAGCCGCGAAGTCCTTGAAGCTCCCGCTTACGCGGAGGATCGTGGCGAAGGAATTCATTGGTGAGGCGCACCGCACCTAGCGGCAAGCTTACCGTTTCGCGGATGTGACCAAGGCGCGAAACGGTTAACTCACAACTGCCGCCGCCGAGGTCGATCATGAGGACGGTGGAGCGAGCCAGCGGGAGATTGGAAACCAATCCCAGGTGAATGAGGCGGCCTTCTTCAAGGCCGGAGATGATTTCGGCCTCCCACCCGGTAGCCGAACGCACCCATTCGAGAAAGGCCTGCGAGTTGCGGGCGTCGCGTAAGGCGCTGGTGGCGACGACGCGCACCGAATCGGTGCCGAGGCGCTGGGCGGTACGGTGAAAACGGCGGAGCACTTTGACCGTCTCCGCCATCGATTCAGGTGAGAGGAAGTTCGAGCGGAACACGCCTTCGCCCAGGCGAGTGACCTCGCGGTCCTCGTGAATGGCATGTAGTTTGCGGCCGCGCAGGCGAGCGATTTTCAGCCGAACTGAGTTGGAGCCGATATCCACCGCAGCAAAGACGGGCATGGGAGGAGGATGAGGCGGACGACCCCTTTCGTTGTGAGCCATCACTCATCTCACAAATCAAAGCGGCTGCGCAATGAAAAAAGTTCGTGGTGGCGGGCTCCTAAGCCTGCTACCGTAACGGCGGAAATGTTGCTGTTTTCCGCTTTGATGACTAATCTCGCCGGACTCCAAGCTCACGCCAAGGCGCAATTTACCACCAGCAGGGCGGAATCGTTTTAACACTCCTGTAACACGCTTCTGATACGGTTCGGTCATGGCTAACCATGCCCTGTTCCGACCACAAATGACGGGGCCGCAACCTGTTGCTGGAGAGAAAATCAAAAGACAAGACAGCCCGCTGCTCAACGCCTCCGATGGGGTGTTCGCGGACCGTGTATTCGCGTGGGCGATTTTGGCCTGCGCCGTCATCGTACTCGCGATTCTCGTGCTCATTGTTTGGCAGTTGGTTAGCCGTTCCCAGCTTTCGTGGCACGCCTTCGGATGGAAGTTTTTCTGGGGACAAGACTGGGACCCTGTCAATGACCACTACGGCGCCCTGCCTTTTGTCTATGGGACCCTGGTTTCCTCCTTGCTCGCGCTGATCATTGCCATTCCGCTGGCAGTGGGCGTGGGAGTATTCACGACGGAGATGTGCCCCCGCTGGTTGCGCGGACCGCTCTCGTTCACGACCGAATTGCTGGCCGCGATCCCGAGCGTGATCTATGGCCTCTGGGCGATCTTCGTACTGGTGCCCATCCTGCGTAGTTATGTGCAGCCGTTCCTTGCGAAAACGCTGGGATGGACTGGTCTGTTTGAAGGGCCGCCGTACGGAATCGGCATGCTGGCCGCAGGCATCATTCTGGCGATCATGATCATCCCCATCATTTCTTCGATCACGCGCGAGGTGCTGGCAGTTGTGCCGCAGCACCAGCGCGAAGCTGCGCTGGCGCTAGGCGCGACGCGGTGGGAAATGATCCGCATCGGTGTGTTGCGGAATGCGCGGGCCGGGATCGTGGGTGGGATCATTCTGGGTCTGGGACGCGCGCTCGGCGAGACTATGGCGGTCACCATGGTGATCGGCAATCGTCCGGAGATCGCGAAGTCACTATTCGCGCCCGGCTACACCATGGCCAGCGTACTGGCGAACGAATTCAGCGAGGCGGCGGGCGATCTCTATCTCTCAGCTTTGATCGAAATTGGATTGGCGCTCTTCCTGGTGACCATCATTGTGAACGCGCTGGCGCGCTTCCTGGTGTGGAGCGTGACCCGCGGCCAACCTGCGAGGGCCCGTGCCTGATCCTACTGCCCCAGTCGCAGCCAGACTCGAAATCAGTTTGTGGCGGAGAACCGCCGATCACCTGGCGACGTTGTTTGCCGTTTCGACCGTCATCATCGTGCTTGCGCCACTGGTCGCAATCTTCGCTTATCTGGTCATCAAGGGAGTCGGGTCCGTCAATTGGGCGTTTCTCACGCAGACACCCAAGCCTCCCGGAGAAGTCGGGGGCGGCATGGCGAACGCGATCGCGGGTTCTGTACTCATTCTGACGATCGGAAGTCTGCTGGGGGTGCCCTTGGGAATTGGAGCCGGCATCTACCTCGCGGAGTTCGGGCGCAATCGGTTTGGAGACACGGTGAGGTTTGTCTCAGACGTGCTGAATGGGGTGC
>QIAH01000192.1 GCA_003225465.1 Acidobacteriota bacterium | reverse complement strand
GACTGGGCTGCATGGGACTGAGCTTTGGCCTCGGACCAGCAGTCGAGAAGCAGCAGGGGATCTCGCTGATTCGGGCGGCCGTCGAACACGGGATCACGTTCTTTGACACGGCCGAAGTGTACGGTCCCTTCACGAACGAAGAGCTCGTGGGCGAAGCTCTCGCTCCCTTCCGTAAGCAAGTGGTGATCGCCACCAAGTTCGGTTTCAAAATTGATCCGATCACCGGCAAGCAGGCCGGCCTCGACAGCCGGCCCGAACACATCAAGGAAGTCGCCGAGGCCTCGCTCAAGCGGCTGAAAACCGACGTCATCGATCTCTTCTACCAGCACCGCGTTGATCCGAACGTACCCATCGAAGACGTCGCCGGAGCCGTGAAGGACCTGATCCGGCAAGGCAAGGTGAAGCACTTCGGACTTTCGGAAGCAGGCGTGCAAACAATCCGCCGTGCCAACGCAGTCCTGCCGGTCACTGCGCTCCAGAGCGAATATTCGCTTTGGTGGCGAGAGCCTGAAGCAGAGGTGATCCCCACTCTTGCGGAACTCGGGATCGGATTCGTTCCATTCAGTCCGCTTGGCAAGGGCTTCCTCACCGGCAAGATCAGCGAGGATACGAAGTTCGACAAAAGCGATTTCCGCAACATCGTCCCTCGCTTCACGCCCGAGAATCGAAAAGCGAATCAGGCTTTGGTCGATTTGCTCACCAACGTCGCGGAAAGGAAGAAAGCGACCCCTGCTCAGATCGCGCTTGCCTGGTTACTGGCGCAGAAGCCCTGGATCGTTCCGATCCCCGGCACGACCAAGCTGCAGCGCCTGGAAGAAAACATTGGTGCCGTCAACATCGAACTTTCGCCCGATGATCTCCGCGAACTGGATATCGCAGCCTCAAAGATTGCAGTCCAGGGTGCTCGATACCCCGAAGAGCTGCAAAAACTGGTGGGCCGCTGAGCAGCCAACGTTCTCGTGGCTCGATAGAGCTGGCGCGTCCTCGAATGAACCGGGCTACTCGGAGATACAAAGCACCGAATTGGAATTGACGGAGTTCCGAACGTGGAAATCAAAAGAGATTATCCGCAAGGAGCGCACATGCCAACGCAGAAAGATGCTCTCAAAGACCACCTCTCCCGTTATCGGCAAATAAAAATCAGTGTGATCGGCAGAAAGTCAGGACGCACGATCTCGAACCCGGTCTGGTTCGTGTTGGACGACGAGAAACTTTATCTGTTGCCGGTACAGGGTTCTGATACTCAGTGGTACAAGAACGTGCTCAAGAACCCGAAGATTCACATCGATGCGCGCGGCGCCGAGGCTGAACTCAAGGCTGTCCCTATCACGGATGGCAAACAGGTGTCCGCTGTGGTTGAGAAATTCCAACATAAGTACGGCGCCGGCGACGTGAAGAAGTACTACTCAAAGTTCGACGTTGCCGTCTTCGGCGACATACGTTGATGGCATCGATCCCGTTGCCGGTCACGCCTCGTCGACGCCGGGACCAGCCGGATGGCAAACAATAAAACGGCCGAGGTGGCGCGCACTTGAGTCACAGGCCGGTGGGTCAGTCGGACGTCAGCGATCACACTTGTCCTCGGCCGTAGCACTCAGGAGCCAGTCCAACAAGTGATATGGGGTGTTGCAACAGCCAACCATTGATGCGGAATTGCTTGCGGCCTACGGCTGCTTCTCAAAATCGAAGGTCGTTTTGGTGTTGCCTTCCTTGTTTTCAAAAACGGCGTGAATTAACTTACCGTCAGGCGTGACTGACAAATGGGAAACGCTGACAATTTTGCCATTGCGCTTGCTTGTGAGCTCTACCGTACTTAGGTTCACTAGTCTCGCGGAAACCATGGTGTGACCAGGATCATCTTCGACTGGATAATAATTCCCATCGAATTTTGCAGTGTACTTTTCCCCCAAAGGCGTCTCCGCACTGAATGCATCCTTCGTGCATTTGTATCGAATCACCGCACCGTTGCTGGAACGGCTCGCTTTGAAGGCACGCCACGAACCTGAGATTGCGTGGTAGCCGGCAGGTCCCCTTTCGATTCTTTGGCTGTGCGTTTCAATGGTCACGGTTTCCGCCTCAGTTGTGTCCTTCACCGTCTGCGTCAGCGTACTTCCATCTTGAGAAATTGCATCGATTTCCGTGAACATTGTTCGTCCGGCTCTCTTGGCAATGATCGCAACCGCGTTCGCATCCACAGCCTGAACGTTGATTGTGTCCCAGTAAGCCGTCTCAGAAACTTTGTGGTCATAGCCGTCTGCTTTGATGTCGATATTCCCGATTGCGCACGAGCAATGAAAGCTTTCATTGTCGAGTGAGTACCGGAATGGATTCTGCGGAAGTTGTTCTCCTGCTTTGCTTACCCAAGTCCCGTCGAAAGGGCTTTGCCCGACTGCTGTTGCTCCCGCCAAGAGCAACAGGCCGAAGATAATTTTTTTCATGCCGGCCTCACACAAATGCACTGTCGGTTGGGTTCGGCCTGCTCACGGATTAAACAATCCGGGAACCGCGCGGTAGCCCGCATCGGTTTTCGTGTCATATTTCAATTCCGTCCGGTCCACGATCTTTCCGTCCTGGATCACGGTCTCAATTTTCCGGGTGTCGCTGATGCGCTCTGCGGGATTGCCCGCGATGATCAGCAGCGTCGCCCGCCGGCCGGCCTGCAGGCTGCCCCACTCATTCTCTGCCTTCATTAGCCTCGCGGCATCGTATGTTGATGCGCGAATCGCCTCCAGCGGTTTCCATCCCGCCTCGACCATCAATTCCAGTTCATGATGCAGCCCTTCACCCTGGAACACTCCCGGATATGGCGCATCGGTGCCCGTAGCGATCAAAAATCCAGCGTCATGCAATTTCTTGACGTTGCGCATGGCTTCCTGATGCGCCACGATGCTCTCTTGCGTTTCTTTCTTTTCCGGCTCTGTCTGCGGCTTGTTCGCGAACTCCCTCAGCTCCGTCAAAAACCATGGTGGCGTTGTATCTGCAATGTAGGGTTCCTTCAAAAAGCCAATGTCATTCAGCCGCGTTCTCGCAAACGCTTCCGTCACGGTCAGCGTCGTGATGAAAAAGATGTTGTGTTCCTTCGCGAACTGGATATCCACCTCGTTCATCTTGCGCGTCGGCAAATGCGCAAACCCGGAAATTCCCGTTGCCACCAGGTCAGGAGATCCATTCCGCTCCCACTGGTCAATCACCACCCGAATGCCTTCCTTCCCCGCTTCTTCTGATAGCCAGTGCAGCATGTGCTCTGACAGGTTCGAATAACCCTTGATCATGTCGACCTTGGCCGCTTTATCTCGCCGCACGATTTCGGGAATCTGGTAACGGCTGGTTACCGCGTATGCCAAGTCTGGCCATGCTGGGTCCGCAGAATCGATCATCGCGCCCACGCAATAAATACGGGGCCCTTGCAGCCGCCCCGCCGCTTGCTCCTGCCTCAACTGCAAAACCCAGGGCTGGTAATTACCCGTATCCATCAATGTGGTCACACCTGCGTACAGCATGGCCTTCAGGTAGCGCTGGTAGCCCAACAGGTCAACCGAAATTCCGTCCCAGCTGCCCTGCAGATGCACATGCAAGTCCGCAAGTCCCGGCATCACGGTCTTTCCTGTGGCGTCGATGATTTGTGCATCCTTTGGGACGCTTACGCCACTTGCCGGTCCGGCATACTCGATGGTTTTGCCGCGAACCACCACTGCGGCGTTTTCAACCGGGCTTCCGCCCATTCCATCGATCAACCGGGCATGAACGATGGCGATCGGTTGGCCCTCACCCGCGCTTGCACCAACCGTACACAGACCAGCCATCAAAACAAGGGCCATACATCGCAGAGCGATCTTCATTTTTCTCTCTTTCCGTCGAATGAGTTTTGAATGCACGCCATCTGATGTGAAGTCGTCGGCTTGCCGCGCAATATTAATCCCGACAGCAAGTTGACCCAAAAACACTATCAACGTAGGAAACTGATTTCACCCGCATTGTGCGGCATTTCACTTTCGCTGCGCGAAATCTTCGACTACAAACAGCTGTCCATGTCGCTCGACCACGCCGATGCCAACCGCGTTCATGTCGGCATCCAGGAGATTGGCCTTGTGTGCGGCCGATTTCATGAATTGGGAATGCGCTCCCGCGGCATCGCGCGACTGCACAATATTCTCCGAGAGCCAGCTGAAGTGTGCGCCCGCTTTGGCGGCGCGTCCAGGCAGAGCGGCTTCGCCAGGCAGGCGGTGCGATACCGTGTTTTGGTGCGCCATTTCCTTCGCGTGAACGCGAGCGGCAATGGCGAGCGGCTCATTCCATTTCAGAGGAGGAAGGCCGACCGCCCTCCGCTCGCGGTTTGCGGCTTCGAACAGGTATCTCTCGGGACGAGTCGCCTGAGTTTGCGCCCAGGCGGCCCCTGATATGGCAAACATTCCAAAAAGAATCGCCACCCACCTGCCTGCCCTCACCATCTGAACATCCTCTTTCCGTTACATTCCTGAACCAGCGACGCAAAAACTTCTGGCATATGAGCGAGCATCTTTTCAGGCGAGTGTCGGAAACATGGGTGAGCGAGCCCGAGCACGCACATTGTGTCAGACCCGGAAGTAGTCCGGTCGCCAGACCTTGATCGACTTCTTGATTTGAGCCGCGGAAAGCTTCTTGGCCAATGTTTCTTCCACCAGCCCAGGAAGCTCGGCATCCGATGCAAACCGCAGTCCCACCAATTGCGCTTCGCTCAGCTCGCCAATCCTCGCCCGCAACGTTTCCGGCAACAGCCCATACAGGCGCTGCCGCTCTTCCATGCGGATGATGCGGTCTTGCAGCTTGGTCGCATACATCCGTGCTTTCATGGTCACGACCAGGATAGCAATCGAAAAAATCACCAGCCATATAGAAAACCAGTTTCGTCGATGCAGGCAGTGCACCAGGGTTACGATCACCGACAGCATGATCACTGGCAGCGCGAAAAAGTGAAACAGCGGGTCAAATCGACTGTGATTTCCATAGGTCTGCGGAACGCGATCGGCCATAGCTTAAGTCTCCTGGAAGTCCTATTCTTTTAACACAGCTGCTGTCGTCAGTAGCGCGAAGTGGTCCCTATCCCCGCAAAGAGATCAAAACTTCGAACAACGGGCACAAAGGATTTCCTTCGTGTTCTCCTTCGTGTTCCCTCGTGTCCGTGGTGGTGGATTTTGGCTTAGCCGCAGGCCTCGCGCTCAACTCCGAACCAACCCCGGACAAGGTAGTTGTCATCTCATCGGCGCTGGGCCACGGTCTGGGAGAGTCTATGAAACGGCTTGCTTTCGTATTCATGCTGGCTTTATTTAGCGGGACCGTCGCCGCGAGTACCGCGACCAGCGAACTGGATGGCGCCGCACTGGCCATGCGCAATATGACAGCAACGCAACAGGTTCCCAATTCCATTGTGGCGAATGCGGAATGCGTAGCCGTGATCCCGGCCATGACGAAGATGGGTGCGATCGTGGGCGGCAAACATGGAAGTGGCGTGGTCAGTTGCCGGACAAAATCGGGCTGGAGCGCGCCCGCTTTCATCAACATCACCGGCGGCAGCGTCGGCCTGCAGCTGGGTTTCGAACACCAGGACATGGTGCTGCTCATGAACAAGCAGGGCGAGCAGGAACTCAGCTCCGGTCATTGGACGCTCGGAGCTGAAGCCGTCGCAGTTGGGCCCAACAAGCAGAGCACGGGAGGTTTGGATAACAGCAATTGGAAGACGCCGGTGCTGATCTACAGCTCAGCGAGTGGTGCCTATGCCGGTGCCAATCTCGAAGGGTCCAAGATCAGCACCGACGACCAGACCATACGTGACCTGTATGGACCAAACGCCACGCTCCAGACGATTCTTGGCGGCCAGGTCCCCCCGCCCGGATCGGCGCAATCGTTTCTGGCCGCGCTCAACGAGATCACGGCGAAGCGGTAGCTCGGTTCTTGGCTTGAGATTTTCGCAGTTTGGTGGAGCTGACCGGGATCGAACCGGTGGCCTCCTCGTTGCGAACGAGGCGCTCTCCCAGCTGAGCTACAGCCCCACTTGTTGAGTGCCGTTCAATTTTAACAGCGTTCCTGGGATAGACCAACTCACGCTTCCCACGATGGTAATCTCCGCGCGCGTGCTGCGCTCTTGGCAAATGCCATTCCCTTCCCGTTCAGCCTGCTGTCGATCAGGCCGCCGTCTATAATGTTGGTGTGACCTCTTCGGGCTCCGTTCGACAACTCGCCTCGGCTGATTTTCCTACCCGCTGGGGACGGTTCCGGATCTACGGCTTCGAAGCCACCTTCGGAAATGGCAGTGATCGCCCGAAAGAGGAGGCCGTCGCCCTGGTGATGGGAGACGTGCTCTCGTCCCCGCCGCTGGTGCGCATTCATTCCCAGTGCCTCACCGGCGATGTCTTCGGATCTCTGCGCTGCGATTGCCGGCAGCAACTCGAGATGGCGCTTGCGATGATCGCCGAACAGGGCGCCGGCGTGCTGATTTACGAGCAGCAGGAAGGGCGCGGCATCGGCTTGATGGCGAAGCTGCAGGCCTACGAACTGCAGGATGCCGGGCTCGATACCGTGGAAGCCAACGAGCGCTTGGGCTTCAAGGCGGATCACCGCGATTTCACGCTCCCGGGAGAAATGCTGAAGGCACTGGGCGTCAGCAAGGTGCGCCTGCTGTCCAATAATCCCGATAAGGTGTCCGCGCTCGAACAGGCGGGTGTCGAGGTGGTCGAACGTGTACCCTGCGAGGTTGATCCCAGCCCCCACGCAGAAGATTATTTGAAGACCAAGAAGGAGAAGCTCGGGCACCTGTTCACGTCGCGCTGACGATAGCCGCGGCGTCCTGTCTTGCGGCTCGAATTCCGCCGTGCTCTAATCCTGATTCCATTTGCCCATGGCTGGAGCTTCCTTGCCGACTCGTCCATCCTCCAGATTCAGTGTGATTGCGTTAGCCCTCGCGCTAATCGGCTCGGCGGCTATGCTGAACTATTACCTGAACTGGTTTCTACCCCGCGCGCGCGAGGTAAAGGCTGCGAAGGGGCTTGTGGGATACTCCTTCGGCGACGATCTCTACACAGTCTGGTACGGCGAGCACGCAGTATCGCAAAGGTACGGTGACCTTTACAGCCCAGCAATAACACACGAAATCCAGATGGGCCTTTACGGCAGGTCCATCGATCTGTCCCGGCCCGGTGATCCCAAGGACCTGCGGGTCTTCGGATACCCCGCCTTCACCGAGCTGTTGTTCTGGCCGGTCAGCCTGTTTCCTTTTGAGCTTGCCCGCCTCGTCTTTCTCTTTATTCAGATTCCGCTGATCGTCGTAACGACCGTCCTCTGGATGCGGGCGCTGTCGTGGCACCCCGACTGGCCCTCCACCGCTGTTCTGTTTCTGCTGGTGCTGACCAGTTATTCGGCTCTCGAGGCCCTTTACGCCGGACAAGTCGGAGTATTTGTCAGCTTTGTGCTGGCGGCCTCCATCGTTGCACTGCAAAGGGGCAGACTGTTGCTCGCCGGGGCCCTGATGGCTCTAGGGACGATCAAGCCCCACGTTATGCTGCTTCCGATTCTCTATCTCGGATTGTGGAGCCTGCACGACTGGCGCAGAAGGCGCATGTTCTGCGTGGGCTTGTTCTCGACTGAAGCTTTGCTGGTCGGAAGCGCCCTCATCGTGTGGCCGCACTGGATTCAATCATGGCTGAACGTGGTATTTCGGTACCACGGCTACACGCCGCCGTCACTGACCATCCAGATGCTCACTACGTTGGCTGGTCCTGCAGCACGACCCGCGGCCCTCCTCGCCATGGCCACATTGCTTGTCGTCGCGGTCGTGCTCTCCTGGCAAAACAGGTCGGCTTCGCTTGACTCTCCAGACTTCTGGTTCACCCTCAGCATTCTGCTGAGTATCACGGTCGTCGTGTTGCTTCCCGGACACGCGGTTTACGACCACTTGATCCTCATGCCCGGAATTTTTCTGCTCGCTATCACCTGGCGAAGGTTGCCTGAGAACTGGGCGATGAAAGCCATGCTGATCACTGCGGTTGGAACGCTCCTCTGGCCATGGTTCGCGTCCATCCTTCTGATTCCAATTCACTCGCTTCTGGCTCGACGCGAGTTCTACTCCATGGCAATCCTTGCCATTCCCTTGCGCATGGCCGCCGGACTGCCCTTTATCGTGCTCGCGCTGCTTGCCCTGGCGTACCGGGCCAGTCGTCAGTGTTCGGTCGCCAGTCGTCCGCAAGGGCTCACGGCTGGTAGCTGATGGCTGGTAGCTGATGAAGCGTGCAATTGATTAACCGGATATCAGTTGTTGAGCGAGGGGAATGTTCTTCCCGATTCTTTTGCTATCAGCCAACGACCATCAGCTACTCGCAATTTAAGGTGACGACTGGCGTCTGACGCCTCAATCGAACTCGCCAATGGCAAACTATCTCCGGAGTGCTCGTTCGATCACATGCCGTAGACCGGTCTTGTTCTTTGTCGGCAGGTACTCGATCGCACCCTGAGCCAGCGCGGCATAGACCTTTCGAGCCACCGGAGTGGATTCGAGCGCGCGCAGATGCCGTTTGACCGTGTCGATATCGCCCCGCACGATGGGTCCGCTAAAGCCATTCGGTCCGCCGAAGGAAGCATAATTAGCGAGCGTCTGGCGAAGAATCGGCAGCATCATTTTCCGAGCCCGTCGGCGCGGAATCCGCGCAGCGGCAGCGACCTGCTCCGCGGTCACCAGCAAGGCGGTGAGCAGCGGCGAAGTGAAAGCTCCCCAGGCATGATAGGCGGTTTTATCCGTCTTGCTGATTTGGAATGGTTCGCCTCCGAGATGACGTGCTATCCGGCGCGCTACTCGTGTCGCCGTCCAATCTCCTTCGATCGCGAATGGAACCCCTGCAAGCCAAAGGTCATCAGCGGGTGCACCGAGGCGACGGATGCTCCGCGACTGCGCAATGCCGCCAATTCATCACTGGTCAGCGCACCGCTCGAGTGCAATACGACTCGCTTCGACCATCCGCCCGAACGCGCGAGGAATTCCGCGCAATTTCGAATCTCCCGGTCAGGAACGCACAACCACAGGACATCTGCATTGCACGGTTCTTTGCCAATCAAGGCAGCGCGTGCTCCTACCTTGCGCGCGAGCGCACGCGCCCGCAGCCGTGAGGCCTTCCCCGGGCGCGACAAGATTTCGCTGATCCGATAACCCGCTGCGTGCAGCGAAATTGCCAGAGCATTGCCCAGGCTCCCCGGCCCGGCGATGGTGATGATCGGTCGGCGCACTTGCGTGGCGCTCATCGTCGCCAGCATACCAGCCTGTTGCCCGCAAGGAAAAATTCTCCGCGCACTCTGCGGCCGTTCTCCGCGTCCTCTGCGGTTTAAGATTTTCGGCTGGGAGAACTCGGGCACAGATGAGATGTTCCCGAAGCTGCCGCTGCGAGAAGGCGACCCGCCGAAGTTTATGGAAACCCCGTATTCCCAACGTCGATGCATCGTCCGAACCCTGCATTTATTCGCCGCCGTCGCTTATATTCTTTGCATGCAAAAATCTCCTTGTCTTAAGAAGACGAAAAAAGGCCTCCCCGCCCGCGTTCTTTCCCACCGGCTGGTCTACCGCGGTCCCATTTTCTGGATTACCTCGGAGCGCGTTATTGAGCCTTCGGGCGTGCGCGTGCTCCGGGAAATCGTGCGCCATACTGGATCGGTCGTAATCCTCGCTACCACCGACGGTCCCCGCGAACCGCACCTTCTACTGGAATGCCAGTATCGGCATGCGGCCGACAGCTATCTTCTGGAGCTCCCAGCTGGACGCATCGATAAAGGCGAAAAAGCCTTGCCCGCCGCCAAACGCGAACTCCTGGAAGAAACCGGCTACACCGCGAAGAAATGGAAGCAGATCCTGAAGTTCTATGCGAGTCCAGGCTTCGTAGCGGAACCGATGACCCTGTTCTGGGCGCGCGGTCTGAAGCCGGGACCGGCTCAGCCGGAGGCCGACGAAGTCATCGAACAACATCTAGTCCCTCTGTCAGAAGCCCTACAGATGGTCTTGCGTGGCACCATCCGCGACGCCAAAACCATCTCCGGCGTTCTCTGGCTGGCCCTTCACCAGAACAGTCCAAAGCCTCGTAAATAACGCCTTTGCTTGTGACCTGAATCCTTGACAGCCCCCTACCCCCGCCGCACAATGTGACGCAGAATCGGCAGGCGGGCCCTGGAGTCCCTGGCCGAACGGCAAGAAGGGGATGCCTGCCTGAGGGGGCGCACGTGGAACGTCTGAAAGGTACGGTCAAATGGTTTAACAATGCCAAAGGGTACGGCTTCATCGGTCGCGACGATGGGCCCGACGTCTTTGTGCACTACAGCGCGATTACGACCGAAGGTTACAAGAGCTTGCAAGAAGGAGATACCGTCGAGTTTGAAATTACTCAGGGACAAAAAGGTCCCCAGGCGGCCAACGTTAGCAAAGCATCCTGAAGAGCGGATCGCGTCCAGCTTTCTCCCAACGGCCTGTTGACGCTAGTACGTAGTTCAGGCCGGTTACTGCACCCATCGCGTCTTTGTTGATCCCTGTCCAGCCTACTTTCGCTCCTGCCCCAACTTATTTAATCTGGTGTTGGTCTCCTGCATGGATAACAAGGCCATCGCCAACTTGCTGTACGAAACTGCCGACTTGCTCGAAATCGATGGGCAGGATTCGTTCCGCATTCGCTCCTATCGCAACGCCGCGCAGGCGATCGAAAACCTGCCGCAGCGCATCGCCGACCTGATCTCGGATCCGAAGAAGATTCTTGAGATTCCCGGTATTGGCAAAGGCATGCTCAACAACCTGCAGGAACTCTTCAAGGAGGGTCGCCTTGCTACTCACGTCGAGCTGCTGAAGAAATACCATCCCTCCATGCTGCAGCTTCTCAAAATTCAGGGACTGGGCCCAAAGACCATAGCGCTTATCTGGAGCGCCTACCAGGTCTCGGACGTGGATGGAGTCGAGAAGCTGGCGCGTGAAGGAAAGATCCGCACTCTACCGCGCATGGGCGAGAAGCACGAACTGAAATTGATCAAAGCCATCGAAGATTATCGCCGTATTGGCGGACGGTATCTGATCGACCACGCCGAAGTCGAAGCCGCGAAACTCACGCAATATCTCTCCACCGTTCCGGGCATCGACAAGATCACGCCCGCCGGCTCTTTGCGCCGCGGACGCGAAACCGTCGGCGACCTCGACATCCTCGTCACCGGGAGTTGTTGCGTAGACGATGCCCAGCGGGCAGAGGCGATCCAGCACGTGGCCAAGTATCCGCCGCTCATGGACGTGATTGCCAGCGGCGACAACAAAATCAGTTTCCGGCTGCGCAGTGGCATGCAGGTCGACGTCCGGCTACTGCCCCCCGACTCTTTTGGCGCAGCGATGCAGTACTTCACCGGCTCGAAGGCGCACAATGTCGCGTTGCGCCAACGTGCCTTGAAGATGGGCTACACGCTGAGTGAATACAGCCTCGCCGATCTGAAGACGAACAACCCGGTCGCGGGAAAATCCGAAGAGGAAATTTACGCGAAGTTAAACCTGGACTACATCCCGCCCGAGATGCGCGAAAACCTGGGCGAGATC
>QIAH01000191.1 GCA_003225465.1 Acidobacteriota bacterium | reverse complement strand
CACCGCTAGTGGTTGCCGAACAGTTTGGGACGCTCGAAGCAATCTATCCCGGGCGAATCGACCTAGGACTGGGACGAGCGCCGGGAGGCGATTTTCAAACCATGCGCGCGTTGCGACGCGGTTTGGCTCAAGACGGCGATGATTTCCCGGCGCTCCTTGAAGAGTTGCGCACATACTTAGGGCCGGAAAGACCGGGTCAGCTCGTCAAAGCAATACCCGGACAAAACAGCAATGTGCCAATCACGTTGCTCGGATCGAGCGACTTCAGTGCTCAACTGGCAGCGGCATTAGGCTTACCCTTCGCGTTCGCAGCACATTTTGCACCTGACGCTTTGGACGCGGCAGCGAAATTGTATCGAGAACGTTTCCAGCCTAGTGAGGTACTGCGAAACCCGTATTTGCTTGTTGCGGTGCCGGTGATTGCAGCGAGCACAGACGCGGCAGCTCAGCGATTGTTCACTGCTCCCCAACAACGTTTTCTGCGACTGATTCGGGGCGAGTCGCTTGAATTGTTGCCTCCGGTCGATTCAATGGAGCCCCTTTGGAGTGACCTTGAAAAAGCAGCGGTGGAGAACAGACTGGGCGCGGCAATTGTCGGTTCGGATGCAACCGTGCAGGCTGGTCTGGAGAAACTGGTGAATGATACTCATGCCGATGAGGTAATCGTTGTGACGGATACGTATGAGCACAGCGACCGGATGGTCTCATATCAACGCGTGGCTCGAATTGCCGCGGAAATCAAACTGGTACCAAATGTTGAAAGGAGATTCAAATGAACGGTTCAAGCAACGTACTGGTGTTGGGTGTAACAGGACAAGTAGGGAAACGTGTCGCCACAAATTTAAAAAGCAGGGAAGCAAAGTTGTCGGTAGGGTCGCGAAGGAAAGCGAATCTGAGAGAGCTTGCAGATCACGGAAGGCAGGCCCGAAGGTTCCGGGAGATGGCACCTTTAGGGGGATCGGGGGAATCGTCGGCAGCGGCCCGAACGACAACAGGACCGTCCACGGTTTCATCTGCACTGCCTTGGTGAGTTGCCCGAACGGGTACCGTTTGTACTGGGGAGTCTACGTCCGTCATGGCTCTCGCGACCGTACCTCGTCGCGATCGAGCCATTTCGTCGCGTTCTGTATCCAGCCGTGCTTCGCCGCATTCGTCGCGCGTGGCTTGCTGCTTACAACGGCATGAGCCGAATGGATACCGCCTGATGGACGAATCCGCTGTAAACAAGCTGTTTCGGAAGTTAACTTCCGGTTGGCTCGTAATTCGAAAACAATCGCATGAGCCTGCCGCCTCGATTTGGAGGGCACCTGACGTGTCCGAATCGGGATGACGCGCATCTATCCACTTATGGGGTACTCGACGGACAAGTTTTGGGCAGTCGCACCGTCGCTGCAGGTGGGGTGCTCATAAACAATAACCAGTACGGAAACCATCGTAGCCTTGATCTGAGGGTGAGAGAGGGCTGAACCATGGCTGATTCAGCTACAGCAAAAAAGTTAACGCGGCAAGCTGCGTCGTTCGCGCGCCGCTATGGATTGGCTTTTGCTTCGGTCGCCGGAGCTCTGTTGCTGGATCTTCTGTTTCGCCACTTCAATCTGCCTCATCCGTTCGCTGCATTTGCATTGTCCGCAATCGCGATCACGTTTTGGTATGGCGGCACGAAGCCCGGTATTGCGGCAGTTTTGCTTGCGTCGCTGATCCGCGGCTTCATCTTCGAGGGCGAAACCAGTAGCCTCTCTCGCGTTCTTTATGAGCTGGTGTTCCTGACCTTCGCAATACTCATGTTCTGGGTAAGACGGAGGAAGGAGGCTCTAGAGGTCGCGATCACGGACCGAACTACAGAGCTCACGGCAGCGAATGATGACCTCCACAAGCGTAAAGAGCAGCTCGATGCATTGTTTGAGCTCTCGCCCGACGCGGTAATCCTGACCGACGATGACTTTCATGTGTTGCGGGTCAACAAGGAATTCACACGAATGTTCGGGTACACACCAGAAGAGGTTGCGGGACAATGGCTGCCCAATTTAATAGTCCCCGAGGAATTGCGCGCTGAGGCTCTCAATTACAGGGATCGGCTGATTTCGGGAAACAGAGTTGAGCTGGAGGCCATTCGGCAACGTAAAGACGGTGTTCGCTTTGACGTTTCCGTCGTCGCGAGGGGCATTTCGCTTGGCTTCGACCACGGAGCCTTCTACCTCATTTATCGAGATATTGCCGAGCGCAAGAAAGCAGAAAGAGAACTCAGGCGGAGTGAGGGTTATTTAGCCGAAGCACAGAAATTGACCCACACGGGCAGCTGGGCCTGGAATGTGCATACCGGCGTTCTTTTCTGGTCGCGGGAGATTTTTGACATTTATGCCTATGAATACCTGGAAACGGGGCCCACTTGGCCACAGTTCGTCGAAAGAATTCACCCTGAGGATCGACCACAGGTCGAGCAGAAAGCAAGAATGGAGGCTTCTGGGAAAGAGTGGCTAGATTCTCAGATTGATTTTCGAATCATTCTCCCGGACGGCACCATAAAGCATCTGCATTCTGTAGCTCATCCTGTTAGGGATGACTCAGGTGAAATCACTGAGGTGGTCGGCACCGTCATGGATGTCACCGAACAGTGGCAGGCAAGAACCGAGTTGGAGAAAGCTATCGAGGGAATTAAGCAGCGGACGGAAGCTGCCCGCCGGAGCGAGAGAGAACTTCGCGACGTGGTCAATACGGTTCCGGCGTATGTCTGGAGGACTTCGCCCAAGGGTCACGTTGATTTCGTTAATGATCGTTGGTTGCAGTTCACAGGTTTAGCTTTGGAGGAGGCATTCGGGTGGAAGTGGGAAACGGTTCTTCATCCCGATGACCGGACGAGGGTCGTTGCCGATTGGCGCACAGCCGTTACGAACGGCCAAGCTATGGAGACTGAAGCGCGGGTTCGGCGGGCTGATGGAGAATATTGCTGGTGGTTTATTCGCAATGTACCGCTGCACGATGAAACTGGAAAGCTCGTCAGATGGTATGGAACCGCTATCGACATCGAAGATCGCAAGCGGGCTGAGCAAGCCCTTGGGAAAAGCGAGGAGCGGTGGAGATCCGTCTTTGAGAATTCGGCTATCGGCGTTGCGCTGACGGACCTGAACGGCCACTTTCTAGCCACCAATCACGTCTACCAGACAATGGTGGGTTACACGGAGGAGGAACTGCGTGCACTTCGTTTTCTGGACGTAACGCATGAGGACTACCGCGAAGCCAACTGGACGCTCATCACCGAGTTGCTGGAGGGAAAACGACGACAGTTTCAGATTGAGAAAAAATATCTGCGCAAGGACGGCAGTTCGATTTGGGTGAGCAACAACGTTTCTCTTGTGCCGGGCACCGAGAGGGTACCGCAATTCATAATGGCGCTGTCCGAGGACATCACAGAGCGCAAACGTGTGGAACAAGCTCTTCGGCGAAGCGAGGCGTATCTGGCGGAGGCGCAGAAATTGACCCACACGGGTAGTTGGGTTTGGAATGTGCGTACTGACGCGCTCTTCTGGTCGCAAGAGGTCTTTCGCATTTATGACTACGATCCCGAGAAGATGGCTCACCCCACATGGGACTTTTTTGAGAGGGTTCACCCCGAGGATCGACCAAAGTTCGAGCAGAGAAAGAAAAGAATGGCGTCCACGCAGAGGGAGTGGGCAGGTTCTGAGATAGATTTTCGAATCGTCCTTCCAGACGGAACGATAAAGCACCTCCACTCTATCGCTCACCCGGTGATTGAGTCAGGCGACGAAGTCGTCGGCACCGTCATGGATGTGACCGAACAATGGAAGGCCAGAGCCGAGTTGGAGAGCGCTTTCGAGGAAATTAAGCAGCGGACGGAAGCTCTTCGGCGGAGCGAGGCTTATTTGGCGGAAGCACAGAAATTGACCCACACCGGCAGTTGGGCGGTGCGGGTCCCTCCGATGGAAAACGCGCAAGGTGAGGCCGGTCAAGGGCATGAAGTGCTCCCGAGGTTCGGCTGGGACGCTTCCTATTGGTCAAAAGAGATGTACCGGATCTTCGGCCTCGATCCTGATTCCACGCCACCATCTTACACGGAGGTAGTCCGGCGGCTGCACCCGGAGGACGCGCGTTATTACACACCTGTGGTCGAGCAGGCCATTCGGGACAGAAATGACTTTGAGATCGACTATAGGGTTCTTCTGCCAAACGGCGCGGCCAAGTACATTCATGTGGTCGGACACCCGGTAGTGAACGCTTCCGGTGATGTCATTGAATTAGTCGGTACGGCGATGGATGTCACTGAGCAGCACGAAGCGAGAGCGGCTCTGCAGACTGCGTTTGAGCAAATAAAGGCAGAGGAAATAGAGCTTCGGCGGATGACCGACGCCGTGGCCAGTTATATTTACGTGTTGCGCCCGGATGGGACACCCCTTTATGCAAATCAGACAGTGCTCGATTACACCGGCCTCACTTTGGAAGACGTGCAGAGAGAAGACCAGCGAGCACGGGTCTTCCACCCGGAGGATGTGGAAAGGCTGCGCAAGGAGCGCCACGAGGCGCTCGCGCGCGGTAAGCCTTTTGAACTTGAGCAACGAGCGCTTGGGAAAGACGGTAACTATCGCTGGTTTCTTGTCCGCTACAATCCTCTCCGCGACGACCAGGGGTACATTATTCGCTGGTATGCCACTGGGACAGATATCGAGGATCGCAAGCAGGCCGAGGAGAGGATGCGTGACGAAAACCTTGCGCTGAGAGAGCAAATCGATCAGGCATTCATGTTTGAGGACATTGTGGGCGCGTCACCGGCCCTGCAAACCGTGCTCTCCGGCATTGTGAAAGTGGCCCCCACCGATTCCACGGTGCTGATTACGGGCGAAACCGGCACCGGAAAAGAATTGATTGCCCGCGCCATACACAAGCACTCGCAACGTTCCGGTCAGGCGTTCATCAGTGTAAACTGCGCGTCGATTCCTTCCTCCTTGATCGCGTCGGAGCTGTTTGGCCACGAGAAAGGCGCCTTCACCGGCGCGGTGCAGCGCCGCCAGGGTCGTTTTGAGCTGGCGCATTCGGGTACGATTTTTCTAGACGAGGTCGGCGACCTTCCCGCAGAGACCCAGATTACATTGCTCCGAGTACTTCAGGAGCGGCAGTTTGAACGAGTGGGAGGTAACCGAACTCTTACCACCGACGTTCGCGTCATAGCCGCAACCAACCGTGACTTAACGGCAGCCATTGCCGCGGGAACGTTTCGATCAGACTTGTTTTACCGGCTGAACGTTTTCCCGATTGAGGTACCTCCTCTGCGCAAACGGAAGGAGGACATTCCGATGTTGGTGGAGTACTTCGTAAAACGCTACGCGGAAAAAGCCGGCAAGCACATCTGCAAGATCGACAACAATACGCTGGAGCTGTGCCAATCGTATGCATGGCCCGGAAATATCCGCGAGTTGCAAAACATTGTTGAAAGATCGGTGATCTTGTGCAGTGGCGATACCTTTTGGATCGAAGAGACCTGGCTGGCGCCCGTGCAGCCACCGCGGCAGGAGTTAGCAGGTCCTTTGCCAGACGCGCTCAAGAATCAGGAAAAGGAAATTATTGAAGCTGCCTTAGCGGAAAGTAGGGGGAAAGTTGCTGGCCCGGAAGGTGCGGCAGCGAAACTCGGAATTCCCCGCTCGACGCTGGACTCGAAAATCAAGCAGCTGAACATCAAGAAGCACAAGTTTATCGCCGAGCAGTAGCCGCCATTCCTTAGTGTCAATTCTTGACTCCCGAAAATTCGGCACTTCCCGAAGTCTCGTCATCCGACCGCTACCTCTAACCGCCTGTTTTCAATAGATTGCATGTGGCCGCTGCATTGCATTTCCACTTACGTGAGGCCGGGGATGGCCGCAATGCAGAACATCGCGACGACAACCGATGACGTTGAGAATCGAAAGATCAACGCGGCAGCGATTCACGGTGTTCACCCTAAGTGGGCGTATGGAGGCGGCGCAGGTTCTGCAGCTGAAGAAGCTTTTTGAGCGCGACTACCGACACATCATTCTGGATTTACGAGACGTGAGGCTGGCGGATCGCGACGCAGTGAGGTTCCTAAGAGGGTGCGAGGCGGATGGCATGAGGCTTGAGAACTGTCCAGCGTATGTCCGGGAGTGGATGGACAGAGAAAAAGATTGAGAGAACAACGAACTGGCGCTGTTGTACGGCTCCGGTTTGAGAGAGGAGGGCAATGGGCGTGATGAGCCCTTTTCGTCGGTGCACGTAGATACCGAGAGCTTAGCGATCTTCGAATTAAAGCTGTCGAATAAATTTTAGAGCTTTGGAGTTGCCTGTGAAATTAGAGGAGCTCCAGGGAGAGTAATCGCAACCGAATTCAAAGGAGAACAATACAGATGTCAGTTAAGAATCGTTATGTGTCGTTGCCCACGGCAGCGTTGATCAGTGTTCTTTTATTAGTCGCGACGCTAAGTGCGCAGAGTAAACCAGACGTGCACCGATCTGGTCAATGGCGAATAGCCGGACAGAACCTGAACAACACCTGGAGCCAGCCGGCAGAGCATTCAATCAGCCCTACAAATGTCCAAAACCTAAAAACGAAATGGGTATTCACAACTGGTGGGGATGTTTCTGCCACTCCTACCGTGGATGGTGACGCCGTTTACTTTCCCGACTGGGGCGGCAATCTCTTCGCCGTCGATAAGAATAGCGGGAGTCTCATCTGGTCTCACAAGATCTCCGAGTACGACGGCGTCGACGGAGCTATCTCGCGTGTTAGTCCCGCGGTGGTTGGCGACCAGGTAATTATTGGTGACATTCTCAGTTCCAATCAGGTGCACAACGGCGCCAACGTGATGGCAATAGACCGCAAAACAGGATCGCTTCGGTGGATTACACAAGTAGAAACTCATCCAGCAGCAGTCATTACAGGATCTCCCGTTGTCTTCGACGGCGTCATTTACATCGGGTTCTCTTCCGTTGAAGAAAGTCTGGCAACGAACCCGGCCTATCGGTGTTGCAGCTTTCGCGGCAGCATCGTGGCACTCGATGTAAAGAGTGGTGGAATTCTTTGGAAAACTTTCGACATGCCCGACAACAATGGGCAGACCAACCAGTACAGCGGCGGCGCGGTATGGCAACCGCCAGCGATTGATCCTAAACGCGGCACGCTCTTCATCGGCACGGGAAACAACTACACCGTTCCGCCCGATGTAGTCGCTTGTCAGAACGCGAACCCTACCGCGAACTGCACTGCGCCTGACGACTTCTTCGACGCTGCTCTCGCGTTGGACTTAAAGACCGGACAGGTCAAGTGGTCAAAGAAGCTGCAAGGCACTGACACTTGGACCGTAGCCTGCATAACTTCTTCCGGTCCAAACCCGAATTGTCCTGTACCCAGCAGCCCGGATTTCGACCTCGGAGGAGCAGGACCGAATCTCGTAGGCAATATTGTCGGCTTCGGCCAGAAGAGCGGCATCTTTTGGGCGCTCAATCCTGATGACGGCAACATCGTGTGGAGCACGCCAGTTGGTCCAGGCGCTTCGCTCGGAGGAATTGAGTGGGGCACCGCGACTGATGGCAAGCGCATTTATGTCGCGATCGCCAATAGCAATCATCTCCCTTACACCTTGGTGCCCTCGGGACAGAAGATTACGTGGGGAGCCTGGAGCGCTCTTGACGTGGCTACGGGGAAGATTCTTTGGCAGACGGCAGACCCTACGGCGGGCACCATTGACCGGGGATCCGTCAGCGTAGCAAACGGAGTGATGTATGCGGGTTCCAATTCAGGACAGATGTATGCCTTCGACGCGACAACTGGAAACATCCTCTGGAATTTCGCGAGCGGAGGCACAGTAATCGATGGCCCATCAATCGTAGACAGCGTCCTCTATTGGGGTTCCGGTTATCGAAATATCCAGGGAACCGGAAACAACAAAGTGTACGCATTTACCCTGGCCGGCTCGGACCATGGAGGTGGGCACTCCAACAATCAAGGCCAGAAGTAGGTGGCCTTCGATCCCTCGAATCAATGATCGAGCCTCTTAACTGACTCCAACTCCAGCTGTGGGTTAGGTTGCACAGCACTTAACTGCCGCGTGTTGCTCACGAGAGGCTGCACGCGGCACAACGAGTCGTAGACACAAATGAATTTGACAGACGGAGACGTTGCTACTCATAGCTAAGGCAAATAGACCACCAAAGACCATTTTCAAAAAACGGAAAATAATCCTCGAGAAATGGAGTTGTAGCACATGAAAAACGAAAATGTTCCTGCTGCGGAGTTGTCTGAAACAACGACCGCCCCAACGGTAGAAGAAGGTAACTCTCACGAGAAAGGTATCGTCAACCGACGCTCGTTTATGAGGCACAGCTTGGTTGCTGGAGCCGCGGCAACTGTGGGCGCTGGAATTTTGGCGAACAGCAATTTCGCTGTTGCCCAGGGTGACAGCGGCAAGCTTAGAAAAGGAGATGTTGCCATCCTCCAGTTCCTGGCTGCAGCCGAGATCATCGAAAGCGATCTGTGGCTGCAGTACCAGGAACTTGGAGGCGTCCAAGATGACGAAGTCGCCACTCTGGCCAGCAAGCTAATTCCTGGCTATCCCGCGAAGGCCACTGGAGGAAATCCTCTGTACATGCAGGACCTTCTGCCGCTGGACAGCGACATGTCGCAATACATTCATGACAATACCGAAGACGAACTGACGCACGAAGTGTTCATCAACGAATACCTGGCCTCCAAGGGCGCTGAGCAGGTCAATCTGGACCAGTTCCGTACTCTTCCAAGCAGTACGGCGACGGGCGCAAATCAATTTGGCCGGCTCACGAACCTGATGCAGCTCAGCGTCGACACCTCCTGGTGGACGCGTTACCGTAGCCGCACCAAGAACCCCGATTTCGGGGACACATTCCGTCAAGCCATCCCAACGTTGGCCGTCGGGCAACATCCGGCAATTCCACGGACTGACAGTGATGCCAACGATGCCAACTTCTTTCAGGCGATCGTCAACACGGCAGGTTTTCACTTCGCTTTTATCGAACAAGGTGGAACCAGCCTGTACCCTCAGCTGGCGCAACGAGTCAGCAATGTGGAAGTTCTGCGCATTCTGCTCAGCATCGGCGGAGTCGAGATCGCACACTTCCAGACCTGGCATGACAAGGCCGGGAATGCGCCGCAATTGACCGACGTTGTGGATCCCGTGACAGGTGTAAAGGTGACCTTCCCGGACCTGAATTCTCCTCCGCTGGGCGGAGAGGACTTTCAAACCAACCTGATCATGCCTGAGCCAACTGTGTTCCTTAGCAAACAGCTACCGGCATGTTCC